>QEVI01000383.1 GCA_003576855.1 Planctomycetota bacterium
CGCTGGAGGGATCGCGCGTGAAGCCCCGGACGTGCATTTCGTAGATGACGGTCTCCGACAAGGGGCGGCGGAGATGCCGGTCGCCTTTCCAGTCGAACGCGTCGTCGATGACGACGCACTTCGGCGGACGGATAACGCCGTCCTCGGAGGCCTGGAAGTTACCCGCCAGCGCGCGGGCGTACGGATCGATCAACCGCGCGTGGGGGTTGAACCGGTGGCCGCGCTCCGGCTGATAGGGCCCGTCGGCTTGGAAGTGATACAGCGCGCCGGCGGCGACGTCGGGAACGAACATGCTCCAGATGTCGCCCCAGCGGTCGGTGGTCGGGTTGAAGTCGATCGTGCGATAGGGCTCGCGGTCCCCGACGCGCTTGTAGAGCAACACTCGCATCGCCGTGGCCGAGCGGCTGTAGACGACGAATTGCACGCCGTTCTCTTGGAGGATCGCCCCGTACGGCAGCGGGTAGCGAAACTGCATGAATCGCTGCGCTGCGGGCATAACGGCGGCGAATGGCGGATTCGAGAGGGCGGGCGTCCAGTGGGTGAGCATGGGTTCGGCAGGGGCTGCTGCGGAGGCTGGGAGGCTGCGTTCGGATCAGATCGCCCGCCGACGTTGTTGCCGGCGGCCCCTTCCCTGAAGGCCGACAACGGGGGCGACGCCTCTGTCCTTCGACACCCGGAACCAATGCTCTTTAAGACCCGCGCCGCGCCGCGGCGCACCTTCGCCGGGCGGAACTTATGCACGAAGCGGCGTCTCCGCTTCAGCATACCTCAAGCGGAGCAGCCCCGCGTACCCGCGCGCCAGGCGAAGCTTCGCCACGCGGCACATCTTCCGGCAATCAGCAGTCCGCCGCGGCTCTTCACCGGAAAATCTGGCACAATCCTAACGAAATCATGGCAAACAGCGAAGAGCGCGGCGGGCCGACAGATATGGCGATGAGTTCGCCGAGAGATTCGCGATGCCCTTTCCAGCATTCGCCTTTGTCTTTCGCCCCATCGCTCAATGAATCGCGTCGGCGCCTTGCGAACTACAGATGCGACCCTCCCTGGGGATGGCGCACGCGAAGGAAATGGGTGCGCTCGTTCATCGGCCGGGCCAGCAGGCGACGAATTTGCTCAACCAGCGCCCGCTCCGTCTCCCGCTCGAGAGCCGACAGGCGAGGCTTCGCCTGATTGCTATTGGGCTTGCTGTTCTTCAAGGGTCATCTCCAAAACATCAAGCACGGCCAGATCGCGCTGCCGGCCCGCCGCGCGCTTGCTGGCGATGACGTCTTGCAAGCTGGCCACCAGGAGACTGTGCTCGCCGAATTCGACGCGCGACGCTCGTGCACGGAGTCCTTCAAACGAGCGAATGCCGTGCAGGCGCGTCATGAAGTCAAGCTGCAGCCCTTGATCGTCGTTAATCATGCGATAAAGACCGTACGCCGCGTAGTACGGCTGCAGGATCGAGGCCTGCAAGTCACGAGCCACGGCCTTCAGTTTATTGAGGTTCGCGGGCGTCTTGGGGAACATGAAGTCGATGTCCAGCGTCGTCACCGGTGCGCCTCGGAGCGCCGCTGCCGCATTGCCTGCCATAACGACCTCCAGCCGGCGCTCGGCAAAGACCCTGGCAATTCTGTGCAGCAGCGGTGCAGCGTTCATCGGCTCGAGCCACGGAGAAGCGCGGCGGTGCGCCCTCGCTCGGTGGAACCGCGGCGTTCTTTGAGCGGCCCCCGCGAGCTGGTTCGTTTCTCCTCAACTCTAGGCCGCCCGCCCTCGACTGTCGACTAGGCCAGCCTTAGAATCGCTAGCTCGTCGCGCCAGGACCGCTGGGCAATCGAATGGCTAAAGTGACTTACAAAGACGCCGGCGTCGATCTGGCCGTCTACGAAGAATCGATGTCCCGGCTGCCGCGGTTGATGCGGCGGACCCATTGCCCGCGCGTCCTCCCCTGGGAACACGGGTTCGCCGGGCTCTTCCGCATGGACTTCACCGGCGGGCTGTTCGCCCGCAACTACCAGCAGCCGGTGCTGGTCTCGTGCACCGACGGCGTCGGCACGAAGCTCAAGATCGCCCAGCTCGTGGGCCGCCACGACACCGTGGGCATCGACCTGGTGGCGATGTGCGTCAACGACGCCCTCTGCTGCGGCGCCGAGCCGCTGTTCTTCCTCGATTACGTGGCCATGGCCCAGGACGATCCGGACCTACTGGAGCAGATCGTCACCGGCATTAGTCGCGGTTGCCTGGAGTCGGACGCGGCGCTCATGGGGGGCGAGACGGCGATCATGCCCGATTTGTATCGCCCGGGCGAGTACGACCTCGCGGGTTTCTGCGTCGGCGTCGTCGAGCAGTCGCGGATGCTCAACGGAACCGCCGCGGTCGCCGGCGACGCCGTGATCGGCGTCGCCTCCAGCGGCATTCACTCCAACGGCTTTAGCCTGGTGCGGAAGATCGTGTTTGAGCATGCGGGACTAACGGTCGACGACGCGGTCGACTTCAGCGATCGCAGCGTCGGCGAAGTCCTCTTGGAGCCGACGCGGCTGTACGCCCGCGCGGTCCGCAGCGTGCTGGCCCACTACCGCGTCAAGAGCGTCGTGCATGGGATCGCGCACATCACCGGCGGCGGGCTGCACGAAAACCTGGCCCGCGTGCTGCCGCCAGGCGTGGATGCAGAAATCGTCCGCGATAGCTGGCCCGTGCCGCCAGTGTTTCCCTGGCTCCAGCGGCTGGGCGACGTGGACGAGGCGGAGATGTTCCGCGTGTTCAACATGGGCGTCGGCCTGGCGCTGGTGGTCAGCGACTACTATGCCGACAGCATCCAGCAGCAGATCGCGCAGCTCGGCATGGAGAACTGGCGGATCGGCCGCATCGTCGAGGGCCACGGCAACGCCCGCTGGGCATAAGCAAACGCCCCCACAGCCGCGGCGAAAACGAGCCTCAACCAGCCGCGGCTCAACGAGCCGCCGGAGCGGGAA
>QEVI01000384.1 GCA_003576855.1 Planctomycetota bacterium
GTCGGGCGAGCCGTTTCGCTTTTTGCACGCCGCCGATTTCCACTTGGAGCGGCCTATGGAAGGGCTGACCGAGGTTCCCGAACATCTGCGCGACGTGCTGGTGGACGCCCCGTTCCAGGCCGTCGACCAGGTCTTCGACACTGCGCTGGTCGAAGAAGTGGACTTCGTCCTCCTCTCGGGCGATATCCTCGATTGCCGCGCCGCCGGTCCCCGCGCGATGGCGTTCCTGGTTACGCAACTCAATCGCCTGGCGGAACGCAAAATTCCGGTGTACTGGGCGGGGGGCGAAGTTGATCCGCCCGACCGTTGGCCCGCCGCCGCGCGACTGCCAACGAACGTGAAGGTCTTCCCGCCACGCAAGATCGAGGAAGTCCACTTCACCCGCGGCGAGACGACGCTGGCCGTGATCCGCGGCGCCAGTTGCGATGAGCGCCATTCGCCCGCGCCGGCCGACTTCCGCGTGGGCAACAAGGAGGCGTTCTCGCTGGCCGTGGCCCACGGCCAGTACGAGGCGTCGTCGTTCACCAAGCAAAAGATGGACTACTGGGCCCTCGGCGGCCAGCACGAGCACAAAGCGCTCTCGGCGTCGGCGCCGGCGGCTATTTATCCCGGCACACCGCAAGGCCGCTCGCCCGAGGAAGACGGCGCTCACGGTTGCGTGCTGGTGCATGTCGATGAGCGCGGGCAGGCCCGCACCAAGAGCGTCCCCACCGACGTGGTGCGCTGGCGGCGGGAGCGCGTCACGCTGCGCGAGAACGCCCGCCGCGATGATTTGGAAAAGCTGCTGCGCGAACGCATTCAATCGTTCGCCAACGAAGCCGCCGGCCGTCACGTGCTGGTGGCGTGGGAGGTGGCCGCGTCGGGGCGCCTGGCTTCGGAGTTGCGTCGCGGCGACACCGCCAAAGAAATTGTCGCCATGCTGCGGGCCGACTTTGGGCATCGCAGTCCCGCGGCGTGGACTGTGTCGCTGGAGGTCAAGTCGCCCACGACGCTGCCGGACGATTGGTTTGAGGAAGACACCATCCTGGGAGACTTCCTCCGCGAAGTGCGCAAGGTCGAGCGCGAAGGACGGCGGCTGGAGATCGAGTCGCACGTGCAGGGCGACAATCTGCCCGACGTGCTGACCGGCCTGCTCACGCTCCCCGACGCCGCGACCGCCAAAGAAACCCTCCGCGAAGCCGCCCTCCTGGGCGCCGAGCTATTACGCGGCGAGGAACTGTAAATCCCCCCAAACCAAGCAAGGGATCTAGCCGGAGGCTAACAGCCTCCGGAACGCGACGCGACAAACAAGTTGGATATCCGTTGGCGTGCGACCCTCCGGAGGCTGTTAGCTGCCGGCTAGGGATTGTTTGCTCCGGCTAGTGAGACGATAAGTGACGATCCATGAAAATCACCGACATCCATGTTGACGGCTTTGGCGTGTGGAACGGGCTGGAGATTCCCGATCTTCAGAACCGCGTGACCGTGTTCTACGGCCGCAACGAGGCGGGCAAGACCACGCTGCTCCAGTTCGTGCGGACCGTGCTGTACGGTTACTCCACCGAGCGCCGCCGCCGCTACTTCCCGCCGCTTCATGGCGGCGACTCGGGCGGCGTGCTGGGGGTGAACAGCCCCAGCGGCGTGTTCAAGATTCATCGCCGCGCGGAAGGCCGCGGCGCGGGCGAGATCACGATTGAAGGCCCCAGCGGCGCCACGCAAGGCAACCACCTGCTCAACATCCTGCTGGCGGGCGTGGACGAGGCGACGTTCAACAACGTGTTCGCCGTCGGCCTGCGCGAGATTCAAGAGCTAGGCACCCTGGACGACACCGAAGCCGCTGACCGTCTCTACAACCTGACGAGCGGGCTGGATCGCGTCTCGCTGGTCGACGTGATGCGCGACATCGACGCCGCCCGGCAAAAGCTGCTTGCCGACGACGGCTCGGAAGGCGAGTTGCTCCGCATCCTCAACGACCGCGAAAAACTGCAAGGCGAGATCGACCGCCTCTCGGGGCACGGCCGCCAGTGGGCCAAGCTCGGTTCGCAGCGGGACGCGGTCGAGCAGGAAGTCGCCCGCTTCGACCAGAACATCAAGCAAATTGAACAGCAAGGACGTTTGCTGGAAGTGGCCATTCAGGTGCGCGACGTCTGGAAGCGCCGCCAGGAGGCGCTGGAGGAGCTGACCGACCTGGAGCCGCTGACCGAGTTGCCGGAAGACGCCATCGAGACGGTGGACCGGCTGAACGCCGAAATCGCCGAGCATCGCCAGACGTGCGAAAAGCTCAAGCGGCAACGGATCGCGCTCCGCGACGAGGCCCGCGCGCTGCCCATCGACCGGACGCTTTGGTCGGCCTCGTCGCGGGTCGATGCGTTGTGCGAGCACGTGCCGTGGATCGGCTCGCTGCACGACCAGATTGGCCGGTTGCGCAAAGAGACGGTCGAGTTGGAAAACTCGCTGCAAGACAATCTCGATAGTGTCGGCCTGCCGGGCCGCCGCACCCCCGACAGCCTGCCCGATATTTCCGACGAGGCGCTCCGCGCTCTGCGCGAGCCGGCGCACACCATCCGCGAACAGACCGCCCGGCTCAAGCAATTGCAGCGCGACCGGCACGCCTATCGGCAAGAAGCGACCGACCTGAAGAGCAAGCTCACCGAAGCCCTGGCCATGTACGGCGGCAAGGAGCTGCGGCACGCGCTGGAGGAGGTAGGAGAGAACGTCTCGCTCTTGCGGCGGCGAGCGCAAATTGACGAACGCATCGACCAGCTTACGGCGCAGCGCGCCGAGCTGGCCGACCAGAGCCGCGCCTTGATGGACGACCAGGTGTTGCCGGTCCGCGTGTTGACGGGGCTGGGCGGCGTGTTTGTGTTCGGCATCATGATGATCCTCTTGGCGCTGTTGGGCGGCTATCTATGGAACATCTCGGCGCCGATGGCGTGGCTGATGGGCTTTATCGGGTTTGTCGGTTC
>QEVI01000385.1 GCA_003576855.1 Planctomycetota bacterium
TCACGCGGATACGACATGACAACCTCCATAAATTGAAACCAAGAGATTGCCAAGCTACCGCATCTTACCCCTTCGCGCCAGACGGGATTACTACACCCGCCCCGAGGCCCCTCGCGGCGCAAAAGTTCACCGGCGGCCCCGCCAGGCCAGGGCCCCTAGCCACAGGGCGAGAAAGCCGCCGGTGGTCGCGGCCACCACCGCCAGACGGCGGTAATCGCGGTCGGGCGTGGCCGGGTCGAGGCCCAAATACGCCCCTAAGGCTAGTAACCCGCCCCAGGCCGCCAGGGCTAGGACAATGACCCAGATCAGTCGGCGGCTGGCAGGTTCCCGGTTCATGGAGCGATACAGCACTGCGCGAACAGGAGTAGGCGGTTTGCGGCGCCCCGCTAAACTCGAAAGCGTCCACAAGCCGCGGCTCAACGCCCCAAGTAGCCGCGGCTCAACGAGCCGCCGGAGCGGGGTGGGCTGGGCGCCGCCCCGGCCGCTCGTTGAGCGGCGGCTACTGGCTCGTTGAGCTGCGGCTACTTGACGGTTTAGCGGCTACCGGCTTGTTGGGCGGGCGATCGGTTTAAGCGGCCGTTGGTTGATTGTACGCGTAGGATTCTCGCATGATCATTGGCGTTCCCAAAGAGATAAAGCAGGACGAATATCGCGTCGCCATGTTGCCGGTCGGCGTGGAGGAACTGACCCGCCGCGGCCACACGGTGCTCGTCGAGACGGCGGCAGGCATCGGCTCTGGCCTGCCCGACGCCGAGTACGCGGCCGCCGGGGCTGAAATCCTCGCCGGGCCGGCCGAGATCTTCGCCCGCGCCGACATGATCGTGAAGGTCAAGGAGCCGCAGCCGGCCGAGTGGCCGATGATCCGCCCCGGCCAGGTGGTGTTCACCTACTTCCATTTCGCGGCGGAGCGGGACTTGACCGAGGCCATGCTGGCCTCGGGGACGACCGCCGTCGCCTACGAGACGCTAGCCGACGACCAGGGACGGGTTCCGCTACTGACGCCGATGAGCGAAGTGGCCGGTCGGATGAGCATCCAGGAGGGGGCCAAATACCTGGAGCGGCCGCAAATGGGTCGCGGCATCCTGCTGGGGGGCGTCCCGGGCGTGGCGCCGGCGAACATCCTCATCCTCGGCGGCGGCATCGTCGGCGCCAACGCGGCCAAAATCGCGGCTGGCTTCAACGCCAATGTCTCCATCCTCGACATCAACATGGATCGTCTGCGGTATCTGGCCGACGTCATGCCGCCGAACGTCGACGTGCTGTTCAGCGATCGGCACATCATCCGCGAGCAGTTGAAGCTGGCGGACCTGGTGATTGGAGCGGTGCTCATCCCCGGCGCGAAGGCGCCACGATTGATCGAGCGCGAGCAGCTCAAGGAAATGAAGCCCGGCAGCGTGATCATCGACGTAGCGATCGATCAAGGGGGTTGCATCGCCACCAGCCGGCCGACAACCCACAGCGAGCCGACGTACATCGTCGACGACGTGGTGCACTATTGCGTGACGAACATGCCGGGCGCCGTCGGCCGTACGAGCACCTTTGCCCTTTGCAACGTGACGCTCCCCTACGTGATGGCGATCGCCAAGCACGGGCTGGAGGCGGCGGCGAAGGTTAGCCGGCCGATCGCCAGGGCGATCAACATCCACGCCGGCGAGGTGACCAATGCGGCCGTCGCGGCCACGTTCGATCTACCGTACAGCGAGCGGTTTGCCGTATGACGACCACTCAACCGCCGACGTTGCGTTGGGAGGGGGGCGCGGACGGCACGCTGGTGCTGCTCGACCAGACGCGACTGCCGGGCGAGGCGGTCGAGCTCCGTTGCCGCACGGTCGAGGAGGTGTGGCAGGCGATCCAGCGGCTGGCCGTGCGGGGCGCGCCGGCCATTGGCGTGGCGGCGGCGTATGGCGTGGTGCTTGCGGTTCGGGCGGGCGCTACAAATCATACGGGGCTTCCTCGTCTCCACCATCGAGCGGAGGGGGCCGAAGCGAACTGGCGAGACGATGCTTTCGCCGCTTGCGACTATTTGGCGACGAGTCGGCCCACGGCGGTGAACCTTTTCTGGGCCTTGGAGCGGATGCGGCGAGCGGCGCAAGAAAGCGCCGCCGGCGCCGTCGAGCAGCTTAAGGAGCGGTTGCTCGCCGAGGCCCGCGCCATCCACGAGGAAGACCGCCAGATGTGCGCGGCGATCGGCCGGCATGGGGCCGACCTGCTGGCGGCATTGCCCGCGGGCGCCGGCGTTCTCACGCACTGCAACGCCGGGGCGCTGGCCACCGGGGGCGACGGCACGGCCTTGGCAGTGATCTTCGAGCTCGTGCGGCGCGGCAAGCGGCTGCATGTGTGGGTCGACGAGACGCGGCCCCTGTTGCAGGGGGCGCGCCTTACAGCGTGGGAGCTTTCGCAGCGCGGGATCGACTGTACGCTCATCTGCGATTCAATGGCCGCCCAGGTGATGCGCCAGGGGCGGGTCCAAGCGGTCATTACCGGGGCCGATCGCATTGCGGCCAACGGCGATTCGGCAAACAAGATCGGCACCTACGGCGTCGCCGTGCTGGCGAAGGCCCACGGCGTGCCGTTTCATATCGCCGCGCCGACGAGCACGTTCGATTTGTCGCTGGCCGACGGCGCGGCGATTCCGATCGAAGAGCGCGGGCGAGACGAGATCGTTCGACTTGGCGACAGCCGGCTGGCTCCGCCCGACGTCGCCGTTTATAACCCGGCGTTCGACGTAACCCCCGCGGAGCTGATTCGTGCGATCGTGACCGAGCGCGGCGTCGTCTCCCCGGTGACCGCCGAAGCGGTACGAGCCGCAACCGGTCAAGCGACTGGTTAACCGGGGTGCAGTCGCGGATTGTGGCAAGTTTTGATTTTCGGTTCAGTTCCAGTAGTGGTCCCAATCGTCGCTGTAGAACAGTCCGGCGAGATCGGCGAGG
>QEVI01000386.1 GCA_003576855.1 Planctomycetota bacterium
CGCCGCTGGCCCCGGCGATCCAATACTTGCGCAAGGTCCGCACCGCTTCGACGTCCCAGCCGAAATCGCCGGCCGCCGCCTCGGCGCTCTGCGCCACCGGGTCCATCACTCCCGGCTTGAGCAGCACTTGCACTAACTGCGGCGTCGCGGCGTCGTCCTGCGGGCCGGCCGGACGCCGGGACGACTCGTCCGCACTGGGCGCGGGGTTCGCCTCCGCGGGCGCCGTCAACCGCCGGTCCCCCACCGGCGCGACGACGTACTGCTCCACGACGGTATCGGCGAACAGCTCCCGCGCGAGGCGCTCGACCCGCTCGGCCGTCAACTCCGGGCCTTGCAGCAGGTATCCGCGGGCGCTCGTCACGCGGATGCCCTGTGCCAGTCCCAGGGCCGCGGCGTCGGCTTCAACGCGCCGCGCATCGACGTCCTGCATTCCCGTTCGCCGGTGGAGGTCAATCTCCCAAAGCATCTCGAATCCGTTTTGCTTCCTGAAGGGCGCTGGCCAGCGCCAGGGGGTCGCCGCCAGCGACGGCTTCGTCAAACTGCGCCAGCCGGTGCTCGAACCGCCGTAAGGCGTCGAGCACCGCGGCCCGATTCTGCAAGAAAATCTGCGTCCAAAGTTGCGGATCGGCCGCCGCGATCCGCGTCGTATCGCCCCAGCCCCGGGCGGCAAGCCGCAACCACTCCTCCGGCGTTGACGCCGCCAAGGCGGCCGCGATCAGGTGCGGAAGGTGACTTGTCGCCGCCAGCGCCCGGTCGTGTTCCTCCGGGGACAGCAGCTCGACCTGGGCCCCGAGCGACTCCCAAAAACCCTGCACCCGTTCCACCAGCCCGACGGGCGTCGAGTCCTCCGGCGTGACGACGACGACGCGGCCCTCGAGCAAATCCGCGCGGGCGAATTCCGGGCCGGTACGGTGGTCGCCGGCCAGCGGGTGGCTGCCCACAAACCGTTGCCTGGCGAGCGCCCCGGCCGCCTCGTGCTCGGGCGTCTCCGCCGGCCCCTCGGCGTCAGCGGGGGGCGAGCGTTCGGGCACAGTGTGCTCGGCGGCGCGCAGCCGGTGCAATTCTCGGCAGATTTCCGCCTTGGTGCTGCCGACGTCTGTAATCGTCGCCCGCGGCGCCACGGCGGCGACTGCGGCTACTGTGTCAGCGATCAAGTTGACCGGCGTACAAACGACCACCCAATCCGCGTCGGCCACTCCCTCAACGAGATTGGTCGTCGTCCAATTGACTGCGCCTCGGTCGTGGGCCTTTTGCAGCGAGTCCAGGCGGCGACCTACGCCCACGACTTCCGCCGCCAATCGTCGCTCCCGCAGCGCCAGCCCGATGGAGCCGCCGATGAGGCCCACGCCCACGATTGCGACCCGATCTAACGGCATATCGTAGAATTACTCTGGAGCCGCGGCAGGGGGGCTTCCGTTCTGGGGGCGAGTGCGGCGCCGCCGGCTGGGCCTGTCTCGCGTGCCGATCGGCCGCCGCAAAGGGCGCATTTTATCAAACGGCGCGGCCCTTGCAGGGGGGTAACTATCGGAACGGGAGGCGGCCTCGGTTGTCTGGGCGACGCGCTGCCATAGGGCGCCTTCGCGTTGACGTGCACTGTGCGGCGTCGACGCTCGGCAACGAAGCAGTTGCGGGGGAATGCCGACCGGCGCGAACCGGCGCCGGCCGTAGCCTGGCCGGTCTGAGCGGCACAACCTACCTAAACGGAAGGCGTGCAATCAGTCTTGGGTGGGAACGTGAAAAATGACATGCTGTCTCTGCAATTCGGCTGCACAGCGCAAAAGAAGCATTAGAATACTTTGCGCAGAGCCAGATGCACGGAGCCGGCAGCTACTGGCGTCGGGGATTTGCACGTAGGCATCAGCGCAGTGGGAGAACCGTAAGGTGTTACGCAAACTGGGATTGGCTCTGCTGATGGTACTCGGCTGGGCGCCGCTGACGGGCGCTCAAGAATGGGCCGAGAAGATGTTCAAGAAACTCGACCACGACTTCGGCGCCGTGGCCCGCGGGGCCGATACCGTCTACAAGTTCGAGGTCGTCAACATTTACAAGCAGGACATGACGCTCAGCGGCGTCCGCTCCAGTTGCGGCTGCACGTCGCCGTCGCTCGAAGGCCCCAACGGCCCCGTCCCCGAAGGCGCGTCGGTTACGCTCAAGTCCCACGAAAAGGCGTACGTCGTCGCCCGGTACAATACCCGCACCCACGTCGGCCAGAAGGGCGCTACGCTTACAGTGACCTTCGGCCCGCCTTACACGGCCGAGGTACAGCTCCGCGTCCATGGCCTGATCCGCGGCGACATCGTGTTCAGCCCCGGCGCCGTTGAGTTCGGCGAGGTTAACGAAGGCCAGCCGGCCGAGCAAAAGCTGATCGTCAACTACGCCGGCCGCCCCGACTGGGAAATCGTCGACGTCACCAACGACAACGACAACTTCGAGGTGGAGCTCAGCGAACGGGAGCGGTCAGGCGGCCGCGTCTCCTATGAGCTCATCATCCGGCTCAAGCCGAACGTCCCCGCCGGCTACGTGAAGGACCAGCTCACGGTCGTCACCAATGACACCCGGGCCTACAACCAGCGGATTCCGCTGTTCATATCGGGCTCGATTCGGCCCGAGTTCTCCGTAACGCCCGCGCAGCTTGTGCTGGGCGAATTGAAACCCGGCCAGACCGTCACCCGCAAGATCATCGTCCGCGGCCGCGAGCCGTTTAAGATCCTCGACGTCAACTGCGGCGATAACTGCTTCGTGTTCAAGAAGGACGACGAGCTGAAGACCGTCCATTTCGTCGAAGTGACGTTCACCGCCGGCGAGCAGCCCGGCAAGCTGCAAACGCCGATACACATCGTGACCGATCGCAATAACCGCCAGGCTACCTGCCTGGCGTCTGCGACGGTGACGGCCCCGCCGGCCGCGGGC
>QEVI01000387.1 GCA_003576855.1 Planctomycetota bacterium
CGCGCTCATCCATGGCGAAGCAGCTTGCACCCTTGCGTGGACGAGAAAGGCCCAGTGCGTTGCGGCGGCGTCCGGTAGCGCGATAAAGCCTAGTGAAGCGGCGCCCGTTGGTCCCGCGTTTCAGCGCACTTGACGCACACCGGGGTATAGGGAATCGCATTGAGCCGCGTCTTGGGGATGGCGCCTTCGCATTGTTCGCATATGCCGAAGTTCCCGTCCTCAATCCGCTGCAACGCCAGCTCGATCATTCCCAAGCGGTCTTCTTCATTGGCCAAAAGGCTTAACGTGAACTCCTGTTCAAAATTATCGCTCCCCAGTTCGGCCATATGAATCGGCATGCTGGAACCGTTGGCGCCGTCGACGCCGCCCTTTCGTAACGCCGCCTGCGTCATCGAGGAGACGTCGCCTCGCAGGCGCGAGCGCAGATCGAGCAGCCGGTCCCGGTATACCTTCATTTCCGCTTTCTTCATGTCGTACCTCCGGAGCGATCGCCGACCCAGCACACAATGGCAGGCCGGACATAGAATCGCCATTATAAGCGGCCTAGCAGGACCGTCAAACAACTAGCCGCGGACTGCCGAACACTTAAGTCAATAACAGCCTTGCACTTAGCCGCACTTGGAATGTTCGTCAAAAGCCGCGGCTCAACGAGCCGCCAAAGCGGCCCCGCCACGACGATGCCCCTTGCCCAGCACCGGAGCCTTGCCGCCACTCAAACGCCCCGCGACCATCCCCGGCGCCGCAGGAAGTTCGCCGCGGTTTTGTAGCCCATGCGTCCCCACGGCAAACGTAGGCGCCAGAGAGCGCAAATCGCTACAGCTTCCGAGCAACGTGCCCGTACGGACGCCCCTGCGGCGTGTCGTTGCTGCCCTTGGCCAAGCGGGCTAGACTTCTAATAACTCGTTTGCCAATCGAACCTTACCGCCCATCGCCGGGGTCTCTTTGTGGCTACTTCGGTTAGCGTCACCACCGACCAGGCCTACCAGCAGTGCCTGGCGCCCGATTGCGGCGCCACCTTCGATGTGGGCGAAGTCCTTACGGCCTGCCCGCGGTGCGGGTCGCTGTTGGACGTGGCATATGATTGGGACCGGATCGGCCCGCCCGAGTCGCTCCGCTGGTTCGAACAGAAATGGGCCCGGCGCAACGAGCCGTTGTGCCGCAGCGGCGTGTGGCGATTCTACGAACTTCTTCCTTTCGCCCCGCCGGAGAAGATCGTCACCATCGGCGAAGGCCAAACCCCGCTTCATGTCACCGATGGCGTGGGCCGCTACATCGGCCTGCATGCCGGCAAATTGCTGCTGCAATACGAGGGGATGAACCCCTCGGGCAGCTTCAAGGACAACGGCATGACGGCCGCGTTCACGCACGCCCGGACCATCGGCGCCCGGCGAGCCGCCTGCGCCTCGACGGGCAACACCAGCGCCTCCCTTGCGCTCTACTGCTGCGCGAGCAGGCTCATGCAGGCGGTGATTTTCATCGGCTCCGGCAAGATCTCTTATGGCAAGCTGTCGCAGGCTCTCGATTACGGCGCCCTGACGATTCAGATCGCCGGCGACTTCGACGACGCCATGCAGCGGGTCCGCGAGGTGAGCGAGCAACTGGGCATCTACCTGGTCAACAGCGTGAATCCCTTCCGCCTCGAGGGCCAGAAGACGATCATGTACCGGGTGCTCGAAAGCCTCGGCTGGGACGTGCCGGATTGGATCGTCGTGCCGGGGGGCAACCTGGGCAACAGCAGCGCCTTCGGCAAGGCGTTCCACGAGCTGCATGAGCTGGGGCTCATCGACCGTGTGCCGCGGCTGGCGGTCATCAACGCCGCCGGCGCCAACACGCTCCACCAGCTTTACAACAAGGAACAGATCCGCTGGAACGACGGGCGACCCGACAGTGCCGGCGTCGCCCGCTACTACGCCCAGCTCGATTCGGCGGCGTCGAAGGCCGACACGATCGCCAGCGCCATCGAAATCAATCGCCCGGTGAACCTGACCAAGTGCCTCCGGGCGCTCCACTGGTGCGACGGCGTGGTCCGCGAAGCGACCGACCAGCAAATTCTCGACGCGAAGGCCCAGGTGGGGCTCAGCGGCTTCGGCTGCGAACCGGCCAGCGCCGCCAGCGTAGCGGGCGCCAAGTTGCTGCGGGAAGAAGGCGTCATCGCCCCCAGCGACCGCGTGGTCTGCATCCTCACCGGCCACCAGCTTAAGGACCCGACCGCCACGGTCGCCTACCACACGACCGACCAGGACGAATTCAACCGCGTGCTGGGCAAACGGGGCGTCAGCCGCGCGGCCTTCGCCAACCGGGCGGTGAAGGTGGACAACGATCTCGACGAGATCGTGCGAGCGATTCAACTCAATAGCTAGGCCCCCAAGAAACGGCGGGATGCATCGTCCTGGTCATGGGTGGAGCATCGCCCGGGGGCTCGCCGCAGCAATGATCGCTCCTGAAGCGCACCTCGATCGGCCCATTCGAAACCCCAATGGCAGAGATTCCATCCGTATACCTTGAAACGACGGTTATTGGATACTTAACGAGTCGAACCAGCAACGACCAAATCGTCGCCGGCCATCAGCAAGCGACGCGCGAGTTCTGGGCTGAGGCGTCAAGCCGATTTCGTTTGTTCGTTTCGAGGCTAGTCGTTCAGGAATGCTCGGCCGGCGACGCTGCCGCGGTCGCGGAGCGAATGCAAGTTTTGAAGAACATTCCGCATTTGAGAGCGACTTCGATCGCGGCTGATCTCACCAAGGCCTTGCTTCAAAAGGGCGGCGTTCCGTCATCACAGCCGCGCGACGTCGCGCACATAGCACCGGCCGCGGCGCATGGTATACAATACCTGGTGACCTGGAACTTCCGGCACATCGCCAATGCGGGGCGTCGGCGCGACATCGAACGCATCTGCCGCGCCGCTGGTCGCGTTGAGGCGAAGGCCTGGTCTGACCAATTCGGCGGCGATGTCGATGCAATGTTCGCTGACCTCCGCCGTCTGGACGATTCATCTGACGCGCCATTGGTCGCCATGCCTCCTCGTACGCCGACTATTGCGACGCCGACTCTTGGCGGCTTAGCCTATTTGCCAGCGGGCGACGCCGCGCATCAAACAAATTAGGAGCATGGAGCATGCCCCTCAAACTTGCCATCCACGGCGCCGCCGGGCGGATGGGCCAGCGCGTCACCGCGCTGGCCGTCCAGGGCGGCGATTTTGAGATCGTCGCCGCCATCGAATCGGCCAACCATCCGCGGCTCGGTCAAGACGCCGGGCTGGTCGCCGGCATCGGCGAGCTGGGCGTCCCGCTGGCCGTCGTCGGCGAAAGCGCGGCCGACGTCGTGATCGACTTCTCGGTTCCCAACGCGGCCATCGCGGTGCTGGCCCACTGCCTGGAGTACCGCAAGCCGATCGTGATCGCCACGACAGGATTCGAGCCCGATCAGCGCGACTTCATCGGCCGTGCAGCGAAGGAACTGCCGATCGTCGTCGCGCCGAGCATGAGCACGGCCGTGAATCTCCTGATGAAGCTCGCCCAGACCGCCGGACACGTATTGCGGGACTACCCCTCGGGCGTCGACGTCGAGATCATCGAACGCCATCACCGCTTCAAGGAAGACGCCCCCAGCGGCACGGCCCTGAAGTTCGGCGAGATCGTCGCCCGGGCCATGGGCCAGACGCTCCACCTGCACGGCCGCGAAGGCCGCGTCGGCAAGCGGACCCCCGGCGAAATTGGCTACCATGCCGTCCGGGCAGGCGACAACCCCGGCGAGCACACCATCGTCTTCGGCATGCTGGGCGAAACGATCGAGCTGAAAGTCGCCGCCAGCAATCGCGATTGCTACGCCCAAGGCGCACTGCTGGCCGCCAAGTGGCTCGTCGACAAACCGGCCGGACTCTACGGGATGAATGACGTGCTGCGGCTGTAGGCGGATGCTGGATGCTGGATGCTTGACTATCCGGTCTCCCGCCTCCAGTCTTCTCCCGCCTCCCGCCTCCCGCCACCCGCCTTTCCTATGGCCAAATGCGACGAAGGCTATCTGTGCGAAGTGTGCGGCGAGGACGTCGCGGGGCTCGCCGATAGCGACCTGTACCTCCGCTACGTCATCGGCATGCTCGACCCCGAGGTGCTCCACACGACCCCCGAGCGGCACATCCGCTGCAACCCGTCGCTGGCGCAGTACATCGTCGCCGAGGATTTCGCCCCAGTGGCGGTGGAAGGGCCGTTCGACAAGCGCACGCTCGACGCGGCCTTCGTACACGAGCGCGAAGCGCTGGTGACCCGCGGCTGGCGCCGGCTCAACGAGGTCGCCCGCAGCGGCATCCCGATCATCGAGTACCCGCTGCCGGAAGTCCGCGACCAGATCAAAGCCAAAAGCGCCGGCTTCTAAATAGCCCGGCCATCCTGGCCGGCGCCCGTCTTGTGGCCGCGTTTCGCCGAAACGCGGATGCGCCGCAACGCCTCGCCCATCGGAAGGGCCGGTCGCTGGTTCACGGCCTCCAACGTGGCCGTGCGAGCGTCGGCGACGCTCGCCCACAGTCTTCGCCGAGCCAGGATGGCTCGGCTATTTACTGGTCGCCGTCGTCTAGTCGTTGCGGCGGAAGATTTGCCGCAGGGTTAACAGAAACCACAGGAAGATCGCCGCCGAACCTGGTCCCAGCACCAATACGGCCAGCCATGTCACGACCTGCATCATCGCGGGCGACCTCCCAGCAGGTGGCCCGCGGCGAACCCGGCCAGCGACGCGGGCAGCGCACACAGCACGGCGTAATCCTGCCACAGCTCCAGGCCGCCGAGTCGCCAGACATAGGCCTCCTCCTGCGGGTCCTTCAGGCCGAAGTTGAACAGCAGCGCATAGAACGCCACGAGGCCCAGCAACCCGCCCAGGGCCCCCCAAAAGCCCGCGGCGGGGCGCGGTCGGCCGAACAGGGCCGCCAGCACCGGTACGAGCACCACCGAGGCCATGACGCTGGCCATG
>QEVI01000050.1 GCA_003576855.1 Planctomycetota bacterium
GCTTGGCGGCGAGCTTCAGGTCGGCCAGCATCTCGCCGGGCGTCTGGTAGCGCCGCAGCGGATCGAGTTCGATCGCCTTCATGACGATCCGTGCCAGCGGCATGGGGACCTGCGGCGCCACGTCGAGAATGGGCTTGATGTCCATGAACCGCGACTTGCTCAGCCGCTGCGAGCGCTCGCGGGTTTCGGAGAGGGCCGGGCGTCCGCTGAGGAGCTGGTAATAGATGCAGCCGGCGAAGAAAATGTCGCTGCGGGTATCGTCTTTGCGAACGTTGGTGGCCCGCTCGAGGCCGGCGTAGTCGATCGTGCGGGGGTTGGCGGCGTCCGCTTCATCGCCCCCTTCCATGCCCGCCAGACCGAAATCGAGGAGCTTCGAATCGCCCTCGGACGAGACGATGACGTTCGACATCTTCAGGTCGCGGTGGGTGATGCCCTTCAGGAAGGCGTAATTCAAGCCCGCCATGATGTCCGCGGCGATCCGCGTGGCGTCCAGCGGGTCGAACTTGCCGCGCACCTTGTAGAAGTCGCGAAGGTTCTGACCCTCGACGAAATCCATCACGATGTAGTTGGTCGGCCCGTTGGAGACGACTTCGTGAATGGCCACGATGTTGGGGTGCTTCAGTTGCGCTCCCAGTTCCCCTTCGCGGCGAAACAGCTCGCGCTTGTCGTCGCTTCCCGGTCGGCTGTACCGGGCCCGCAGCACCTTCACGGCGAACAGCTCGCCGGTCTTCACATGACTGGCTCGAAAGACCCGCGCGAACGTACCGGCGCCGACGCAATACAGGATTTTGTAGTCGCCGTAGAAGAAGCCGGTCCGGTAACCTTCGACCAGCCGGTCGATTTGATAGTTGGTGAGCAACCCGCGGCGGACCAGCGCCTGCTTGAACGGTTCGTATTCGACGTTGCGGGTGCCGAACTCGCCCCAGACGGCTTGCAGGTCCTGCTCGGAGAGGACGTTGACGTCGAGCGCCCGTTGGGCCAGCTTTTCCGCCGTGAGTGTGGTGGCCATCGCGCACACGAGCGTTGCTCTGCGATTGCTGAGGGTTCAGGGTTTAGGGTTCGGGTTCAGGGTTTGGGGTAGAAGGGCTGACATCTACCCGCGGCTCGTGAGCCGCACGGGGCGCCCGCGTGCTGCCAGACGCGATGGAACCGCGAATCCTGTGAACCCTCGTTCATTCTTCCAGCTTCAGTCGATACTCGTCGCGCTCGCGGCGGGTGGCCTCCAGATCAAACATGAGGTATTTCATGTCGAGCCGCAACTGGCTGAGCGCGTCTTGCACCAGCGTCAGGATGCGGCGGCGGCGCTTGGTGCTCTCCATCACGGCGTCGACCAGCGGGGCCAGTTGCGAAGCATAGGGTTCCGGAAGGCGGTGGATAGACTCGGACAAGCGAAGCAAATCGGCGGGAACTTGGTCGGAAGCGGTCGCTGTCGAGTCGGGCGAGTTGTTCATCGGGGCGTCTCCAAAGTGGCCAGTACCGTTGCCACGCTCTCAGGCATGCTGTGTACCGCTCGCGCCTCTGGGCCGCCGCCCGCTGATCGCAAGATGTTGCCGCTGAATGACTTGGAGATCGCTGGCGCCTGTCGGACGGCGCCCCACGGCCAGCAGCGGCGTTGCCAAAACGCCTCGACCCGCTCTGGACTCGACGCCGCAAACGCTGCTACAAGCCCGACTTACGGCTGCCGACTAAGGCCAAACCCCTGTTGCCGGAAGTCAACGCCGCCAGCCCCCTGCCCCGCGCCTGGCGACGGTCCCATCCTTCAAGCGCCAACGACGCCTGTCCATTGTACGCATCGCGATGCCCTCGCCCACAACTCGGCGCACATTTTTGAAGCAGCGGACAGCCGCGCGTTGCGTCGCGTCGCTCGCGCTGGCCATTGCCAGTCTTCTGCCGCCGGCCAGCGTCGATGGCGCCGGCCCGCCGGCGCTGCTGGACGACATGGAGCAGGCTCCCGCGCTGCGACTGATCGACACCGGCTCGTCGGCGAAGGTGCTCGCGCAATCCCTGGAACGCGGCCATGGTCGGTTCGGAGCCGGCGTCGAACGCGTGGTACTCAGCGTCCCCGCCGGCAGTTCGGCGGCGCTGGCCTATGACCTTCCGCCGGCGACGGTGATCGAGGAACTGCGTTTCACCGCGTGGATTTCCTGCAATCGCCCAGGGGCGCAACTGGCCGCCACGGTCGTGTTGCCGCGGTCCATCGACCCGCGCACCGGCGCTGCGAGGCGCCTGATGCTGCGCAGCGGCAAGCTGGGCGAAGCGGGCGACTGGCGCCTGCTTTCCATGGAAGGCCTGCCGGCGCTGCTGGCGGACCAGGCGCGCGTCGCCAGGGCCTCGCCGGGGACCGAAATCGACGAGCATGAAGCCTACGTCACCCAACTGGTGATCCTGGCGCCGGGCGGTCCTGGGCCCACGGAGCTGTGGGTCGACCAGATCGCCGTCCACGGCGTTCTCAACCGCCCGGCGAAACTGGCGGCGACCGCTGCGGCGGCCTCCCAGCCGAAAACGCGGCCCGCCGAGCCGAGCGGCGCCGCGGCCGCGCCCCGCGCCGGCGGCGCGTCGCCCCGGCTCCCGTTGGCGCCGCGCATCATCCAGTGGCAAGGCGAGCCGCTGGCGCTGCTGAAGGAAATCGGCTTCGACGCCCTCTGGATGGGGCGCCCGCCCCATGAGACGGAATTGGCCGAAGCCCAGCGGCTTGGCATGTTCCTCGTGGCGCCGCCGCCCGCCCCGCCGACGCTCGCCGAGAGCGGCCTGGGCGAGCGGTATGCCCCGGTGATCGCCTGGGACCTCGGCCAATTGGCCGACCCGCGCGAGGTGGACCTGGCCTACCAGTGGGCGCTGGCGATCAAGCGGTTCGAGTCGTCGCCGACCCGGCCTGTGCTGCTGCGGCCGAGCGGGCTGGCGCGGGAGGCCAGCCGCATCGCCGACGTGGTCGTCCTTGGCCGGCCGACCGTCGGTTCCACGCAATCCTGGACCGATTACGCCGCCTGGCTGAGTCAGCAGCGGCGAGCCGCGCGACCGGGCACGCCAATCTGGGTGACCGTCGACACCCACATCAGCAGCCGGGCGATGGCGCAGCTCGCCGCACTTCGCGGCGTGGACGCGCTTGCGGCCGTGCCGGCATCGTTCAGGGAGATCTTCCTGGCGACGACGGCGACGTTCGGCCTGCAGCCGCGCGGCTTTTGCTTCACGTCGCGGAGCAGCCTGGCGGCGCCGGGGGCCGACGCCCGGATGCGCCGGCTGGCGCTGGAACTGGCCAATCTGCGGCTAGGGCTCGCCGAACCGTGGCTCGCCCGCGGGAAGCTGGCGTCCGTGGCCCGCTCGTCGCGCGAGGACCTGACCGGGCTGGTGCTGAAGGTCGAACGTTCGCACTTGATCGTCCCGCTCCGCTGGAGCGACGACGCCTCCGGCGCGGCCGCAGAAACCAGGGGGCCCGTCTCGTTCATACTGCCGGGGATACCGGAGTCCTCGGACGTGTACGTCGCGTCGATTTCCGGTTCCGAGCGGCTGCGGGCGACCTGCGTCACCGGCGGGCTGAAGATCGCCGTGGACCGGTTGCCGGACGACGCCTTCTTGCTGGTCACCGAAGACGGCTACGCGTTCTCGCACGTCGAACGATACCTGCGGCAGCACGCTCCGCGGGCCGCACAGGCTCGCATTGAGCTGGCGGCGTTGCGGCGGCAGCTTGCGGCGCAGGCCGTTTCGGCCCTTTCGCCCGAGGACGTCAAAAGAAGCGGGGCGGCCGAGGAGCTGGCCCGCGTCGATGGTTGCCTGACCGCCGTCGTCGAGACAATGCAGCGGAAGGACTACGGCGCCGCCTTTCAACTGGCGGCCGACGCGGACGGCATCTTGGACGTCGCCGAGCGGCGTCTGACAGCGGCCGTCGCCGGGGCGCAGGGCGGGGGCGCTGGCCCGGCGCCGCCGCGGTGGGCGACGCTGGCCGATTGCGCCGCCGTGCGGTACGCCGTGGATCGGGCGGCGCCGCAGCGGCAGCCAGTGCCGGGGGGCGACTTTGAGCGCTTGGCGCCGATCACCGAGGGGGGCTGGCAGCGCGTTGAGAATTGCCCGGATGGAATTAAAGCCGCCGTGAGCCTGTCGTCGCAAGCGCCGGCGGAGGGCCGGTATTGCCTGGACCTGGACGTACGGCAAACAACCTCGGCAGGTTCGCCGCCGACATTGCCGACGCCTCCCGTGTGGGTCACCTCGCCACCGGTGCCAGTCCCGCCGGGCCATCTCGTGGAGATCAGCGGCGTGGCCCGCGTGCCGGATGTTCCGCTGGGCTCGCCCGACGGGCTGCTGGTGTTCGATTCGATCGGCGGCGAGGAATCGGCAGTGCGCATCAGCTTGGCGCCTTCGTGGACGCCCTTCCGGCTGATTCGCGCCGTCCCGGCGGGCGCGGAGTTGCGGCTCACCGTGGCGCTGGGCGGGGTGGGCCGGGCGCAGATCGACGCGTTGGCCTACCGCTACATCCCATTGAACCGCCAGGCCCTGGCCCGTAGCCCCCGCTGAAGGCCTGGCGAAGGTCGGGTCGCGTGCTTCGGTGGTGCGCGCCTTGCCGGCCGCTGGGCCGCAACTTATACTCGGCACTCCACTTCGAGCGATTGCCGGCGCAGTTGGCCGCTTCCGCGCGGCGATGCGAACCTCGGCCGCGCACGCCGCGTACAGCCAGCGGCGGCGCGCTTGGCGCAGGTAAGAGGGCGTCGAAAGTCCTTTTCGGCCGGGTAGTGCCGCCGGGGCGACGTTCGCCGGGATCGGACTTCCGAGCCTTTTGTCGGCGCCGCATCGCAGCACCCTGCGATCTTCCGTGCTGCTTCTCTCACTGGCCACCCTCACGGTAACGATGAGCGACGAAATAGTTCTACAAACGCGAGCCCTGACGAAGGTCTACCGCGACTTCTGGGGACGCCAAAAGGTCCGCGCGCTCAAAGCGCTCGACTTGGAAGTGCAGCGCGGCGAGGTATTTGGCCTGCTGGGTCCCAATGGGTCGGGAAAGACCACGACGATCAAGCTGCTGTTGGGCTTGCTGTTTCCGACCGAAGGCGAGGCCCTAGTGTTCGGCAAGCCGGCCAGCGACGTCGGCAAGAACGAGCGGCTGGGCTATTTGCCCGAAGAATCCTACCTGTACCGGTTTCTTACCGCCGAGGAGACGCTCGACTTCTACGGCCGGCTGTTCGACATGCCGGCCGACGTGCGCAACCAGCGCGTCGACGAGCTGATCAAGCTGGTGGGATTGGAACGGGCCCGCAAGCGGCAGTTGCAGGAGTATTCCAAAGGCATGACCCGCCGGATCGGGCTGGCCCAGGCGCTGATCAACGACCCGGAGCTGATCCTGCTCGATGAACCGACCAGCGGGCTGGACCCGATCGGCACGCGGGAGATGAAGGACATGATCCTGCGGCTGAAGGACGAGGGGAAGACGGTCGTCATGTGCAGCCACTTGCTCGCCGACGTGCAGGACGTGTGCGATCGGATTGCGATTCTCCACCAGGGCGAGTTGAAGGAGCTGGGCCGCGTGGACGAACTGTTGACGGTGGCTGATGTAACGCAGATCCGGGCCCGCAACTTGTCGGCGGAGTGCCGCAGCGAGATTCGCGAGACGATTGCGCGGCATCACGGCGAGCTGCTGGCGATGGACAATCCGACGACGACGCTCGAAGAGCTGTTCCTGACGATCGTCCGCGACAGCGAAGCCCGACCCGGCCGGCGCGCCGGCGTGAAGTAGGGTTCAGGATTTGGGGCTTTAGGGGTCAGGAGAAGCCTGGCTCGAATGCCTCTCGCCGTCCTGAACCCTGACCCCCGAACCCTGAACCCTGCCCCCGATGGTTCTCGAACAGCAATTACTCCCCTACTTCCAGTGGCTGCTCACCGGCGGCGACGACCAGATCGGCGCGCTGCCGACCTTTGCGCTGGTGTTTCTCGGCCTGGTCATGGCGGGCCTGGCGGTGGGTTACGCCATTGCCGCGGCGCGGCATGGCCTGCTCCGCGGCGGCGACGTCACCTACCATACGATCGTCGACGGCCTGCGGGAAATCATCGACACGTCGCCGCGGCGGATCTGGGCGCTGGCGCGGCTGGCGATCAAGGAGTCGCTGCGGCGCCGCGTCGGCGTCGCCTTGGGCGTTTACTTTCTGATTCTGCTGTTCGCCAACTGGTTTCTCAGCACCAATCATCAGGACCCGGCGCGGCTCTACCTGAGCTTCGTGCTCACGGCCACCACTTACCTGGTCATCGGCGTGGCCGTGCTGTTGAGCGCGTTCAGCTTGCCCGGCGATTTTAAGAGCAAGACGATCTACACCGTCGTCACCAAGCCGGTGCGGGCCGGCGAGATCATTCTCGGCCGGATCATCGGCTTCACGATCGTGGTGACGGCGCTGCTGGCGATCATGAGCCTGGGCAGCTACGTGTTCGTCATCCGCTCGTTGGACCATGCGCACAGCGTGGACGCCTCGACGCTCGAGCGGATCGTTGACGCCAACGATTCGACGATCGGCCAGAGCGGCCGGACGACGACCGACGCTGGACACTTCCACGAGTTCAAGCTCGACGCCGACGGCTACGCCGCCACTTCGACCGTCAACGGCCACACGCACGAAATCAGCCCGGCCGGCGAGAACCGGTTCGCCGTCTCCGGGCCGCACGGCTTCGTCCGCGCCCGCGTGCCGCAGTACGGCAAGCTGCGGTTCATCGACCGCAACGGCGCGGACAAGGATCGCGGCATCAGCGTGGGCAACGAGTGGACCTACCGCAGCTTCATCGACGGCAACACGCCGGCGACGGCGATATGGACGTTCGACGAGGTCAGTCCAGCAATGGGCCAGCAGTACTTGCCGTTGGCGCTGATCGTGCGGGTGTTTCGCACGCACAAGGGGGTGATCGGCCGCCCGATCGCCGGTCAGATCCAATTGCGCAATCCCGAGACGAAGGCCACGAGCGATCCGTTTCCGTTCGACGCGATGGATCAGCAGGTCGCCGAGTACAACATCAACCGGGAACTGACGACCAACAACGGCCAGCCGATCGACTTGTACGAGGACCTGGTTTCCAAGGGCGGGCAGGTCGAAGTGCTGGTCAAATGCCTGGAACGGGGCCAGTACTTCGGCTTCGCGCAGCCTGACTGCTACGTTCGCCTGCCGGACGGCTCGCCGGCGGCCAGTTACGCCAAGGTCTGCGTGAGCATCTGGGTGCAAGCGGTGGTTGTGATCGCCGTGGGGGTGACGATCAGCACGCTGGTCAGCGGGCCGGTGGCGCTGCTGTTTACGGCCGGGTTTATCATCCTGGGACTATGGCGGCAGGACTTCGTGGACATCGCCACGGGCAAGTCGTACGGCGGCGGCCCGGCCGAATCGGTGTATCGCATCCTCACGCAGGCCAACGTCATGGTGAAGCTCGAGGAGAGCGTGCTCACGTCGCTGCTGGTGGGCTTCGACCGCTTCTTCGCCAAGCCGATCATGTGGGCCGTCGCGCAGTTCCTGCCGGACTTCAGCGCGTACAGCACCGTCGAGTACGCGGCCGAGGGGTACAATGTGCCATGGGATCGAGTGTTTCAGGACGTGACTACGTGCCTGGCGTACGTCGCGGGCCTGGCGCTGATGGGCTATTTCCTGCTGCGGACGCGTGAGGTGGCGCGATGAACTCCGGCTTCTACCGCAAAGTGGCGTATGCCGTGGCGTTGGTGCTGCTGCTGTTTCCGATGTTGTGGCTCGGTGCGCCGTCGACGCGCGACGACGAGGGAGGCGTGCTGGCCCGGCTGCGGACCACCGCCCGGCTCGGCCAGGCGGACATCGGGGCCATCGACCCGGCGAGCGAGACGATTCGCCTGGTGACGCTCGGCCTGCGCGGGCCGGCCGTGTCGATGCTGTGGACCAAGGCCAACGAGTTCAAGAAAACCGAGGACTGGACCAACTTCCAATCGACGCTCGAGCAGCTCGCCCGCTTGCAGCCTTACTTCATCAAGGTCTGGGAATACCAGGCCTGGAACCTCTCGTACAACGTATCGGTCGAGCTCGACGCCGTGCGCGACCGATTCTACTACGTGAAGCAGGGGATCCAGTACCTGATGGAGGGCATCGACTACAACCGCGACAACCCCACGTTGCTGGACGATCTCGGCTGGTTCACCGGCAACAAGGTCGGCCGGGCCGACGAGCACGAGCTGTACCGCAAGATGTACCGGCTGGACGAGGACCTCAATTCCGACGACGAGCCGGAGCTGCGCGACAACTGGCTGGCCTCGAAGCGGTGGTACGAACTGGCCATCGAAGCGGTGGACGTGAAGGGACAACCGCTGGGAACCAAGAACCCGGTGACGTTTTTCGACTCGCCGGCCCGGTCGCAGATCAGTCACGCCGAAGCCATCGAGAAGGAGGGGGTTTTCGGCGCCCGCGCCCGCGAGGCGTGGCGCGAAGCGGGGCGGCTCTGGCGGGAATACGGCACGCGCGAAATGAAGTCGACCGAGGATTTCCTGATCCGCCTGGTAGACCTTAAGCACTGGCAAGAGCAAGCCGCCCAGTTGCGTAAGAAGCTCGACGAGCTTAGTCCCGGTCTCAAGGAGAAGATGGAAGAAGAGGCCAAGGCAGGACTTACGCAGGAGCAGCGCGAAGCCTTGGCCGGATTGCCCGGCCGCCCCACGCCGGAGCAGTCCGAGGCGTATCGGCAAGCGCTGGAAGCGACGACCATCACGCCGGAGGAAGTCGCCGCCCGCGTGGCTACCGACCAGCCTGACCAGGCGGCGCACGCCCGGTTGCTGGCCAAGGAGATACACGACGCCGAGCGTCGCGTCGCGCTGATCGACAGCAATCTCGACGTGGCGAACTACGAATACTGGCGCGTCCGTTGCGACCTGGAGCAAACGCCCGAGGCGATTCGCGCCCACGAGCTAGCTCGCGACGCACGCCGGCAGTTCGACGAAGCGAACCTTCAACGCGCCAAGGAGCTGTACGAACAGGCGTTCCAGCAGTGGGCCAAGGCCCTGGAACAGTTCCCCGACCTGCCGGCCGACTCGGCGACCGGCAGCGACTTGATGGACGTCGTCGAGCAGTACGTGAAGGTGCTCGAACAGCTCGACCTGCGGCTCTCCGATCCTGAGGCGGCCGATCGGTTCGCGCTGTGGAAGATCGTCGAAGCCAACGATCAGCAGTCCAAATACGCCGAGGAAATCGAGCGCTACCAAGATCGGCAGGCCGGCAAGCCGGTCGATCAGCCGCAGCAGCCGCCGCTGGTGAATCCGGCGGAAGCGATTCCGCAATAGCTCCTCTCCGCGAGGGAGGGTGCGTGGCGGAAACTCGCGAATCATCGAGCGGCGTCAGGGCCGGTTCGCCGGAGCCGGGCGACGGCCTGTTTTCGCGACGCGCGGCGGTGTGGATCGCCCGCTGGCTGCCGGTCGTGGCCGTCGCCTTGGCGGTGCGATCCAGCGGCGTGCCCGAAGGCGTCACGCCCGAAGGATGGTGGTTCGCGTGCGTCTTTGCGGCGACCATCGTCGGCTTTCTGACGCGACCGCTTCCCATGGGGCCGATGGTTCTGGTCGCCCTGGCGGTGCTGCTGGCGGTCGGGGCCTTCGGCCACGGCGCCGAGGCGGTCGAGCGAATGCTCGCCGGCTTCGCCGATGCGACGGTCTGGCTGGTCGTCGCCGCGTTTCTGCTGTCGGGAACGGTCGTGCGGACCGGCCTGGGGCGCCGGGTGGCCTTGTGGCTCATCAGCAAGTTGGGGCGCACGACGCTGGGGCTGGGCTATTCCATCGCCGGCGCGGAATTGATTCTGGGCCCGATCATTCCGTCGAACACGGCTCGCGGCGGGGGCGTGATGTTCCCCGTCGTCAATGGGTTGGCGCAAGCCCTCGGGGCGGACCCCTACAACGAGCGCCGCCGCACCGGCGGCTACCTCGTGCTGTGCGGCTCGCACGCGAATCTCGTCGCGGCGGCGATGTTCTTCACCGGCATGGCGGCGAACCCCCAGCTCGGCAACTTCGCCGCCGCCGATCTCGGCGTGTCATGGACCTGGACGACGTGGCTGGCGGGAAGCTGGCTGCCGGGGATCGTGAGCATGAGCCTGCTGCCGGCGCTGCTGTACTGGATCCACCGGCCGGAGCTGACCCATTCGCCCGAAGCCCGCCGCGAGGCGCGCCGCGAGCTGCAGGCGATGGGGCCGTGCACGGCACGGCAGGTCGCGCTGGCCGTGCTGCTGGCGGCCTTGGTCGCCGCGTGGGCCAGCGAGCCGGTGCACGGCGTCCATGCCGCGGGCGTGGCGCTGGCGGGCATTGCCGTGATTCTGATCCTGGGCCTCGACAGGTGGCTGGACTTCACCGCCGATCGCGGCGCGTGGGACGCCCTGATGTGGCTTGGCGGGCTGGTGGCCATGGCCGAGCAGTTGCAGCGGCAGGGCGTGATGCGCTGGTTCGCTGCGCAGATCGAACAACAGGTGGGCGGCTTTACCGGCGTGTGGGCGGCGCTGCTGGTGGGGCTGGCGTATTTTTTCTCGATGTACGGCTTCTCGATGCTGACTGGTCACATCATGGCGATGGCCAGCGTGCTGTTCGTCGTGGCCAAGGCGGCCGGCGCCCCGCCGATGCTCGTGGCGGCCGTGATCTCGTACTTCTCCAACTTGTGCGGCTGCCTGACCAATTACTCGACCGGCCAGGTCGTGATTTACTCCGGACTGGGGTATGTCTCGACGCCGCGGTGGTTTGCCATCGGGCTGGCGGTGGGCGTCTTCCACCTGGCCGTGTGGCTGGGCGTCGGCATGCCGTATTGGCGGATGCTCGGCTGGTGGTAAGAGGGGCGGAGGTTGCGGGCGGCTTTTGCTTGCGAAGGCGGAGTGCTTTTCGGCTAAGCCGCGAGCGGGTCCCCAGGCGGCCGTCGGGCGGCTATAATCGAGCCGAGCCGTTTCTCCTCCCCCGGCGGGTGAATCTCATGCCGACCCCCGCTCGCTACTGCGTGGTCGCCACACTGTGCCTTGCCGCCTGCGGCCTGCCGGCGATGGTTGCGGCCGACGAGGCGCCGCCAGCCAGCGCGGCCGTCAGCTACGCCCGGGACGTGCTGCCCATCCTCCGGGCGAATTGCCAAGGCTGCCATCAGGCGGCGCGCCAGGAGGGGGGCGTCGATCTCACGTCGCAGGCCGGCGTTCTGGGCGAAAGCGAAAGCGGCTTGGCGGTCGTCGCGCCGGGCGACGTCGAGGCGAGCGAGCTGCTGGCCCAGATCACGCCCGATGGCGCCGGCTCGGCGCTGATGCCGAAGGACGGCCCGCCGCTGAAGCCGGACGAAGTCGAGACGATCCGCCGCTGGATTGCCGAGGGGGCGCCGTTCGACGCCGCCGCAGAACGTCCGCGGTACGACGCCGAGCACCCGCCCGAGTACACGAAGCCCGCGAGCATCACGGCGCTGGATGTCTCGCCCGACGGCCGGCTGATCGCCGTCTCGGGCGTCAACGAGACGCTGCTGCTGGACTCCGCGGCGGCCGCGCGGGGCGAGCGGGCCGTGGTCCGCCGGCTCATCGGGCTGGCCTCGCGGATCGAGTCGATCCGCTTTTCGCCGGACGGCGGCAGGCTGGCCGTTGCGGGCGGACTGCCCGGCGAGCTGGGCGAATTGCAGATTTGGAACGTCGCCGACGGCAAGCTGCTGCTCTCGAAGGCGGCGACGGCCGACGCGCTCGGCGGCGCCGCGTGGTCGCCCGATGGCACTAGCGTCGCCTTCGGCGGCGCTGATACGAACCTCCGCGTCGTCAGCGCCGAGACCGGGCAGGTCGTCATGGAACAGGGCGCCCATAGCGACTGGGTGCTCGAGGCGGTCTTCTCGACCGACGGCAAATTCGTCGCCAGCGGCTCGCGCGACCAGACGATCAAGCTGGTGGAAACGGCCACGGGGCGGCTTGTCGATAACATCACGGCGGTTTCGCCAGGCGTACCGGGCGGGCCGATTTTCGCACTCGCCCGGCATCCGCGGAAGGACATGGCGGCGGCCGGCGGGGGCGAAGGCGTGCCGCGGACGTACATGTTCCACCGCGTCGTCGACCGGCGCATCGGCGACGACAGCAACCTGGTGCGGGCCTACCCGCCGATGCCGGGCCGCATCTTCGGGCTGGCGTTCAGTCCAGACGGCACGCGGCTGGCCGCGGCGAGCAGCGACTACGGCCGCGGTCATGTGCATGTTTTTAGCGTGCCCGACGCCCTGTTGCCGCCGGAAGACGTGAAGGCGATTCAGGCCAAGACGGTGGACGAACGGACGGCGGATGAAAAGGCGAGGCTGGAAGCGTACCATCGCGAAGGGGCCGACGTCGTGGCGAAGATCGACGGCGAATTGCCGGCCATTTATGCCGTGGCGTTTCATCCTGACGGGCAATCGCTCGTCTTCGGCGGGGGCGACGGGGTGATTCGCATCCACAGCGCCGTCGACGGCGCGAAGGTCGCCCACGTCGCGGCGTTCGAGGTAACGTCTGGCGGCGAAGCGATTGCCCAGGGGGACGCGCCCGCTGGGGCCGCCGCGGACGCTCAAGCGGCGCGGCCCGTGGAGTTCTTGACCGATGTGATGCCGATTCTGGGCAAGCTCGGTTGCAACGCCGGCACATGCCACGGCGCCCGTTCCGGGCAGAACGGTTTTGCGTTGTCGCTGCGCGGCTACGATCCGCTGGGGGATCATCGGGCCCTGACTGACGATTTGGCCGGCCGCCGCATCAACCTCGCCGACCCGGAAGCGAGCCTGATGCTGCTGAAGGCGACTGGCATGGTTCCCCATGGCGGCAATGCGGTGACCGAGGCCGGCTCGCGGCGCTACGAGACGCTGCGGCGCTGGATCGCCGGCGGGGCGAAGTTCAATCCCGACGCGCCGCGAGTGGAGTCGATCTCGCTAGCGCCGGAGAACCCGGTGCTCCAGTCCGCGGGCCAGACGGTAGCCATGCAGGTGGTGGCCCGCTACAGCGACGGTTCGCAGCGGGACGTGACCGAGGACGCCTTCGTCGAGAGCGGCGACGCCGAGTGCGCCACGGCCGACAAAGCGGGCGTGGTCACGGCGGTGCGCCGCGGGGAAGCGCCCCTCTTGGCCCGCTACGAAGGGGCCTACGCCGCGACCACGCTCACCGTCATGGGCGATCGCGACGGCTTCCAGAGCGAACCGGCGCCGGTCTACAACCGCATCGACGAGTTGGTTGACGTCAAGCTCGAGCGGATGAAGATCGCCCCGAGCGGGCTGGCCGACGACGCCCAGTTCCTCCGCCGCGTGTATTTCGACCTCACCGGACTGCCGCCGACGGCGGAGCAGCTTCGCGCGTTTCTCGCCGACCCTGCCGATAGCCGCGCCAAGCGCGAGATCGTTATCGACCAGCTTATCGGCAGCGAGGACTACGTCGAACACTGGACCAATCGCTGGGCCGACCTGCTGATGGTCAACAGCCGCTTCCTGGGGGCCGAGGGGGCGGCGGCGTATCGCCAATGGATTCGCCAGGCGGTGGCCGAGAACTGGCCCTACGACCGATTCGTCCGCGAGTTGTTCACGGCCACCGGTTCCAATCGCACGCAGCCGGCCGCGTCGTATTTCAAAGTCCTTCGCGCGCCGGATGCCATTGCCGAGACGACCACCCAGGTGTTCCTGGGCGTCCGCTTCAATTGCAACAAGTGCCACGACCATCCCTTCGAGCGGTGGACCCAGGACAACTACTACGGCTGGGCGGCGTTCTTCGCCGACGTGCGGCTGCAGAAGGATCCAGAAAGCGGCGAACGCACCGTCGGCGGCACGGCCGTGGAAGCGGCCAGGCCGCTCTACGAGATCATCGACGACGGCGCCGGGGGGGACATGCTCCACCTGCGGACCGGCAAGCCAGTCGAGCCGCGCTTCCCGTTCGCAGCCGGCGGCGCAGGCGAGCAAGCCGGCGGTCAGCCGGCGACTGACGGCGAGGCTTCCACGCTCCGCCAGCGTGCGGCCGCGTGGCTCACGTCCCGCGACAATCCGTATTTCGCCACGAGCTACGTCAACCGCGTCTGGGCGCAGCTCCTGGGGGTCGGGCTTATCGAGCCGGTCGATGACATTCGCGCCGGGAACCCTCCGACCAATCCGGAGCTACTAAAGTATCTCACGGACGAGTTCGTCGGGAGCAACTTCGACGTGCAGCACCTGATCAGGCTCATCTGCCGCTCGCGGACGTACCAGCTTTCGCACCAAACCAATCGCTGGAACGAGGACGACCGCCGCAACTACTCGCACGCCTTGCCGCGGCGGCTGCCGGCCGAAGCGCTGTACGATGCGGTGCACCGCGTCGTCGGTTCGCCGTCCCGGCTGCCGGGGATGCCGCCCGGCACGCGGGCCGCGTCGCTGCCTGATTCGATGATCGAGACCGAGAGCGGGCTGCTGTCGAAGCTCGGCCGCCCGGCGCGGGAAAGCGGCTGCCAGTGTGAACGGACCAGCGAATTGCAGCTCGGGCCGGTGATGGCGCTCATCAACGGGCCGACGCTGGCCGAGGCGATCGACGATCCCGGCAGCGAATTGGCGAAGCTCGAAGCCGCGACGCCGGACGACGGCGCCTTGGTCGACGAAGTGTTCTTGCGCGTGCTGAATCGACCGCCGACCGACGCCGAGCGGCAGAGCGCGGTCGAACTGCTCGCGACGCCGGGCGCCGAAGCCGCCGAGGTGGGCGCGGCGCTGGCGGCGAAGCGGGCGTCGCTGGAGGCCGGCTTCGACGCCTGGCGGGCCGCCCACCGGCCCGTGCGGTGGGCGCCGCTTTACCCGCTGGAGGCGACGGCCAGCATGGGCGCGGCGCTGGCCGTGGAGCCGGACGGATCGGTGGTCGCCAGCGGGCCGACGGGCAAGGGCGCGTACGTCGTGGCGTTTGAGGCGCCGCTGGGCGAGATTCGCGGCCTCCGCGTCGAAGCGCTGGCCGACGATCGCCTGCCGGCCAAGGGCCCCGGCCGCGCGCCCAACGGGAACTTCGTGCTGAGCCAGCTTCGGGTCTTTACGGCCCCCGCGGAGAAGCCCGACGAGCGCCGCAAGGCGAAGCTCGTGGAAGCGCAAGCTGATTACAATCAAGGCGGTTACGACGTGAGCGGTGCCATCGACGCTCGCCCCGAAACCGGCTGGGCCATCGACGGCGCCGCCGGCGAGACGCGGACGGCCGTGTTCCGCTTCTCGCGACCGTTGACGGGCGAGGCCGGGACGCGGTTGATCGTCGAGTTGGATCAGCAACACGCCGACGGGGCGCACCTGTTGGGCCGTTTCCGCATCTCGGCGACGAGCGAACCGTGGCCGTTCATCCGCGGCGGGCATCCGCCCCAATGGCAGGGCCTGCTGGCTGCACGCCAACTGGGCGAAGCCGAACGGCAGAGGCTGCTGGGCTATTACCTGGAGCTGGACGGCGACTATCGCCAACTGCAGCGGGCCGGCGAGTTGCTGGCCAACCCGCGTCTGGCCGCCGCGCAAGACCTGGCCTGGGCGCTCATCAATACGCCGGCGTTCCTGTTCAATCACTGACATTGACTGTCGCAGGGCCGCCGGAGCCGCCATTGGCCCCCGGTCCGCGACCCTGGGGCCGCATGGCAAGCTTATTGAGACGCCATTGGGCGGCCGTTGCGGTCACGCTCATCGCCACGGCGATGGTGCTCGTCATTCGCCTCGAAGGCCGCATCTGGTTCTGCAAGTGCGGGGAACTGCTGTTCGTCGTGGCCGACGCGTGGAGTCCGCACACCTCGCAGCATTTGTTCGACCCTTACAGCTTGAGCCATGTGCAGCACGGGCTGATCTTCTACGGGGCGCTACGGTGGCTGTGGCCGCGGGCGACGTGGCAAACCCGGCTGGTCATTGCCACGGCGCTTGAAGCCGGATGGGAAATCCTTGAGAACTCGCCGCCGGTGATCAACCGCTACCGCGAGGCGACGGCCGCGCTGGGGTACGAGGGCGACTCGGTGGTCAATGCGCTGGGCGACCTGCTCAGTTGCGTGCTGGGCTTCGCCCTGGCGAGCAAGCTCGGCCTGCGGGGTTCCGTGGCGGTGCTGCTGGCCATCGAAGTCGGCATGCTCGTCCGCATCCGCGATAGCCTGCTGCTGAACATACTGATGCTGTTTTATCCGCTGGATGCGGTGCGCCATTGGCAAATGGCGACGTAGCGCTGCCGCAAGCTGGGCCCGGCCCTCGCCGCTCGCCAGCCCGTAATTGCTCTCGCGTGTGAGAACGGCTCTAATGGGGGCGCTCGCCCCTCTTCCGTTCCGCGCTAGCTCAGGAGCTCACCATGGCCCGCCCTGAATTGCCGCGTCGTCCCGCCCCGGCGCTCGATCGTCGGGATTTTCTCCACCGCGCCGGCCAATCGGCGCTGGCCCTCGGCTCGGCAGCGTGCCTTGCGCCGGCGGCGCTGGCTGAGGAGGCCGCGGCGTCGCCCCCAGCGGGCGGGTCGCCCGAGTCGCTGGTAAAGCTCCTGTACGAGTCGCTGTCGCCCCGGCAACGCGAGACCATCTGCTTCGCTTGGGATTACCAAGACGCCGAGCGGGGCTTGCTCCGCACGCGGGTGGCGAACAACTGGAACGTCACCGAGCCGGTGATCGACAGCAAGTTCTACGCCCCTGAGCAGAAGGAGCTCGTCACCGCCATCTATCGCGGCATCATCGCCCCCCAGTGGCACCAGCGGTTCGACCAGCAGCAGCTCGACGACGCCGGCGGCTTCGGCGCCGGCAACAGCATCGCCATCTTCGGCACGCCGGGCCAGGGCAAGAGCGAGTTCGTCATCACGGGGCGGCACATGACGCTCCGCTGCGACGGCGACTCGGCCGAGCACGTCGCCTTCGGCGGGCCGATTTTCTACGGCCACGATCCGACCGGCACGGGCGACGACAACGCCACCCACGACGGCAACGTGTTTTGGCCGCAGGCCGTGGAGGCGAACAAGCTATTCGAGGCGCTCGACGGCAAGCAGCGCAAGCTGGCGCTGGTGACCGACGCGCCCAACGAGGCGGACGTCCCCTTCCGCGGCGCCGGCGGCGAGTTCGACGGCATTCCGATCGCCGAGCTGTCGCCCGACCAGAAGGCGCGGGTGCAGGAAGTGCTCCGCAAGCTGATCGAGCCGTACCGCCAGAGCGACCGCGACGAGGTCGTGGCGTGCCTGACGGCCCAGGGCGGGATCGACGCATGCCATTTGGCGTTCTACCGGGAAGGCGACATCGGCGACGACAAGGTGTGGGACATCTGGCGGCTCGAAGGGCCGTCGTTCGTCTGGCACTGGCGGGGCTCGCCGCATGTCCATGTGTGGGTGAACGTCGCTAGCGACCCGTCCGTCAAGCTGAACGCATAACCGCCGCCGCGGCTCAACGAGCCCTCAGTCCCAGCCGCGGCTCAACGAGCCGCCGGAGCGGTGCGGTGACGCAGCGGTGCGGTAGACGCCCCGGCCGCTCGTTGAGCGGCGGCTAATCCCAGCCGCGGCTACGGGCAGCGGCGGCTACTCCCAGCCGCGGCTCAACGAGCCGCCGGAGCGGTGCGCCACCGGCGCAGCTTGCGGTCATGGCGGTTGAAGGAAAGTCGCGAGCGGCCTAGGCTGGGAAACCACGCCACTTGCGCCTTAGGACTCGACTTGCCGACATGCCGCCCGCCAAAAACTCGCCCGCCCCGCCGCCGGCCCCCCCGGCGCCCCGGTGGCAGAGCATCGCCACCGTCCTGATCATCCTGCACCTGTTCTGCCTGGCGGTCGCCATCGTCGTCAACGCCGGCGGCGGCAAGTCGCTGGTCGGCCGGCAGCTTCGGCTGGTGCCCTTCGCTCGCGGCTATACGCAACTGCTGATGATGGACTTCGGGTACGACTTCGCGCTCGGCGGGGCCGGGCCTGATGACGGCATCCACCGCCTGCGGCTGCTGAAATCGGGCGTCGATGCGGATGCCGACGGCGCCGTGCTGGGCGAGCTTCCGGGCGAGTCGCCGATGCTCCGCATTCGCCGCCAGCGCTACCAGCACCTGGCGTATCACGCGGCGTTTTTCGACGATATGTTCGCGGAGAACAACGACCTGCGGACGCAGTTGCCGCTGGCAATCGCCGAGCGGTGGACCCGCGGTTTGGCTTTGCCGCCCGGCTTGTACACGCTGCAGTGCCTGCGGATCCCGCCGCGGCGGCTGCCCAAGGCGATCGAGGCGGACATCAGCTACGCGTACGTCATGCGCGAAGGAGGCCTGCAGCAGCAGGTCGTCGAAACGCCGCCGCCGGATCCGATCAACGTCTTCCTGGTGTGGGATCCGGTCGAAGGCCGCTACCAAGGTTCGCGCGAGGCGCCGCTGGGGCAGCGAGCGCTCGTGGTGCGACCGGCCGGGGCGCCGCCGTTCACCAACTAAACGTCATAGGGCAGCGTTGCCGCCGGTCAGGTGACCGAGCTATATGGATTTTATGGCGATGTCGAACGTTACTGCGTATTTTCGCGAGCTCAATCGATCGATGGGCGTCGGCTGGAACCGGTTCTGGTTCACGCCGACTGCGGCGCGGACGCTGGGGGCCATCCGCATCGCCGCGGGATTGCTGGCCTTCTACGCCGTGGCCACGTACGGGCCGGATTTGGAGCGGTTCTTCGCCTCCGACGGCATGCTGCCGATGTCGCTGGTGGGCAGCTTGTACCGTCCTGAGGGGCAGGTGCTGGGCCAGCATTCGCTGCTCGATTATCTGCCGGACGGCTTGCTACGACCGACGTACTACGCTTCGCTGGCCGTCACCGGATTGTTTACGCTAGGCATCGGCGGCCGAATGGCGGCGGTTGCCGCCGCCGTGCTCACGTTGAGCTTCTTCGCCCGCGCGCCGCTGGTGATCGGCGAGTTTGAGGCGATCCTGTCGTTCATTTTGGTCTATCTCTGCGTCGGCCGGTCGTGCGACGCCTATTCCGTCGCCGCGCTGCTCCGCCGCCGGGCCCCAGCCTTCAGCCTTCCGCCTCCCGCCTCGCCGCTCAACACCATTGCCCTGCGGTTGTTGCAGATTCACGTCGTCGCCGTCCACTTGATGATGGGCTACGCGCAGCTCGCGGCGCCGGAGTCGGCGTGGTGGAGCGGCGAAGGGATGTGGCTGGCCGCCGGTCGCCCCGGCATGCCGCTCGTTGACGTCAGCGGGCTGGAGGAGCATCCGCGCGTGGTGGCGGCGTGGAGCCACGCCATAACGCTCTACCTGCTGGCGGCGCCGGTGCTGCTCTGGAACCGCCGTGCGCGGCCGCTGGTTCTCTCCTGGGGCGCCGCCGTCTGGCTCTCCGTGGGCCTGGCCACGGGCTGGATGCCGCTGGCCCTGGCGATGCTCGCCGCCACCGCGTCGTTTTGGGAACCCGAACCGCTGGGCCAGTGGGCGGCGTCGCCCCTGGCCGGCGTACGCCCAGCTTCGGCAGTCGGCCGCTAACGGCCGCTGAGCACGAGGATCAACACGATGAGCATCCCCAGCGCCAGCAGGCCTAAGGCGATGGAGACGGCCTGCATGCGGCGTTTGCGGCGAGTTATTTCCGCGCGGCGGGCCTCTGCGCGGCTTACTTCGCCCATCGAGCGCGGAGCGGCTGGCGCTGCCGTTGAATTCTGTACGGCAACCGGCGTCGTCCACGGGGGCGAGAACGGCGGCAGCGGCTGCGCGGGCAGCACTTCGCTGCCGGCTTTCCATTCCGCCCAGCCGGTCCGCCAGACCCAGCTATCGGGCGATACGCGGCCCTCGTCGATCCACCGTTGAAACATTTCTTCGGTGGCGGGACCGTACTGGCCTCCGTCGGCCGGTCGTAAATACCAGGCGACCGGTGCGGCGCTGGCAAGCTGTTCGTCGGGCTGCTGAGGCTCATCCAGCGGCACGGCGATGGCCAGCACGGGCGGCGTATCTGCCGTCGAGGCGGAAAAGCTGGCCGTCTTCGGCGCCGCTGGTTCGCGGGCGGTCTGGCTTGTGTTCGCCACGACGCCGGGGGCCTCGGCCGGGGCGCCGGCGGCTACAACCGCCTCGACCCGTTGCCCGCTGAACGCTGGCACGACAAACCGGGCCTGGCACTGGGGGCAGATGCCCCGTTTGCCGGCCAGTTCGGCCTTTACGTGGAGTTTATGCCCGTTGGGGCATTCGAACCGGACGCCCATGTCGAACCTTCGTTCCAGGCGGGAATTCGGGGCTGTTCTTTCAGTCTATTCCCGCCGCCAAGCAGCGAGAAGCCGCGGCGGGGCAGTGCCACTTCTACAGCCGGCGCCGGCGCTGGCTGCTGTAAAAAGCTATAGTGGTGGAAATGACGCGCGGGGACGCCGGTGACCGGCGGCTGTGAGCCGCCGGCTAGAGGCGCTGCGTACAGGGCTGCGGCGGGTCGGCGCGGGACATTCGCTTGGGCTCTTTGCCGCGCGCGTCGACATGCTGGCTGCGGCGGGCGATGGACTGGGAACTTTGGACTTCGACGTGCTTTATGTCGCCGCTTGAGATCATTTTGCTGGCCATCGTTCAGGGCGTAACGGAGTTCTTGCCCATTTCGAGCGACGGGCACCTGGCCGTCGTCAATGCGCTGCTCGAAGCCCGCGGCCGGGGCGAAGTCCCCGACCTGCTCGAGACGACCATTGTGCTGCACCTGGGAACGCTGGCCTCGGTGCTGGTGTTCTACCGCGGCGACGTGATTCGCGTACTGACCTCCGACCGCCGGGCGATTCCCCCGCTGATCGTGGCCACGATTCCGGCGGTCATCATCGGGCTGGGCATCAAAAAGGGATTGCCCGAC
>QEVI01000051.1 GCA_003576855.1 Planctomycetota bacterium
TTTGACGGTGCCGATTACCACGCGTCCCACCGGCTGGATGCCGCGCTCGGCCAGCAGCGGGCGAATCAGTTCCAGCGCGCCCTTCATCGCCCGGGCCGAAATCAACAACTCCGGAACGAAGTACTCGTTGTTCTCGAATCGGCGGCCGACCTCGTCCATGGCCGGGATCATCTGCTCCGTGACCAGCTGCTGCGGGTCGACGCCGGCGTCCAGGGCGGAGCGGGTAACTTCCACGGCCCCCTTCAGGTCGCCGTTGAGCACTGCTTCGTAAAGCTGATTCAGGTCCAAGGACGGTTGAGGCATCGTTCGTCTCGCTCAACGCCGGCGGGTGTCGGCCGCGAACGCCTGCCGCGCAAGCGGCGCGGCGGCTTCGGGGCCACGATTGTCTATTCTCGCTCGGCGGATTATACAGGATTTACGGCGCCTCAGAACGCGACTGTGTGCGCCACGTTCAGCCTGTCACGTCAACAAGCGGCGGATTCCGTGGCGCCAGACGCAACCATCCTGGCAGAGTCGGCGACGCCGGTGCGACGCATCGATGAGGCGCCCCCCGCGGTAAACCGCAGCGAGGTCCTCCGCTACCTCGGATACCCGGCCGGCGTTGAACCGGCCGCGGCGATGGGCGCGATTCTCGACCAGTGGATCGCCGAGGCCGCTCGCCGCGCGGCGCCCCGGGCCAGTTACCTGGTGATGCCCGTCTGCGAGCTGTCGCCCCGCCGGTTGCGCGTGCTGGGTCCGCGCGGGGAGGTCGAGTTTCGCGGCGCCATTGGCGAATTCCTCGGCGCGTCGGAATATGTGGCCGCCTTTATCGCCACCGCCGGGCCGCACGTCGAAAACCTGGCGACCGAACTGATGCATTGCGGCGAAGCGCTGCCGGCGATGGTCGCTAGCGCCGTCGGCGCCGAACGAGCCGAAGCGGCCGAGGCCGTGGTGATCGAACAACTGCGCGCGGCCGCCGCGCCCCGCTCGATGGCCACGACGCTTTCCTACAGCCCCGGCTACTGCGGCATGGCCATCGCCGAGCAAAGGACGCTGTTTAGCTTGTTCGGCGGCGACGACGTCGGGGTGACGCTAACCGAAAGTTGCCTGATGCAGCCGCTGAAGTCGGTTTCCGGGCTCATCGGCATCGGCCGGGCCGACCGCGTCGCGGCCTACGGTTCGCCGTGCGATCGCTGCGCGATGCACAATTGCAACATGCGACGCTGAGGGAGGCGCACGATGACCGAGTTGTGCGGCCGCGAACGGGTGCTCCGCTTCCTGGACGGCGAGCCGGTGGACCGCCTGCCGCTGATGCCCGTCGTGATGATGTTCTGCGCCGATCAGATCGGCGTCAAATACGGCGATTACGTCCGCGATTACCGAGTGCTGGCCCAGGCGCAAATGCGGACCGCCGAGAAGTTCGACTTCGACCTGGTGTCGGTCATGTCGGACCCGGCCCGCGAAGCCTCCGATTGCGGGGCCCGCGTTGAATTCTACGACGACCAGCCCGCGGCCATCGTCGAGAGCGACGCGCTGCTGGCCGACAAGTCCCGCTTGAGTCGGCTGAGCGTTCCTGACGTCGCGCCGGGCGGTCGCATGCACGCGGCCGTTTCAGCGTTGCGACTGATGAAGTCGCAGGTCGGGCGCGACAAAGCCCTCATGGGCTGGGTCGAAGGGCCGTGCGCCGAGGGCGCCGACTTGCGGGGGATCAACGCGCTGATGCTCGACTTCTACGACGATCCCGACTTCGTTCACCAGTTGTTCGAGTTCGTCGTCGACATGGAATTGCGCTACGCGCGGGCGCAAATCGAGGCGGGCGCCGATCTCGTCGGCATCGGCGACGCCGCCGCGTCGCTCGTCGGGCCAAAGTTCTACGACGAGTTCGTCTGGCCTTATGAAAAGAAACTGGTGGACGGCCTGCGGGCTATGGGAACCCGCGTGCGGCTGCACATCTGCGGAAACACTCGCCGCATCCTGCCGGGCATGGGCCGCCTGGAGTGCGACATCGTCGATTTGGACTATCTCACGCCGGTGGCGGAAGCTCGCCAGGCGATGGGAAAGCGGCAAGTACTGCTGGGGAATCTGAACCCTGTAGCGGCCCTCCGCGACAGCTCGCCTCAGGCCATCACGGCCGCCATCGCCGAGTGCCATCGCCAAGCCGGGCCGCGGTTCATCGTCGGAGCGGGCTGCGAAGTGGTCCGCGATACGCCCGCAGCCAACGTGCGGGCGCTGGCCGACTATGCGCGTAACGCTTCCCTACCGTAAACGCGCCGCTATTCGCCGGCGCCAAGGGCGTAAAGCTGTCCGACTTCGTCCGCCGACAGAGCTCGATTGAAGATGGCCAGTTCGTCCAACCGCCCGTCCCACATGTTGAAATCGCGTTCTTCAGGCGCGTCGCCGGCGAGATTCAGCTTCGTGCCAATCGCCAGCGCCTTGATGCGCGGGTCGCGCACGAGACGTTGATACGGCGCGGCGTCGATCTGGTTTCCATTTCGGTAGAGCCTCAACGTCTGGCCATCGGCCACGAAGGCCACATGATGCCAAACGTTCAGCGGAAGGGGGACGCGGTCCTTGACTGTGATCTCCCGCCGGCTGCTGTCCTGAATGTGGGCCTCCAGCTCGCCGCTGTCGCGGTAAAGCCCGAAATGGAACTGCCCCCAGTTCTCGGCGCCCGCCCAGTTCTTGGCGATGCTGGCCCAACGGGGCCGAGAACTCGCGCGAACCCACGCCGCCACCGTTAGCTCGTCCCCTTCGGTCTGGCAATAGCTGGCGGCGCTCGCGTAAGTCTGCTGAGCGGGGCCGCCCAAAGCGAGCGCTAAACCCACCTTACCCGGCGCCCATACCGGCTCTTTGGCGTTCCCGAAGTTGATGACAGCATCCGCACGTCCTCGGGCAAAATCTTTGAGGCGGGCTCCGTTATCGGTCGGCTCCATCGGGTAGTACACGGCCGGGCCCATTTGAAGGATCCGCTCGGTGTACCTCCGGGGCGCGGGATCCAGGGCACGGAGAAAACGCTGCTCATCCAAGTCGATGCCCGACGGCATGCCGGTGAGGTAATCGATTCGGGCGGCCTCGCCCGTCGTCAAATGGAGCGGCAGCGCGCCGGCGGCCTTGGAACCGGTCAGGTTGATCTTGACTTCGCCTTTGAAGACGTGAACCTCGGACTTCTCGCCTTGAACGGCCTCGACGGCGAAGTCGGTTCCCAGGTCGATTACCGTTCCGTTGGGGATTTCCACTCGGAATCCAGTGGCCTGCGGCGGCACATGAGCAGCGACGCGCCCGCGAGTCATGCGGATGCCCTGCCCGTCGAGCAACGTGAATGCCGCGGGCCCCTCCAGCGTGAGTAACACGCCGGAGGTGGACTGTAATTCAATAACGCCGCGACTCAGCTCATAAAACCCCTGCGGCATGAAGACGCCAGAGACGGGCTGGCGCTCCCCGGACGGACCGTAGACGAATTCGGCGCCGAGCTGACGCTGCAAAACCGCAACGACCTGACCCCGATAGGGCGGCGGCTCGGCAGCGCCCGGTTTCCATAGCGGCGTCGCAAGCGCCAGTGCCAAACCCGCGGCGATAGCCGCTGCTGCCCAAACCCGGCGCATGCGCTCTCGCCTCCCACGACGGTGCGGCTTTGCCAATAGCTCTGCCTCTGGTACGCCCCACGAGGCGAGAATGCCGTTCTCCGCGCACAGTACCCCATGCATTTGGCAGTACTCCAAGTACTGCCGTCGAAGTTCGACGCTTCGACCGATCAGTTCTCCAAGCTGCTCTACGTCGCTGTCGGCAAGTCCGCCGTCTGCAAGGCGACTTAGCAGACGCTCTAGTTGTTGTTGAAGGTCGATGTCGCTCATCGCACCACCTGCACCTGATCATCGTGCTTTACGCATTCGATAAGCCACTGCCGAGCGCGAAACAAGAGCTGGGACACCGCGTTGGCCGTGCGGTTCATCTTAGCAGCGACGTCTTTCACCGCCAGTTCTTCGGCGTAACGCAAGCGGAGCGCTTCGCGCGAACGGGCATGTATCTTTTCCAGGCAACGAGCCAGGGCGTCGGCTCGCTCTTCGTAGGTCTCATCGATCTGCCTGGCCTCGACGGCGAGGATCGCGACGACCTCGTCGCTGAACGTAACCTTGTCCCTCAAGCGCCGCTGGCGATAGGCCATGCATTGAAAATGAGCGACGCGAAAGGCCCAGGCTTTGAAGTTCGTGCCGGGCACGAACTGGTCCGATTCCCGCCACAGGACGATGTTCGTTTCCTGTAGCACGTCGTTCGCCGCATTGGGGTCGCCAATGAGGGAAAGTATGTACGCATATAGCCGGCCCTGGAACTGCGTCATCAGGGCAACTAGCTCGTCGGATTTGGGGGGCGGCTCATGCATCGCGCTTCGTTAGCTAAAGAGCAGGGGGACGGCGCATCTTACGGTGCATGTCGGGCGGCCATCACGACCCGGTGTGCTGACCGCCGCCGCGGAGCTTGTTGCCGCGAGCTAACTAGGTTCGCAGCAAGGCTTTGGGCGCGGCGCCGACCGCCCCTGTCTAGCAAATCGGACGCAAATCGGGCAAATCCACCATAAGATTGCGGCGCCTGAGGCTATTGGTTGATAATGGATCACCGCCCGCGTGGGCCCCATGGCCACCCAGTATGGCCTTGTGGCTGCTGAGCGGCGCTCCATTAGACCTTGTCGCAAGTCCGTTGTTTGTCCCGCTGCATAGGCCGTCGCTGGCTGGCGATCGTCCGTTGTTGGTATCACTTGGCTTGCCAGTGGGAATGTCCGCACCTTGCGCCGGCGCGCCAAAGGGCTTACCGCGGACCGTGTATAGACATCAGGTGGCAGAGAGCGGAAGTGACGTATTTCGATTCGACACCGTGGTTTCTTTTCTGGAGGGGATCTCATGAGGCGATTTCACCTGACAGGGGCCGGCTTGCTGCTGGGCGCTATCTGGATTGCCAGCGGCATCTGGATTGCCAGCGGCGCTTCTGCGGCGAACATCCAGTTCGACGCCAGCACGAGCAACGATTTCAACGAGGCGACTAATTGGTCCGACGACACTGCGCCTACCGCCGACCTCGATGTCCATTTCATCGAGAACGGACTCACGGCGGAACTTACAGGCGCGGCGACGGTTAACGGCGTAGTAGTCGGCGACGTCTCAGTGGGAACGCTGAACATCAACGGCGGGACGCTGACCGTCGATATCACCGCCGGATTCCCACAGGGGTTCTCGATCGGCGGTCATTTGAACAACCATACGGGCTTTGGAACAGTCAACGTGACCAACGGCGGCACTGTCAACATCAATCTCGCGGGAGGGTCTCCCGACACCGGCTTCGTCGGCGAGCGGGCCGACGGCACGTTGAACATCGGACCCGGCTCGACGATCAACGCGCCCGGCATCATCTGGCGGATTGGCCAGTTCGGCGGGTTCTTCGGTCCGCCGCCGCCGTGGGACGCCGTGGGCATCGTCAACGTGCAAGGAACGCTCACCACGCGACAACTGTACGTGGGCGTTCAAGGCGGTGATAGCGAAGTCACGGTATCTGGCAACGGTTCGATCAACCTGAGCCATCAGCTTCACTCCAGCATCGAGACGTTTCGCGTGGAGCGGTCGTCTCTCATGCGAATCATCGGCTCGCAGGCGTCCTGGTCATCCGACGACATCATCGCCAACACGCAAGCTGGCGAGGTCCGCAACACGTTCGAGTTCGTCACCGACTCGGGCGGCGTCTCGCCGTTCGTGGCCCGCGACGCGATTTTGTTCAACAATGCCCGCGTAAACATCGATTTGACGAGCTTTCCCATGTCAGTCGGCCAGACGCTGCGGTTATTCGACGCCGCGCCGGGCCAGTTGGCCGACGGCCATGTATTCGGAGAACTAAACGTGACCGGCGCCCCGGCAGCCCAGGCGTTTCGCCTGGCATATGACGACATCGCCACGGGCGACATCTTCCTGGTGAGGGTTCCAGAGCCCGCGTCGCTGGGAATACTCGCCGTCGCGGCGGCGTGCATTGCGGCCGCACAAGGCGGTGCGCGGTCTCGAAAGACCTAGCAGCCCGTTGAAATATTCGTTTTGCGCGAGTGCTAGCTGCGTATTTCCCGAGGAAATGCTCGCTTGCAGCACGTCGGCGGGAATATTTCGACGGGCTGCTAGAGAACGCAGCCCTGTAGTTGCCGAGAGCGACCAACCGCGTAACGCTGTTGGTCGCTCTCGGGTCAAACGACCTTGCGAGGAGATTGGTGCCCACCCGAGCCAAGATCGGTTTGCTGTTGTGCATGCTGTGGGCGTGGCTTGCCGGTTGCGGCGAGCATGCAGCGGACGCCCAACCCGGATTGCGCTTGTTGAGCGTGCTTTACGGCCAATATCGCGCGGCCCATCGCGGGCAACTTCCGGCCAACGAAGCGGATTTCAAGAGATTTATCGTCAGCGAGCGCGCCGAGGCGCTCAAACAGGGGGGAGTTTCCAGCGTTGACGAACTATTTGTTTCAGATCGAGACCACAAACCGTTGGTAATTCGGTATCGCAATGACCGCCAGTGGCCGCTAGAGGGCGTCGTGGCCTACGAGCAGGAAGGCGCCGACGGCGTGCGGCATATCGCGACCGACTTAGGAGGAGCGGCCGAACTAACCGACGAGCAGTTCAACAGTCGAACGGCATCCGGTTCGAACGCCAGCAAGGGCTGAGCTGTTTGCACGGGCTGACGCGGCATAACCCGCTGAACCGCCGCGGGACGAATTAAAACGTGCGCGGCAGATGAATAATGCGTGCTGCATAGGTAATTGTTTATCCACCGCCCCTTCTTTCGCGTATTTAGAGCGCTGTCAAGACGGCGCGCTTTCCTGCGGAGAGAGTCGCGGCCACGAGTCCGGCTGGCGAGCCCGTACCTTATGGAAACGTAGTGGGATTCGGATCATGACCAGCCACCCGCGGTATTCGTGCCACCACCGCCCCCTACGAACGCTACATGGTTTTACGCTTGTCGAACTGTTGGTGGTAATCGCAATCATCGGCGTGTTGATCGCCCTGTTGCTGCCGGCGGTTCAAGCGGCGCGCGAGTCGGCGCGGCGCACCGAATGCCGGAACAACCTACGGCAAATCGGCTTGGCGATCCACAACCATCTATCGGCGCAGGGCGTGTTTCCGACCGGGGGCACAGTTCCCTGGCCCCGGCTGGAACAGTACGTCACTCCGAGCGGTCAGGCCTATTCGGCGGAAAAACAGGGAATGGGCTGGGCCTATCAAATCCTTCCGTATCGCGAGCAGGCGGCCGCGCACGGCAAGACGGTCGCCGTGGGAGGCGTGGCCGCCACGGAGCTGATTACTGCCACGTACATCTCGATGTACAACTGCCCCTCGCGCCGGGCTCCGACGAAGTGGTCGCTCGCTAGCCATTGGCTCATGGACTACGCCGGCGTCACGCCCGGAAAGGACGTCGAACTGGACAACGCCAAGTTGAACCATGGCGATTTTTACGGATGGCATCCGCAGGATTTGTGTCGCCGGCTGAAAGACGCCTGCATCTGGAACGTCCGCAAGGACCTGGAGTTTCACGGCATAATCGTCCGAACTAACTGGGACATCGGCGCAATACCGCCCGGCCCGCTGGGCAACACGCCACCCACCAAGCCGGCTCACGTCACCGATGGCTTGAGTCGCACGCTCATGGTGAGCGAAAAGCGCTTGCACAGCGATCTTTACGACATCGGCGACTGGCACGACGACCGCGGATGGTCCGACGGCTGGGATGGCGACGTGATGCGCGCGACCTACTATCCCCTGGGACCGGATGTCACCGTTCCGCAGTCCAACATCGAATTCCCGCAAGAAGGAAACCTGCACTACGGCTATTGTCTCGGTTCGGCTCACGCCTTCGGCGTCAACGGCCTGTTTGGCGACGGATCGGTTCGCCCGATCGCGTACGACATCGACCGCATCATGCTGAACCGATTAGGACATCGCGACGACGGCGAAACAGTCGACGAGGCGAGCTAATCGCACAGGCAAGCAACGAAACCGGCGTTGTCACCAAGAGTATCTACGCGCGGAGCTTCTCATGAGCCTTCAAGTCAAGCATGTTGCGGTCGTCGTTACGATCGTCGTCCATTGGGCTGTACATTCTGCGAGCCGAGGCGAGCCGTTCCGCGAGATCTTTTTTGACCCGCCGACGGGCAACACCGGCGATTTCGGCGATCCGGCGAATTGGAACGATCCGTCGGCCGTTCCCCCCGTCAATCCGCCATTGGCGCCAGTCGAGAATTACGGCAACACATGGTATTACGTTAATGGCTTCAACACGGCGACGATCAACGCCGATTCGCCGTTCGGCTCTCATTTTTCCATGTGGCACTTGTTTCCAGGAGACTCTCCGTCGTTCGGCGCATTGGCCGGCCCGCCGAGCTTTGGACGGATTGTCATGAACGGCGGCGTCGCACCCGGGCCAGAGCAGTTCGGCGCCTCGCTGACGATCCTGGGAACCAACCGGCTTATCCTCGGCCAACGCTGCAACCAAGGAGGCGTCGCCCATGCCTTCGACCCGTCTACCGGCGATGGCGAAATTATCATGAACGGCGCGTCGGACATCTTGGCCGATGGCATTGTGGTCGGGGAACGCGACCGCGGCTATCTGTTCATCGGGCCCGACGCCCGTGTGCGGAGCGGTCGAATCTTAGACGATGGCAACCTGCGTCGACAGGATTTCCGCATTGGCAGCTTCGGCCCGTCCCGCGGCGAAACCGAACCCATCCCCGTGCGCCTGGAGGGAGATGGCCTAGTTGTCGTGCAAGGTTATCTCGAAGCCGCATCGATCATCATGCCGGAATCCGGCGCCAAAGGCGAACTGCGCGTCGAAGGGGGTGAAGTGGTCATCGCCAGCCGGCTGTGGATGAACTTTGAACTCGGCCGGGCTAGTCGATCGGCAAAGGTTTCGCTTATTGGCTCGCAAGGTTCGTTCAACGTTTTGAACGGCGACATCCTCGGCAATCATGACACGGTGACATTCTCTTGGACGGCCGACGCCAACGGCGTGACTCCGATGTTCGGCGGCGCCGGCGCCGACATCGAGGGGGCCAAGCTGGAGCTCGACCTTAGCGACTACCAGTTCACGCCCTCATCCACGCTGACGCTGCTGGACGTTGAGCCCGATCTGCTATTCGGCACGTTCAGCGACATTCGTTTCCTCGGCAATACGACGGCGACGGTCAACTACGACTATTTTAACGGTGACGTCACGCTCAGCGGCTTTCAACGGACGGCCGGTCCGCTGGAGGGAGACTTCGACGAGGATGGCGACGTAGACGGAACGGATCTAGAGACGTGGAAGATGGGCTACGGCACGGCTGGCAGCGCCACCCACGCGCAGGGCGACGCCGACGCAAACAACGTTGTGGACGGCGCCGACTTTCTCATTTGGCAGCGGCAACGGGGCGCCACGCCGGCCGTCCCCAGCATCGCCGCGGCGCCCGAACCGGCCGGGGGCGCGCTGCTGGGGGTCGCTTTGGCGACGTTGGCTGCTTTTCAGAAGGGGCGCTTCAGCGCACGCAGGCGACGCTTACAATAAGCGCTGCGATGCCCCGTGTCCGCTGCGGGCAATCACTCTCGAGGTCGCCTCGCGAAATGGAAATCGGCCGATGATCTTTCGCCCGTCGCCGGAGGTTGCGCTGCCTTGCCGGCGCCACTTGCGCGCCCACGACGGCATCCTGATCGCTGCAACTGCCTTAGGCATCTGCGTCGGCTCAGCCCACGGTCAGCGGCAGTTGCCGCTGAGGCCGATCAATCTGCTTCCCAACGCGCCGGCGACGTACCAGATGCGCGACTGGCGCGCGGTCGCCGCCGATTTCGACGCGCTGGCGTTTGATACGGCGGCCGCAGGGCAGTTCCTGCCCTTGTCCCGCCGCGATGATGCGCCTTCGTCGTCCTACCTTACCGTGGCGTACGGATTGCCGTCGTACGTCGGAGAGGTGCGCACTTATGGCAACGGCGACCCCGTGACCGAGGGCATTGCGACGCTCGGCGCGGTGCTCGGTTCGACGCTCATCGGCGTCGATAAAGCAACCGGGCCGATCAACTGGGTGTCGATGACGCGGGAATACTACATCAACCGCAACCAGGAATTCATCGTCATGAACAACCCCGACGCTGCGTCGGGGCAATCGGCCTGGTACGAGGTGTTTCCGAACATCCTGTTTTACAGCATCGCCGACCGATATCCGGACGAAGCCTATCTTGAGCCGATCTTGGACGTCATCGACGCGCGGTTCTACGGCGCCATCAACAAAATGACCGCCGGCGGCGCGGCTCCGAACTTCAACTATACGGCTTACGACTTCTCGGACGCCATTCCGCGATACAATGGCGTGTGGCGCGAGCCCGACATGGGGCTCGGCATGGCGTGGCTGCAGCATGCCGCCTACTGGCGAAACCGCACCGCTAATCCCTCGGCCGCGGCCAACCATCTCCAGGCCGTCGACTGGGCCTTCAAGTACTACGAGCCGCGCACGAGCAATCCGAACTACGAGGTGCTCGCCTCGTTCGGCGCCTACGCGGCGGCGCGGATGAACGCCGACCACGAGCGGAACCTGAACATCCACAAGTATCTCGACTGGGTGTTCTCGCGGAGCGCCGCCCGGCCGGATTTGATCATGATCAGCGGCGAGCGGTGGGGGGGCCAGGACGTGGGCGGGCTGCTCGGCGGCATGCGTCCCAACACGCCCAACGTGCAGGGCTACGCCTTCGCGATGAACACCTACGCCAACGCCATGCCGGTGGTTCCCATCGCCCGGTATGAGGATCGATACAGTCGCGCCATCGGCAAGTGGGTTCTTAACGCGGCCAATGCCTCGCGGCTGTTTTACGGCAACGCCCATGGACCGAACAACCAGTCGTCCGAGTTCTGGACCGAAGACCCCCAGCATGCAATCGCCTACGAAGGTCTACGGCACAACTGGCTGCCGCCCCACTTACTGGCGCCCGGCGAGAGCCAGGAAATTTTCGCCGCCGGCGATCCGCTGACTTACGACTGGGGGCCGCTCACCGACTTCGGCATCTATGGATCCGGCTTCGTCGGCGTGTGGGGCTCGGTCGTCCGCACGACGAACGTCGACAAGGTCCTTCAACTCGATCTACTGGCCACCGATTTCTATCGCGACGCCGCTTATCCGACATACTTGTACTACAACCCGCATCCGACAGACGCGTCCGTGGCGATTGACCTTCCCGCGGGCGGGTCGTTCGACCTCTACGACGCCGTATCGAACCGATTCCTGCAGAGATCGGCCGCGGGCAGCGCCCTGTTCAACATTCCGGCCGACGAGGCGGTGATGCTGGTGCTTGCGCCGACGGGAAAGCCCGCCCTCATGGCGGGGCGAAAACTGCTCGTCGACGGCGTCGTCATCGACTACAACGCCGCGCTGCTGCCGGGCAATTTGCTCCGCAATCCGGACGTTGACGAACCGACCAGCGGCGCGACGACGCCCGCCGATTGGCATCGCAGCGCTAGCGCCCTTTGGGCGACCGACCTGGCACAAAGCCCGACGCATTCGCTGCAACTCGACGATTCGAGCCCGACGCGCACCGACGAGTGGCGCAGCTCGGCCACCGCCATCCCGGCCGGCGTGAACCGCGTCCTCGACGTGAGATGGTTCTGGAAGTACGACGCGGCGGCCGAGGACGAGTTCGTCGCGCGACTCCGCTTTTCGCCGGATCCGGTCGCGGGCATCGACCTGACCAGCCCCAGCTTGGAATTGATCATTCCGGCCTCCGGAGCGGCGGACGGCCTGGCGATGTTCCAAACGGCCGTGCCCCTTCCGGACGGCATTCGTTCGTTCGACGTCACGTTCATCAGCGGCGCGTCCCCCGCAGCGACCGGCTCGATGTACATCGACGACATTTCCGCGTCGCTGCGAATCGCCCGCGCCGCTGGCGATTTCGATGACGACGGCGACGTGGACGGCTCGGATTTCCTGCTGTGGCAAGCAAGCCTGGCGCCGGCCGTGCTGCCTGGCGCGGGCGCCGACGGCAACCATGATGGACGCATCGACGAGCAAGACCTCGCCCTCTGGAAGTCGCACTCCCCCGCAGCAGCCGCACCAGCCGGCCCCGGCGGGTCGGCCATCCCCGAACCAGCCAGCCCCGCGTCCCTGTTGGCCGTCCCCATAGCGTTGTCGGCGGTTAAACGAAACAGGCGGGCGCGTTTTCCGCGGCGCGTAGCCGCAAGCGGCTGAGGCCCTTCGCAGGGACCGTGAACGAGCGTGAGCCGCCACGGGCGTTGCCATGATTCAGCACATTAGCAGTCGGCATAATCCCCGCGTGAAGGAGGCCTTGCGCCTCCGCGACGCCCGCTGCCGTCGCCAAGCGGGGCGGTTCGTCATCGACGGCGCCCGCGAAGTCCTCCGGGCGATTGCCGGCGACGTCGAAATCCTCGAAGCGTTTCTCTGCGAGCCGCTGCTCGGCGGCGACGAGGCCCGCCGGGCGGCAGACGAGCTGGCGGCGCATGCGGGCGTCGCCCAGACGGTCACCGTGGAGATCTTCGACAAGCTCTCCTATGGCAATCGCGCCGACGGCGTGCTAGCCGTGGCCCGTACGCCGACGCGGAGCTTGGCGCAACTGTCGTTGCCGCCGGCGCCGCTGGTGGCGGTGATCGAAGGGATCGAAAAGCCGGGCAACGTCGGCGCGGTTTTGCGGAGCGCCGACGGCGCGGGCCTGGACGCCGTCGTCGTCGCCGACCCGCGGACCGACTTGTTCAATCCCAATGCCATCCGCGCGAGCCTCGGCACGGTGTTCCGCGCAAACGTCTGCACGGCGACGACCGAAGAGACGGTCGCCTGGCTGAAACGGCTGGACGTACCGGCGCTGGCCGCGCGGCCCGACGCGGAGCGCCTCTACACCGCCGCCGACTTTCGACAGGGAGCGGCCATCGTGCTGGGGAGCGAAGCCCAAGGGCTCTCCGCCCGCTGGAGCGGCCCCGGCGTGGCCGGGATTCGCCTGCCGATGCACGGCGTGGCCGACAGCCTCAACGTGTCAGCCGCCGCCGCCGTGCTGTTCTACGAAGCGCAACGGCAACGCAGCCAGTCGCCGCGCGGCGCCAGGTGATTGGCCGCCGGACGATAGCCGCAAATGCGCCGCTCGACGGCGGATTACGCGGCGGTCGGTTCGAGCTTCGCGAACAGCTCGCGGCCGGTCTTGTTGATCTGGCGAATCGGCGCCCAATCCCGCTGGTAGTCGACCGGGGCGAACCTGGCGCTGCCGGCCTTGCCGTATCGCCGCTCCAGCCCGCTGCCGGCCCAGTCGAAGTCGACGAGCGCCTGGCGAACGCCCTCGCGAAGCCCGGGCGCGAGGTTGTAGACGTAGCCCAGCACGCCGGGCGGATAGGGCTCCGACTCGTAGACGACGCGGAACGCGTCGGCCGGAACCTCGCCGCCGGCGACCATGCGCTCGAGGATGTCGCTCGCCACGGCGGCGGCCGAGAAGCGGCCGTCCGCGACTCCGCGGATCGAGTTCTCGTGGCCGAAGGAAAAACCCCAGTCGTAGTCGCGCTCCGGCTGCAATCCGTGCTGCTTCATCAGCAGCACCAGGGCGGCCGTGCAGCCGCTATTGGACCGGGGACGCACGAACGTCAGCCGCCGCCCCTTGAGATCCTTAAGTTGCTTCACGTCGCTGTCGCGGGCGACGATGATCTTCATCGAATAACTGAACTTGCCGTCCTTGTCGGCGAAACAGGCCGCTGGAATAAAGCCGTATTCGTTCACCGCCTTCTCCACCTCGCCGGTGGCGAAGCCGGTGACGTGCAGTTCGCCCTTCTGAAGAGCCCGCATTTGCTCGGCCGGATCGGCGTAGCTGACGAGGTTGACTTGGCGTCCCAACCGCGACTCGAGCGCGGCGAGCAGCTCCTGCCATGTTTCACGTTCGTTTTCTTCTTCGCTCGAGGCGACATACGAGAAGTTGATCTCCTGGGGGTCGAGCAACTGCCGCGCGTCCGCCGGCGGATCTGCCAGCAGGTCGCCGTCGGCGTCGCGGTATCTGTCGGCCAGCTTCGCGGCGCCCGGGTCGCCCAGCAGCCGCATGGCCATGGTCCGCTCGAGCGACGCCTGCGCGCTGGATTGTAGGGCCTTGCTGTACAGCGTCGCCGCCCAAGCCACCAGGGCCAGCGGCACGACTATGAACAGCACGCGGCCGAAGGAGAACGCAGCCGGTTCGGAGGCGTTGGACATGGAGTCGCCTGCATGGTGAAAAGCCCTGGCAAGACGCGGCGCCGGCCTAGTTCGCCGGCTCGTCCCCGGATCGGGCAGCATACCACCGGAGCAAGTGATTGCAAGAAACGGTCGCTGCCGGTCACCGTTCGAGCAGGCCGGCCGCGGTCAGCGTATTGGCGAGCAGCATGACCCGCGTCAGCGGCCCGACGCCGCCCGGCACTGGCGTGAGCGCCGCGGCCACCTCCCGCGCGGACTGGAAATCGACGTCCCCCACGAGCCCGTCGTCGGTGCGATTGATGCCGACGTCGATCACCGTGGCGCCCGGGCGGATCATGTCGCCGGTGATGAACCTGGCCCGCCCCACCGCCACGATCAGGATGTCGGCCAGGCGGGTGATGGCCGCCAGGTCGGGCGTGCGGCTGTGACACAGCGTCACGGTGGCGTCCGCCCCAGTTCCGCGCTGCCCCAGCATAATCGCCAGGGGCTTGCCCACGATGTCGCTGCGGCCGACCACCACGGCGTGCCGCCCGGCGATGGGAATGCCGTTGCGAACGAGCAACTGCTGCACCGCCGCCGGCGTACAGGGCAAGAAGCGCGGGCGGCCTTGCACGACCAGGCCGACGTTCTCCGGGTGAAAGGCGTCCACATCCTTGTGCGGATTCACCGCCTCGAGCACCGCTCGGGCGGCGATCTGCGGCGGCAACGGGAGTTGCACCAGGATGCCGTGCACCGCCTCGTCGCGGTTGAGCCTGGCGATGAGCGCCAGCAGCTCGTCCTGCGTCGTATCGGCCGGCAGCGCGTGAAGCTGGCTCTGGATGCCGACCTGGTCGCAGTCGCGGCGTTTGTTCCGCACGTAAACCTGGCTTGCCGGGTCGTCGCCGACCAGCACGGCGGCGAGCGTGGGCACGACGCCGTTGTTTTCGATGAAGTCGGCGACCTGTTCCGCCAGTTCCATCCGAATCTGGCGGGCCAACGCGTTGCCGTCGAGCAGTTGTGCAGGCATGGATGCAAATAACAGTTCAAGCTCGCCGCGGCAATCCGAAACCGCCAGGTCGGCCGCTCCGTCAGGCGCCGCTGGCGAGCCAATTCCAGCCGGCGGAGCGGTCCAATCCCATCGCCGCGTGCAGCAGCAAACAGGCCAGCACGGCGGCGACGCAATCATCGGCCACGATGCCAAGCCCGCCGGGCAGGTGTTCCGCGGAACGGGCCAGGCCTGGCTTCCAAACGTCGCAAAGCCGAAACAGCAGGTACCCCGCCAGCAGGACCGCCCAGTTCAAGGGCCCGACGCCGACGAACACGATGGGCAGCGCGACGATTTCGTCCAGCACGATCGGGCCCGGATCCCGCTGGCTCCCCAGGGAGCGGGCCGCCACGCCGCAGACGTAGGCCGCCGCCGCTGCCAACAGCACGATGGCCCCCAATTGAGCCCCGACCGGCGAAAGCAGCGCCACGGCGGCCGCCAGCCCCAGTCCCCACAGCCCCGCCACCGTCCCTGGCGCCGGAACCACCAGCCCCAGACCGACGCCCGTCGCCAGCCACACGGCCATCACGCGGCCGAGCGAACCTGCCGAATCGGGCGCGGCGTCATTTGAGTGCATGGGCCGCATCCTATCGCACATCGGCTCGGGTTAACAGAACCGGCCGGGATCAAGCGATTCGGGCGGAGCCGGCGGCAGCTCGATCGATATGGCCGCTCCCGGCGGACGGAGCTATTATGGTGAGACGATCCGACAATCTACCCGGCCTGGGCAATCTGTAGGGGCTCGCCGCCGACGCGGCGCCTTTGCCACCAAACGCCACGATGAGCGATTCCAAAAAAGACAAACCAAGTCCCGTCGAAGGGATCAAGTTCGGCAGCAACTACCTGCGCGGCGATCTGGCCGCCGAACTGGCCGACGGCAACGATTTCATCAGCAAGGACGGCACGCAGCTCATCAAGCACCATGGCTCGTACCAGCAGGACGATCGCGACGACCGCGGCGGCGGCAAGAAGTACATCTTCATGGTCCGAACGGGCCTGCCCGGCGGCAAGCTGTCCAGCGAACAGCTCCTGGCGGAGCTCGATTTGTGCGACGAGGTCGGCAACGGGACGCTCCGCATCACGACGCGGCAGGGCTTGCAACTGCACGGCGTGCTGAAATCGAACCTGCAGCAGACGATCCGCCGCATCAACGAAGTGCAGCTCACGACGCTGGCCGCGTGCGGCGACGTATCGCGCAACGTGATGTGTTCGCCGGCGCCGTACAAGGCGGATCCGGTGTACGAGCAGATGCAGTCGCTCGCCCTGCAAATCGCCCGGTTTGTGCGTCCCCGGACCCGCGCTTATCACGAGTTGTGGCTCGTTGACGAGGAAACGCGCCAGCGGCAACTGGCGAGCAATCCCCAGTACGATCACGGCCCGCCGGGCGACGACGTCGAGCCGCTCTACGGCCCGACGTATCTGCCCCGCAAGTTCAAGATCGCCGTCGGCCTGCCCAGCGACAACATCGTCGACCTGTATGCCAACGACATCGGCCTGATGGCCATCGCCGAGAACTGGCGAATCGTCGGCTACAACGTGTTGGCGGGGGGCAGCTTCGGCGTCACCCCCAGCGCCGAGAAGACGTTCGTCGCCGTCGCCCAGCCGATGTGCTACGTCTCGGCGTCGCAGGTCTTGGGCGTCGTCGAAGCCATCATGAAGGTGCAGCGCGACTTCGGCAATCGCTCCGATCGCAAGGTCGCGCGCATGAAGTATCTCATCCATAACTGGGGCTTGGAGCGGTTCAAGCAAAAGGTCGAAGAGTATTACGGCGCCCCGCTGGCGCCGCCCAGGCCGGTCGTGGTCACCGAGCTGAACGACGGCCTCGGCTGGCACGCCCAAGGGGACGGCAAGTGGTTCTACGGCCTGAACGTCGAGAACGGCCGCATCAAGGACGACGGCGACTACCGGCTGAAGACGGCGCTGCGCGAAATCTGCCGGACCATCGCTCCGCCGCTGCGGCTCACGCCCCACCAGAGCATCTTGTTCTGCGACGTCGCCGAGGGCGATCGCCGGCTGCTGACGGACATCCTGCGGCGGAACGGCGTCCCGCTGTCGGAGGAGATCAGCGCGGTCCGTCGCTGGTCGATGGCCTGCCCGGCGCTGCCGACCTGCGGGCTGGCCGTCACCGAAAGCGAGCGGGTGCTGCCGACGATCATTGATCAGCTCGAGGCGGAATTGGCGAATCTCGGGCTCGGCCGCGAGGCGTTCACGACGCGCATGACCGGCTGCCCCAACGGCTGCGCCCGGCCGTACAACTCCGACGTCGGCCTAGTGGGCAAAACGAAAGACAAGTACACGATTTTCCTGGGCGGCCGCCGGCAGGGCGACCGGCTGAGCTTCATCTACCAGGACCTCGTGCCCACCGACGAAGTCGTGCCGCGACTGGCGCCCGTCCTGAAGTACTTCCGCGACGCTCGCTTGCCTGGCGAGGCCCTCGGCGACTTCTGCCACCGCAAGGGGAAGGAAGACCTGCTGGAGCATTGCGCCGGCCAGGTCGCCGCCGTGTGACGGACTGGCCGCGGCCCAGCGGAGATCGCCTGCCCCGCTCGAAGAGCCTCTCGTTTCAATCAGGTCGGCCCGACGCGGCGGCGTCTTGGCGACGGACGCCCAGCCGGTCTAAACTACGCCGCATGCGACGTATGGCTTTATTTATCGTTGCAGGCGGCGTCGGCTAGCAAGCGGTGCGGTCGCACGATCTTCGGTCTCTTCAATCTGCGAATATCAGGCGGTGCGCACATGGCTTGGCTCTTCGAGCGAACGATCGAACTGGCGGCTTGGGTCGCCTTCGCGCTGGGCGTCATTTGCCTCATCGACTCGGTGTACCTGCTCGTCCAGTGGGGTCGGGCGTGGATGGATCAGGATTCCACTGGCGACTTGCTGTTTCAGTCGGGGCGGGCGGCGGGCGGCTTCGTGCTGGCGTCCTTGGCGATGGGGGCCTTGGCGTGCATCGACCGCTACGTGTTCGACTTGCCCGAAGAGCCCGTTGCCAAGCGCTGACGCTCGTTCGTCGCAGGGGAGCGCCCATGCCCGCCAGCAACCAACGCGTCGCTTGGATCGGCGCCGGCGTCATGGGCGGCAGCATGTGCGGCCGGCTGCTGGACGCCGGTTTCGCCGTGACGGTACATAATCGCACCCGCGCAAAGGCGGAACCGCTCGTGGCTCGCGGCGCCGCCTGGGCCGATACGCCCAAGGCCGCCGCCCAGTCGGCCGACGTGATTTTTTCCATCGTCGGCTATCCGCACGACGTCCGCGAAGCCATCCTCGGCCCGGAAGGGGCGCTGGCCGGCTGCCGCGCGGGCGCCGTGCTGGTGGACATGACCACCAGCCGACCGGCGCTGGCTGAAGAGATCGCCGCGGCCGCGGCCCAGCGCGGCGTCGTCGCCCTCGACGCGCCCGTATCCGGCGGCGACGTCGGCGCCAAGAGCGGAACGCTATCAATCATGATTGGCGGCGATGAACAGACCGTCACCGCGCTGGAGCCCTTTTGGCGGGTCCTCGGCGCGAAGTGGATCCGCCACGGCGGCCCCGGCGCCGGCCAGCATGCCAAGATGGTGAACCAGACGCTCATCTCCACCGGCATGATCGGCGTGTGCGAAGCGCTGCTGTACGCCTACCGCGCGGGGCTGGACCTCGACAAGACGCTGGAATCGGTCGCCTCCGGCGCGGCCGGCAGTTGGTCCCTCTCGAACCTGGCCCCGCGAATCATCCGCGGCGACCTGGCGCCGGGCTTCTTCGTCGAGCACTTCCTCAAGGACATGGCGATCATCCTGGAGGAAGCACGGCGCATGAATCTCGCGCTGCCCGGCGTGGCGCTGGCCGAGCAACTGTACCGCGCGCTGGCCGCGCAGGGTCATGGCCGCCGCGGCACGCATTCGCTCATCTTGGCGCTAGCCAGCCTCAACGGCATCCCGTGGCCCAGTTCGCCGTAGCGGCGGCTCCACGCCAGTCGGCGGGCGGCACGCGCCGTGGGCGCACGGCGATCAGGCCGCGGCGCGAAGCTGACCGGTCGTCGTTTGGGGCCGAGCGGGCACGGCGGCGAGAATCTGCTCAGCGAAATCCTCCGCCGGGCGCAGGCTGTGTCGCCGGCGAATCGTCGCCGCGGCGAGTTGCCCCATCGCTTGCCACTCGTGCCGGCGCTGCCAGGCCCGCTCCAGTGCGTCGTCGAGCAGTTCCACCGTCGCGGCGCCGGCCACGAAGCCGCACACGTCGTCGTCCACTAGCTCGCTCACCCGGCCGACATTCGTGACGATCGGCACGCGGCCGCACAGCATGGCTTCGATCATCGCCAGGGCGTTGCCTTCAAACCGCGAAGGGAGCACCAGGGCGTGGTGCTCGCGCCACACGTCTTCGATGTTCGGCGTGAATCCGCGGACGACGACCTGTTTATGCTGACTGTGGAGCGTGATGAGCTCCTGAAGCTGCCGCAGGCTGCCGCCGTCGGCGCCGAACAAGCTCACCTGGATCGGCCGGGCTCGCCACTTCGGCTGCCGCAGGACCCGCAGGAGCACGTCCTGGGCTTTTGAGAGAAAGTGGACGCGGGCCACGCAGGCCAGCTTCCATAGCTTTTCGTCGGCGGGCCAGGCCGGCCTGGCGTCGAGGCTCACTTGAAAGGGATTATCGACGATCTGCGCATCGGACAGATCCAGGGCGAGATTGGTTTCAATGACCTCGCGGTTCTGGCTGGAGACGAAGAAGCACTTCGCGGCCCCCGCCCACGCCTCGCGAAACCGATCGAAGCTGTGCGCTTCAATGAACTGATGCGGGCTCGCCGCCTGAAGCAGCAAGGCGTAGGGAACGCCCAGCGAACGGCAGGTCTGGGTGATCGACAGATCGTCCATATGGTAGCCGATCGAGACGACCAGCAGGTCCGGCCGGGCGTGTTTGAGCCACATGATCGACGGGTTTTGCCCGATGTGGATTCTCATCAGCAGCTTGCGCAGCGTGCGGCCGACGCGCAAGCCGCGCCGCCAGTAAAGATCGGCGCCGAGCTGCCGTAAGCGCTCCAGCGGCGGAATGAGCACTTTGCGCTTCTTGAAATTGATGCTCACGTAATGGCCTTGCTCGAGCAGCGCACCGGCGGCGCGGCTCCACAGCTCCTCGCTGCCGCCCCAGGGCATTCCGGCCATCGTGGAATAAAAGGCAATGCGCGTCATGCGGTACCCCCAAAGCATCCTGCTTGCGTCGCGTCCGCCACGGATGAAAACGCCACGGCGACGATGAGTCGCGCGATGGTAACAACGCCGGCCCTGCGGCGGAACAGCACTTCTGACAACGACTTTGGCGTGGGTGCAAGTCGCACTTTGCGCACTGGGGGTTGATGTGTTCTGATGGGGCGTGAGATTTGACGGGGGGCGGGTCTTTCCGGCGAGATGCTGGGCAATTC
>QEVI01000052.1 GCA_003576855.1 Planctomycetota bacterium
GCGGATGTTGAAGCGGTACGCGTCGATCCCCATGTCGGTGGCCGACGCCTGCCTGGTGCGGATGGCCGAGCAGCTCGCCGGTTCGATGGTGCTGACGCTGGACGCCGACTTTCACATTTATCGCAAGAACGGCCGGGCCGTGATCCCCACGCTGACGCCGAAATGACGCGGCGGCCGGACGGAGCGATTCTCCTTTCAGAATGGTTAGCAATGCCGCTCGCGGGCGCGAGAGGACTACCTTCTTCTCTCAGAGCGGAGAGGGAGGACGTTAACCGCCTTCCAGGCGAGGAAAACCGCCGACTTCGACTCGCTACAGCAAGCTGTCCAGCAGCAACCGGATCTTCCGCATTTCCTGGCGGTGGTCGTAGCCCTCCAGCGGCGGCATGTCGACCGAGAGGGCCCGATTGTAATTGACCTTCTCGAGCTGGCCCAGCAGTTTGCCGTAGTCGATCTCGCCCTGGCCGACCCGCACCTGGAGCTTGCTCTTGGTCGAGTCGCGCAGGTGGACGTGCAGCACGTGCGGGATGACCTTCGAGAAGTCGCGGCCTTGCCGCGGACCGGCGACGAAGTGGCTCGGGTCGAGGCACAGCCCCAGCCCCTTCACGTTGTTGCACAGCACGACGGCCGTGTCCGGATCCTCGGTCATGCAGCCGATCTCGGTCCGCAGCGCCACCAGGCAGCCTTCGAGCGAGGCGATGCGGACCAGCTCGCGGAGCCGCTCGATCTCTTCGTTGAACGGCGTCCCCAGTTCCGCCGCCGGGACGACCAGCGGCACTACTCGCAAAACCTTCGCCAGCTTGCAGCAGGCGGTGAATTGGGCGTAGTACTGGTCTTTCGGGCCGGCGGGCTCGACCGTCAGCGCGGCGATCGTCAGGCGGTGCGTGTCGCGGAACGCCTCCAGCGCGTGTTCCAGACTCTCGGCGACCTGCGACGGGCGATGCCAGGCGTTGCCGGTCTCGCGCAACGGCAGTTCGACGGCGGTGAATTCCAGGTCGACCAGCGTCGGCAGAATCTCATCCTTCGGCAAATCGGGAAAGCAATCCGTTGACGCACAGACAAACACGCTGCAACTCCTGGCAAGTTGACGGCAAGACGATCGGCGCACCTGGGCAAGCTATGCCGTACTGTAGCGGCTGGGGGCGACCCGCGGCAACACCCGCCGCGGCGAGTCGCGCAGCAGTCTTGACCGATGGAGTCCAGAGGCGCCCGGCGCTGGCTTCGCCGGGCGCGCGTCGGCGACGCGCGCCCGCCGGGGACAGCCTGCTCGCCGGGTGCGCTGGGCAGTACAATGGTTGATTCCCTCGCCGATTCCTTCCGCCGTCCCAGGAGTCTTCCGCCATGTCCACCGTTCCGCCGGGCGACGATTATTCGCGGCAGCCCGTCACGCAGATCGTCGTGCAGCAACCGTCCGCCCTGGGCCGATACGGCAAGCTGCTGCTGGTGCTGCTGGCGATCGCCGTGATGGTGATCATCGGGCAGAATGCTAGCTACCAGAGTTACTTCAGCCGCGGTGAAGGCCCGCCGGAGAAATATCACTCGCTCAGCAGGCGAGCGGAGGACAAAATCGCCATCATCAAGGTCGAAGGGCCCATCTTCGACGCCGACGGGTACGTCAAACAGCAAATCGACCGCGTGCGGGACGACCAGGCCGTCAAGGCCGTCGTCGTGCGGATCGATTCGCCCGGCGGCACCGTCACGGCCAGCGACTACCTCTACCACCAGCTTCGCGACCTGGCCGAAGACCGCGACCTACCGCTGGTCGTCAGCATGGGCGGCATCTGCGCCAGCGGCGGCTACTACATGGCGATGGCCGTCGGCGACGCGGAAAATACGATCTACGCGGAGCCCTCGACCTGGACCGGCTCGATCGGCGTGGTGATCCCGCATTACGACGTGTCGAAGCTGCTGGCCAATTGGAACATCGAGGACGACTCGATCGCCAGCCACAAGTACAAGCTCATGGGGAGCCCGACGCGGCAGCTTTCGCCGGAGGAAGAAGCCGAAGAACAAAAGCTGCTGCAGGAGCTGGTCGACGAGAGCTTCGAACGATTCAAGAACATCGTCCTGGCGGGCCGGCCGAAGCTCAAGGACAACGCCGACGATCTGGCCACCGCGACGACGGGGCGGATTTTCTCGGCCGATCAGGCCCGGGCGCTCGGCCTGGTCGATCAGATCGGCTTTTTGGAGAAGGCGATCGAACGGGCGGCGGAGCTGGCCGGGCGCGACTTGGCGAGCCTGCGGTGCGTCCAGTATGAGGAGCCGCTCACCTTGTCGAAACTGCTGCTTAGCGCCGACAGCGGGCTAGCGCCGGCGAACGGCTTTGCCCGGTTCGACGCGGCCCGGCTGCTCGACATGACTGCGCCCCGGGCGTATTACCTGTGCACCTGGCTGCCGGCGGCGCTTTCACATGCCAAATAGCGACTCGACGAGGCCGCACCTACTGGATTCGCTCGACGAGTCGCTCTCGGCGTGGGCGGCCGAGCGGGGCGCGCCGGCGTATCGCGCCCGCCAGGTGAAGAAGTGGTTGTTCGAAAAGCGGGCCGCCGATTGGGAGGCGATGACCGACCTGCCCAAGGCCTTGCGGGCGGACCTGGCCGAGCGGCTTCGGCTCTGGACCGCGACGATCGCCAAACACACCCGCGCCGAGGACGGCACGGAAAAGCTGCTGCTGACCCTGGCCGACGGCGGGCAGATTGAATGCGTCCTGCTGCGGGACGTCGGCCGGCGGACGATCTGCATCAGCACGCAGGTCGGTTGCGGCATGGGCTGCGTCTTCTGCGCCAGCGGCCTGGGCGGCGTCGAGCGGAATCTCTCCGCCGGTGAAATCGTCGAACAGATGCTCCAGTTGCAGCGGCTGCTCGCCCCGGAGGAACGGCTCAGTCACATCGTGGTCATGGGCATGGGCGAACCGCTGGCCAATCTCGACCGGCTGCTGGCGGCGCTCGAGTACGCCCGCCGCCGCGACGGCCTGGCCATCAGCTCCCGCCGAATCACCATCTCCACGGTAGGCTTGCCGCCGGCCATCGATCGGCTGGCGCGGCACGAGCAGCACTACCGACTGGCCATTTCGCTCCACGCCCCGAACGACGAGTTGCGCAACCGGCTCGTGCCGGTGAACAAGAACATCGGCATCGACGCGATTCTGGCGGCCGCCGACCGCTACTTCGCAATTTCCGGCCGACGGCTGACGTTCGAGTACGTGCTGCTGGCCGACGTGAACGACGGCCCCGAACATGCCCGACAGCTTGGTCGGCTGCTCGCCGGGCGCGAGGCGCTGGTGAACGTGATTCCCTACAACCCCGTGGCCGGCTTGCCCTACCGGACGCCGACCGCCGAGCGGCGCGAGGCCTTCCGCGGCATCCTGGAGTCGGCCGGCGTGCGGGTGAAATTCCGCCACCGCAAGGGAAGCCGCATCGACGCCGCCTGCGGCCAACTGCGGCGGTCGCAACTCGCGGGGTCGGTTCAGGCAGCCGACTTTGCTTAGGTGAGGCGGTCAGACCAGCCAATTTGCAATTACTAGACCATCAATTCTATCGAAATGACGAATGTTGTTCGTGGCGAGCTGGCAGCCTTCGACAAGCGCTGTGGCGGCGATCAGGATGTCAGCGTGACCAATTAGTCGCCCCTGTTTCTCTAATCCGGCATGAATGGTCGCGGCAACTTCGGCAATGGCAGGCGTGACGTCGAAGATCTCACTTCCAGCAAACACCTCATTAAACTGGGCCAACTGCGATGTCGCTTCGCGCGACTTCAAGCCGCGAAGAACTTCATACACGGTCAGTACGGAGAAACTCAAACGGTCGTGAATTGCAAGATATTCACGTGCATGATGCATCGCTCGCTGATTGCGACGCATGAGCGCCGTCATTGTCCACGAGCGTCTTGCCGCTCATCGTCGATCGCCGCTCCAATTGCCCCGGTCCAGCATAACAGCCTCGATGGGGGCGATCTCCTCTTCCGGCAACCCGTCGAAAAAGCTCGTCAGTCGTCTCAACGGCTCGGGGATGTCATCGGGCTGCACGACTAGCATGACGCGCTGACCCTCGATGGCGTCCACTTCGCCAGGATTGATGGGCCGAAAGGCGCCGTCTTGGTAAACCGCAACGATCATTTGCGACATGAACCGACTCCTTGCTGGCGAGACCAGGACCCCAGCAGCATTGCCAGTCGCTCGCGAAAACCCACCGCTGGCCGACTCGGGTAGTATACCCTGCGGTCGCCCCCAAAACGCCAATGGCCGCGGCTCGTTGTCGAGCCGCGGCCACGTGGCTGCTCTGGTCGCCGGCCAAGCGAAGGGGACGGCGTTCGACGCGGGCCGGGAGCGGTGTGAGATCCCGGCACGCGCGCCGGCGACCGAGCTGGGGAGGGTCTGGTCCGCGGGGCGCCGCTCTCCACTCAATTCATCCCCGGCGGCCGCGCAAAATCAAGTCTTCGACGGATCCTCCGCTTCGGCCGGCTCGTCGGCCGGGGCCTGCATCTGCTCTTCAAGCTGGCGCATCCGCTGTTCGAGTTGCTCGATCTGCTCGCGGAGACGCTTGTTGGCCTCTTGGACCCGCTTGCCCGCTCCGCCGGCGTCGAACTGGCCCATTTCTTCGGGCAGGACGCCTTCCAGGTCGAAATCGAACCGCGGCAGTCCCGCTGGGCCCGGCTTCGAGCCGGCCAGCATCTTCTGCACGAACGGTCGCACGTCCTCCGGAAGCTGCTTGAGGGCCTGCGGGTCGTCGCCTTTGACGGTCCAGGTTTGGTCGCCCTTCTGGACGGTGATGGTCGGCGGCTCCTTCCCTTGGCGCGTGACGCTCACCGAAATGCCCTCGGGCATCTGGTTGAGGTTGAACGCCTGACCGCCCAGCACCATGCCGGGCCCAAACACCCGGACGCCGCCCGGCACGTTGCCTTGCTGAAGCTGCCGGAAGAACTGTTCCAGCTCTTGCGGCCCAGCGGCCCCCAGCGGGTTGCCTTCCGGCTGAGCGAGCAGGCCCTGCGGCAAATCCTTCGGCCGCTCCTCAGGCGTCACCTTGACGCTCGATTCCTTCGCCAGACGGATCACCTTCAGCTCGATCGCCTGCGCCTCGCTCGATGCGACGACTTCCTGCAAGGCCTGCATGCCGGTTACCGGCTCGCCGTTGACGGCGACGATGATGTCGTGTTGGCGCAAGCCCGCCTTGTCGGCCGGACTGTCCGGAACGACGTTCTCAACCACCACGCCGACATCCTCGGCAAGCTGGAACTGCGTGCGCAACACCGGGCTGTCGATTGGACGACCCTGCAAACCGATCCAGTACTTCGGCACGGCCTGCTCGGCTGGTTGCTGCTGGCCCTCTGCCGCCGGGTCCTCGTTCTCGGCCTGGGGCTGGTCGCTGTTGCCGTCGGTAATGTCGACGATGCGGCCTTGCGGTTCGTCATCGGCGGTCGCCTGCGGTCCTTGGTCGAGCAGAACCGCCGCCGCCGGGATGGCGAAAAACAGCGCCGCAATCCAAAACCCCTCAAAGCGTCTTCGTTTCATAATCCCGCTCCTCCTCGGTTAAAGTTTCGTCCAGACCAAGCGCTGCGGCGCTCGTCACGTTCAATACACCGGCCGGCTGACGGGGGTAATCACCGCGTCGTCGACCGGCACAATCAGCGGAATCACCTGGTTCTGCTGCTCGAAATACAACGGGGCGTACCGTCGGCGGGCCGCCAGGCCCAATCCCCGCTGGCCGAGCTGCCGCGCCAACTCCGGCGCGGACGACCATTCGGGCGTGTCAGCGAAGTGGCGGCCCAACGCCCGGCCTTCGACCAGCGGCACGCGAATCCGCTGCGGCCGACCCGTCGCGTCGCTGACCACGAGCGTCAGAGCCTCGCCGGTCGATGTCTCCGCCAGCGGCGGCTGAACGGCCACGGCGTCCTTGCGGGCCCCCTGGTCCACCGACGCAATTCGGGCGCCGGAGTCCGGCAGGCTCGCCCCGCGCCAAATGCTGCCCAGGCCGAACGCCGCCACGATCGACGCCGCCAGGGCGAGCCACGGTCCCCACCGCAGACCGCGTCTGGCGAGGACGCCCTTGGCGTTCTCCGGCATCGCGTCGCCGCTGTGCCGAAGGAGGGGCGCCTCAACAGTCGGCGCGGCCGCTGCGGCAATTCGTCGCAGGTCGGCCCGCAGGGTTTGCCCTTCGAGAAACGCCAGTGCACACCGCCGCCACTGGCCGTGCGACTCCAGCGCAGCAAGCGCCGCTCGCCGTTCGGCGGCCGTCAGTTCGCCGTCGACCAGTCGGTCGAGCAGGGCGTCGGTGATTTCGGGTTCCTGGGAAGGCATGATGCTATGGAAAATCAGGCCACAACGCGCGACCGGCCGCCCCGGCTCCGCGCCACTTGCGATGCCGCTACCGCCCCGCCGGCGCCAGGTCCGGGGCAACCTGCACCAGGGCCGACCGGAGCCGACCGCGAGCACGGTGCAAGCGAGCCTCGATGGCGCTGGTGGTCATCCCCAATCGTTCGGCCAACTCGCGGTAGCTCCAGTCTTCGGTGTATTTCAATAACAGGATTTCCGCGTCCTGGGGTGCAAGCCGGGCAATCGCTCGGCGGACCAACTGCTGCGTCTCGGCGGCCAGCAACCACGCCAGCGAGTCGCGGTCAGTCGCCTCCTGCGGCGCCATGCCGCTGGCCGCGTACCGCTCCGCCAGCCGCCGCCTTCGGCCGGTGCGGCGGCGATACTGCAGGGCCTGCACCACCGCGATGCGGTACAGCCACGGACCGATTCGCTCGCGATCCTTCAAACGCTCGGCGCTTCGGGCGGCCTCGGCGGCCACCTCCTGCAGCACTTCGTCGAGCGCCGGCGGTTCGACGCCCCTTGCGGCCAGAGCCGTCCGCAGCCACCGGCCGTGGGCGGCCAGGGCGGCCGCCAGGTCAAGCGACCCGCTCGGCACGGGCTCGGCGGCGTGTCGCGACCGCTCATTCATGCACTAACGGCGTCCAGGAAGATAGTTACCGCTGCGGGGCCAGTCTTGCGGAGAAAAACCCAGAATGAATCAGAATCGCCCTAACCCGTTGGCAATGCGCCGCTTGGGGCAACTTGAGCCGTGGGCCCGAAACGCCAACTGCCGCTCAATGCAAAAAATGGCGGGGAAGCCGCCTTGCCTTCTACTTCAACGAACCTGGCCGGACGAAGGTTCACCGGGGGGCGGCGTCGGCTTCAGCGGCAAGGCCAAGGAGTCGCCGCCCCGGCGGCGAATGTAGAGCCACAGCCCCGCGGCGACGGCCAGTAGCAGCACGCTGATGTTCTGCGAAATGCTCAGCCCCGTGCCGAAAACGGCCGGCTCGTCGATGCGAATGGCCTCCAAGAGAAAACGAGCAATCGGGTACAGCGTAATCATCAAGGCCGTGACGGCCCCGTCGCGGCGGCGAAAGGGATAAAACGCCCACAGCACCCAGGCCAAGAGTGCGGCCGTGATCGATTCATAAAGCTGCGTCGGATGCACCGGCCGGCTCCGCGACGGCGCGTCGATTGCCGGGAGGGCGTGCTCCGTCCCCCGGGCCGTGCGAATCTGCAGCGGATGCTGGCCCTCCACCGCCGCCAGTAGCAGCTCTTGGGCTGCGGCGGTGCTTCCCAGCGAGTACTCGTTGATCTTCGTGATCTGGTCGCCGGCGCGTAATCCGGCCTCGTCGGCGGCCGAGCCGGCGAATACCTGGTCGATGACCGGCGCCGCGTCGCCACCGCTGGCACTTAGTCGAAAGCCGTAAAATCGGCCGCTGGCGGCCTGGTCGGCGTAGGGGGGGCTAGTGTGCTCCGGGCCGCTGTAGTGCGGAAACGTCACGGCCCACGGCAGGGCCGTCTCGCCGCCGTAGCAGCATCCGTTGAGCAGGCAGCCGACGCGGCCGAAGGCCAACCCCACGAGCATGCTGGGGGCGATCAGGTCGGCCATCGCCAGCGCCGGCAGCCGCCGACGGCGCATGTACCAAAAGAACGCCGCCATGGCGCCGAGAAACGCGCCGTAAATCACCAGCCCCCCCTCGGTGAAGCTCAGCGCTGCCTTGAGCGTGGCCTGCCAGTCGGCCTTGTGGATCCGTTCTTCCCAGTACTCGACGACATAAAAGAGCCGTGCGCCGACGATGCCGGCCAGGAACATCGCCACGGTGAGCCCCATGATTTCATCCGGCGGCACGCCGGCGCGGCCGGCGCGATGCACCGCGATCAGAATGCCCGCCACCGAGCCGGCCAGCACCATCACGCCGTAGCCGCGGATCGGCACGCCCGAGGGAAAATAGCGGGGAATGAACAGGGCGATGGCCGCGGCGACGATCAGGATGGTCGGCAGGTGCGCCTTCGCGGCGGCCTGCCAGCCGAGCTGCCGGGCCATCGCTCGCCACCCCCAGGCGCTGAGCGCCAGCCACGCCGCCAGCAGCACGCCGAAGCCGAAGATCGGCACGCCATGCCACTGGAGCGGGATGCGAAACAGTTCGGAGCACATGGGCAGCGGGCGGTAGGCGGTAGACGGTAGGCGGTAGACGGTAGGCGGTGGACGCCATAAAACCGGCGATGGCATCGCCGGTCCTCCAGCAATCATAAAGCCGGCGATGGCATCGCCGGTTTTGGCATCGCCGGTTTTGGCATCGCCGGTCCTCGCATCGCCGGTCCTGGCATCCGCCGGTCCTGGCATCCGCCGGTCGCCGGCCACGGCCGCTCAAATCCGCCAATTGTCAATCAGCCGCGTGCCGCCGACCCGCGCCGCGATGGCCACGACCACCGGACCGTCGATGCGCGTCGTTTCGACCACGGCGTCCTCGGGCAAAAACGCGATGTACTCGACCGCCACGCCCCCCACGGAGGCGATGTGCGCGAGCATCCGCTTGCGCAGCACGGCGACGTCCGTTTCGCCCGCGCGAACCAGCGACTCGGCGAGCTTCAGCGACTGGCTAAGCGCAAGCGCGCGGCGCCGCTCGTCGGCCGAGAGGTATACGTTGCGCGAGCTGAGCGCCAGTCCATCGGCGTCTCGCACGATCGGGCAGACGCGGATTTCGACCGGCAGATTGAGATCGGCCGCCATGCGACGCACGACTAACGTCTGCTGGTAGTCTTTCTGCCCGAAATAGGCGCAGTGCGCCGGTACGAGCTGCAACAGCTTGTGGACGACCGTCGCCACGCCGGCGAAATGCCCCGGCCGCGCCGCCCCTTCCCACGGAGCGGCCGTCGGGCCGACGTCGATCGACGTGCTGAAGCCGGGCGGGTACATCTCGGCCGGTTCGGGCGTAAACGCCCAATCGCAGCCGCGCTGCCGCAGCAGCGTCAAATCGCGCTGCAGATCGCGGGGATACTTGGCGAAGTCCTCGTGCGGGCCGAACTGCGTCGGATTCACGAAGATGCTCGCGGCGACCCGGTCGCACTCGGCGGCCGCGGCGTCGACCAGGCTCAGATGCCCTTCGTGCAGCGCGCCCATCGTGGGGACGAAGCCCACCGTTTCACCGGCGTTTCGCGCTGCCAGGACGGCCGATCGAATCTGCTCGCCGCGGGTCAACACCTGCAAGCTGCGAGCGGTGATTTCCGCCATGCGAGGGCCAAGGGAGGTGGTTCAGGAAGGCTTCCGCGTAAGCTCCGGCCAGACCGACTCGATCGCGGCGCAGGCCTCGTCCAGCGGATCAATCGCCGCATCGCAGCCAATCCAGCCGATCGGACCGTGCGGCGGCAGATGCAGCATTGTACGCAAGTGGCGGAAACTAATGCCAGCGGAGCTTCGCACCGCCAAGAGCAACTTCGGCCGGCCGCTGCCCACGGCAAACGACGCCGCGCCGCGCTCGCCCTCCCAGCGGCAGAGGGTCGGCCGGCTCGTCGCCGCGGCTGCCGGCCGGACGCCAAGCCCGAAACGCTCGGCCAGGCCCTCGACCAGCGCCGCGGCGTCGCGCCCGTCGCGGGCAGCCACCGCCACGGCGTCGCGGGCAGCATCCAAATGGTTCAGCAATCGACCGACGGTCCATTGGCTCTCCGCGTGCAGCATTCCAGCGGCGATCTCGACCGCCGGCTGCAACACGAACCTCCGGTAAGTCATGCGTGGATGGGGCGCTGCCAGCGACGGCGTCTCGACGACCTGGCGGCCGTACAGCAGGAGGTCCAGGTCGAGCGGCCGGGCGGCCCAGCGCACGGGCTCCAGCGACGTCTCCGCGACCGCAGCCGCGTTGAGGAACCGGCCTTGTCCGGCCGGTCCGCCCAGCGGCGCTGTTTCGTGGAAACGGCTCCGTGCGAGAAGGCGCGTCGCCGGCAATCGCGCGAGTGCTAGCATCGCGCGGCGGAGGTGGTCGGGGCGGTCGCCGAGATTCGATCCCAGGCCAATCAAGCAGTGGGCCATCGGCCGCGGGCCGCGAAACGCTTTTGCTCGCGGCTGGCGAGACATGGAAAGTAACGAGGCTCGTGGCATCGTACCACAAGCCTCGCCCGGTCGCTCAGTGCTGCCGCATCATAGGCCGCGAAGTCCCGCCGCCCCTCCAGGGCCGGACTCGCGACAAAAACGTGGGAGGGACATCCGAGTGCGCGATCAGGTCGCCGACGGTCGATCCGGTCAGTCGTCGCCCCCCAAACTCCGCGAAAAATCGTCGCGACGTGCGTTGTCGGCGCACGCCCGCAGGTTGTTGCTTTGCGAGGCGCCACGACGGCCGCAGCTTCTCATACAAGCGTCGTTGCCGCCGTCGCGGCGGTACGACCCACTAGCCGGCCAGCGCGCACCGTGGGCGCAGCGTTGCCGATGGCTAACCGCGTCTTCGCCTGTTCGTCCCGTTGCCAGTGCGCGACCAGTGCGACCGAAAGACGCTTACAAAACAGGATCGCGCTCCGTTTGTCCCCAAGCGCGTCGAGGAGAGCTAATGGATCGTTCCTCTCGCTGAACCTCCGGCCATTTTGCGAAGTTGACGATTGATGTCAAGCAGCTTTTTTAGTTTGCGACAAACACGTGCCAGCAGTGTGGAACTCCGAACTGGCGACCTCTCCCCCGACCGAGTAATTGACAATCGCCGCGCGCGTGCCAGCGCAGCGCGCCGTCTTCGTGATAAACTTGATCCACGCGCCGGCGTCGCCGGGGCAACGATTCAACCGCCGCGACTTTGTTTCAGCCCCTGCCGCATGAGCTCCCCAAGCGCTTCGTTCAACGGCCTGCGCGTCGCATCGTTCGAAAGTCGCCGCGCCGACGACGCGCAGCGCTTGATCGAGAAGTTCGGCGGCGCAGCGCATGTCAGCCCCTCGATGCGCGAAACGCCGCTCGAGGCCGATCGCTCGGTGATCGAGTTCGGCCATCGGCTCATCACCGGGCAAATCGACGTCGTCATCCTGCTCACCGGCGTCGGCGCCAAGGAGATGGTGACGCGCGTCGAGCGGCACATCGACCGGCAGCGGTTCTTGCACGCGCTGGCCGACGTGAACACGGTGGTCCGCGGCCCCAAGCCGCTGGCCGCCCTCCGCGAACTGGGCGTTTCGCCGACGATCGTCGTGCCGGAACCGAACACGTGGCGCGAAATCCTCGCGTCGCTCGACGCCCGGCTGTCGCTGGCGAACCTCACCGTCGCCGTGCAGGAGTACGGCGTGGCGAACGTGAGCCTGGTCGCCGGACTGGAAGCACGAGGCGCGGCCGTGGAGTCGTTCAAGGTGTATCGCTGGGAACTGCCGGACGACCTGTCGCCGCTGCGTGCGAACATCGAGCGGATCGCCGCCGGCGAAATCGACGTGGCGATGTTCACCGCCGCGCAGCAGGCCGTGCACCTGCTCCAGGTGGCCCGCGACATGCAACTGGAAGCTCCGCTGCGCGACGGCCTGGAACGGGCGGTCGTCGCGTCGATCGGCCCCACGACCAGCGAGATGCTGCGGGCCAACGCCCTGCCGGTCGACTTCGAGCCGTCGCACCCCAAGCTGGGGCATCTGGTGAGCGAGTGCGCGGAGCGCGCGGCGGAATTGCTGAACCGTAAGCGGCGCTCGGCCGTCGCCGTCGAACTCCCCGCGCCGCATCCCCACGATCAGACGCCTCCCTGGCACGACAGCGCCTTCATGCGGGCCTGCCGGCTCGAGCCGGTCCCGCATACGCCCGTCTGGCTCATGCGGCAGGCCGGCCGCTACATGCAGGAGTATCGCGACGTTCGCGCAACGACGTCGTTTCTGCAGTTGTGCCGCAATCCGCAGCTTTGCAGCGAGGTGATGTGCACGGCCGTGGAGAAGCTCGGCGTGGACGCGGCGATTATCTTCTCCGACCTGCTGCCGATCCTCGAACCGATGGGGTTGGAACTGGAGTTCTCGCCGGGCGACGGACCGCATATCCACAATCCCGTGCGAGACGCGGTCGACGTCGATCGCATCGTCGAACTGGAGAGCACCGAAGCGCTCCACTATGTGTTCGAAGCGGTGGCCCAGACCCGTCGCGACCTGCCGGCCCACATCCCGCTGATTGGCTTCGCGGGGGCGCCCTTCACGCTGGCCAGCTACGCCGTCGAGGGCGGAGGGAGCCGCTCGTACCTGCACACCAAGACGCTCATGTACCGGCAACCGGCGGCATGGCACGAGCTGATGGAGCGCCTCTCGCGTTCGATCGTCCGGTATCTCAACGCCCAGATCGCCGCCGGCGCGCAGGCCGTGCAGCTTTTCGATAGCTGGGTCGGCTGCCTCTCGCCGGCCGACTACCGCCATTACGTGCTGCCGCACGTTCGCCGGACGATTGAAGGCGTCGCCGCCGGCACGCCGGTGATCCATTTCGCCACGGGGAATCCCGCGCTTGTGCCGCTGATGGCCGAGGCGGGCGGACAGGTCATCGGGCTCGATTGGCGGATGAATCTCGCCGAGGGATGGCGGGCCGTCGGCTACGATCGCGGCGTGCAAGGCAACCTCGATCCGGCCGTGTTGCTCGCCGACCAGGCGACGATCCACGAGCAAGCCGGGGCGATTCTGACCGCCGCCGGCAACCGGCCCGGCCACATCTTCAACCTCGGTCACGGGGTGCTGCCGCAAACGCCGGTCGACAATGTGCGAGCGCTGGTGGATTTCGTGCACGAGGCGAGCGCCCGCACAAGTTAGGGGCGGCGTCGCGCGTTCCGCGTCCAACGCCGTCGCCTGCGCTACGCTAGGCGGCTCGTTGCGCCGGAAGCTCGATCGGCGCCGCGGGCGAGCGTTCGACGGTGCGCGACGGATACCAGCGATCGCGGAGCCGCAGCAGCGGCAGTTCGAGCGCCTTGGCCATCGCAATGCCAATGACAAACGCGCCGGCGAAGTACAGCAGCGTGCGCACCTCCCACGAGAACGATTGCCGAAGCTTCGGCACGGCCCAGTACATCAGCGCCATGTGCCAGAGGTAAATGGAGTACGACTGGGCGCCCAGCGCCGCCAGGGCCCGCGTAGCCGCGTTTCGCGGAATGCGGCAGAGCAGCGTCCCCGTCAATAGCGCCGCCGAAGCCAGATAATATTGCGTGAATCCCAGCGTGTGGTAGTACCACGGGCTCACCCGTACCGGCAGCCACGCGCCGGAGCTGAGCATCGCGGCCCCCGCCACGATCAGCGGGTATCGCAGCGGACGCAAGAAGCGCTGGAATCCGTCGGGGTGATAGTGGTACGCATAGGCCAGCCCCACGCCGAAGAATAACGAGTCCATCCGCAGATGCGACGGCCACGCGTGGGTGTACCACGAATACTCGTCGCGGACGGCCCAATTGACGGCGCGGATCGCCAGGAACAAGCACGACGACGCCGCGACCAGCTTCGGCATCGCGCGGAAAGGATTCGCCGCCCCGGCGTTGAGCTTCACCAGCAGCAACAGCACCAGCGGCAACAGCAAGTAGAAGTGCTCCTCCAGCGCAAGGGTCCACGTATGGCTCCAGAACGCCTGCTGGTAATTCTGAATGAACAGCAGTTCCGAAAAGAGCTGCCGGTCGCGCAACTTCCAGCTAAAGCCCATGAAATAGGCCAGATACGAAAAGATGATCAGCGTGTAAAACGCCGGGTAGATTCGCCAGGCGCGCCGCAGGTAGAAGCGGCCGACCGAGATGCGGCCGTGCTTCTGGTACTCGACGAACAGCAGTCCCGACACCAAAAAGCCGCTGAGGACGAAAAACAAGTCCACGCCCAGTCCGCCGAATTGCTGCCATGCCCGCAGCGCGGCGGCCAGCGGCGATTGCCAGCTCTGGGGAGGCGGCTCCATGTGGCGGCCCAGCACCAGCAGCACGGCCACCAGCCGCAGCAGGTCGAGGCCCATCAGGCGTGAGCCGACGACGACGACGGTTTGCGCGGGCATGGTCATCCGTGACGCTCCCCCAAAGAGAACTTAACCGGCGGTCGAAGGGGCGCCCGTGCTCGACGGGCGCCGGGAGTCAAACAGGTCGCCGGCCCGGCGTCCAGAGCAGTATCCGCTTAATCCGACGGCCCCTGCCGCTCGGCAGACGCCTCGACAATCGCCGGCGGGTCGGCGGCGTTGATCGCGTCGATCAATTGCCGCAGGCGGCCGTAGTTCCGCCGATTGAAGTGAAACGCCAGCCGCGGCAATCCTGTGTGGCGGAAATCGTCCGCCTCGTCGCGGAAGGCCTCGCGCTGCACGAACTGCCCCTTTGCTAGCAGGTCGGCGAAGTCGGCGTTGATGCGCTCCAGGTCGTCCGCCGATAGCGGCCGCAACAGCCGCAGCACGAGCTGCTTACGGATGTAGCGCATGCCGCTGTAGGTACGGTAGAAGCGCATCAGCTCGTCCACCGTCGCGTCCACGCTGTCGCAGATCTTGTAGAGGCTCGTATCGACTTCCGAGATCATCCCCCCGCCCAGCAGGTGACGATCGACGAACTTGTGAAAATCCCGCCAGTAGGAGCCGCCCGGCTCGTCCAGCAGCACCACCGGCACCATGTCGCGCTTGCCGGTCTGCAGCAGCGTGAGCACTTCCAGCGCTTCGTCGAGCGTGCCGAACCCGCCGGGCAGGCACACCACGGCGTCGCACTCTTTCACGAACATCAGCTTGCGGGTGAAGAAGTACTTCATGTTCACCAGCTTTTCATCGCCGCGAATGATTTCGTTGGCCGCCTGCTCCTGCGGCAGCATGATGTTCAGCCCCATCGAGTGCTCGCGGCCCGCCCCCCGGTGGCCGGCCTCCATGATGCCGCTGGCCGCGCCCGTGACGACCAGCCAGTCGCGCTGGGCCATCGCCTTGCCGAGTTCCATGGCCTGCTTGTAGGCCGGCGCATCGGGCAGCGTTCGCGCCGAACCGAAGACGGTGACCTTCCGCCGGCCGCGGTAGTTCGCAAACACCTTGAACGCGTACCGCAGCTCGCGGAGCGTGCGGCTGAGGATCTTCAGATCGCCGCGGTCGATGCGATCGGCGTGCAGCTTGTCGGCCGACTCGCGGATTAGCGCAATCAAGTCGGCGATCTCGTCCGGCTCCAGCGGCACGTTCGAGTTGAGCGTCGTCATAGCAAGCCGCACAAGCGCGCAGCGACGCGCCTCAATGCCGCGGCGCCTGCGCAAAAGGGGGGCCCGACATCGACGACGGGTCGCCGGGGCGAGCGAATAATCGTTCGCGACGCTGGCGCCGACGTCACGCCGACGGCCGGCGGTAGTACTGGTAGGCGAGCAGCACTTCGTACAGATCGGCGGAAATGGTGATTTCCTCGTCGTCGAAATCGCTGAGCCAGGTGCGGCGGCTGTTGAAGGCGTCGGCCAGCAGCGGCAAGGCCTCGCTGAGGGCGACCGAAACGCACGCTTTGCCGTCGCCGCTAATCGGCGTCGGCGGCGCCGCCGGCTCCGGGCCGCGATAGATTCTCAAGTGGTGGGCGGACATTTCGAGGGGTCCCTCGCAAACGGTGAATGTCGGTAACGGTGAACCGCCCGGCTCGCGGCGCGGCGGCTTGGCCGCGCAGGCATGGCGCCGCCTGGGCGCCCCCCGATGCAAGTACAGGTATCGGCGGCAACGGTTGTCGCTGTTTAGCCTTTCACAACAAATCGGCGGGTGGCAGCGATGGCGCCGCTAGCGATCCCCGACGGCGTCCCGCCAGCCGCAAACCACGGCCCCGTTTTCGACGCCCTGGGGCGGCGGGCGACGCACCCTGGAGCGGACTGCTATCATCGCCTACGATGAACTGTGGACGCGCCGTTGTTCTCCGGGCGCCGTCATCCTTCAAGCTTGGGCACTGCGCCTATGGAATTCCGCGAACGCCTTCAACGTGCCGCCGCCCGGGGCCAGCAGGCCCGCGACGAACGGGCCCGGGCCGAAGCCGCCAAGGCGCTCAGCGAAGAAGAGTGCCGGCGACTCCATTCCAACTACCGGCTGGTGCTGAACGAGCACATCGAAAGCTGCTTGAAGCAGCTTGCGGACAACTTCCCCGGCTTCCGCTACGAGGCGGTCGTGAGCGACCGCGGCTGGGGCGCCGCCGTCCGGCGAGACGACTTCGCGCGGACCGCCGGCCGACGCGACAGCGTGTTCAGCCGGTTGGAAATCCTCGTCAGTCCGCACAACCAGTATCACGTGCTCGACGTCACCGCCAAAGGCGCCGTGCGGAACAAAGAGAACTTCAGCCGCAACCACTACCAGTTGCTCAAAGACGCCGACCTGGACGCCTTCCGCAGCCTCATCGAACAGTGGACGCTCGACTACGCCGAGCAATACGCCGCCAGCGCGTAAGACCGCAAGGCGGCGTACGGACTGGTCGCTTAAGCGACCTGTCCAACGGGACGGCGTACCGACCAGCGGCCCCGCGGTTAATCATCGAGCGGCGCCAGCGCCAGCTCGCGCAGCGCGTCGAGGCACTCGATCACCGCCTCGGGAGTCGTTTCGCTCCAGCCCAGGCGCCGCTGCGCGATGATGGCCAGCTTGAACTGCTCGAAGGCGTCGGCGACGTCTTCCGGCAATTCGTCCACCTCGACGGGCAAGCGCTGCCGCGACTTCGCCGGCGATTTCGGCGACGGGTGATCTTCGCCGCGGCCGGCCGAGCGAGCCGCCGCCTCGTCGCCGCGTTCGTCGTAAGCGTCCTCGTCGCGGCCGCTGGCGGTCGGCGCCTCGGCGGCCGTCATTGTCGCGGCGCCGGCCGACTCGGCCAGCGCACCGCTCGGCGGCGCCAGCGGATCGGCGTCGGCCGCGTCTTCCAGTTCGTCCAGTCCCAGCGCATCGTCGCCGGGGATCGCTTCGCCGGGTTTGCCAAGCGTCTCCCAGCGCTTGCCGCGCATCTGCGACACCGACCAGCCGTTGTGGATGGCCCCTTCGAGCCACATCTCCGCGTCCTCCCAATCGAGCGACGCCTGGAAGTGGCTCCAATAGAGCCCCTCGTACTGGTCGTACACGCCGCCGAACTTCTGGTAGACGCGACGCAGGCGTCCCACGTGCTGGCTGGTGACGCCCCCGACAAGCTGCGACCAGGCTTCGTCGGAATAGTCGGTCGCGGCCGCGCCGGCGGCGACGAGCGCTTCCCGCCACTGGCAAATAATGCGGCCCTTCTCCCAGTTGGTCGTGCTGACGAGCCGATTCCACTGGCCGACGTAACGGCCCGACGCCTCCTGCGGGTCGCCGTCGGCGATCGCGGCGGCGAGGTCACGGACTTCTTCAGTCGCGGCGGTCTGCTGGCGTGCGGCCATGCAACGCTCTCCTGGACGCGGGCGGTTCGTACAACCTGGCGGATGCGAGCACCGCCCTGAAACGGCTGCGGATTCTAGCACGACCGCCGTCGCCGCAACTACGGCTCGCGCGGGGCCAGGCGCGCGAAAACCCGCCGGAGATGACGGCGCTGCGCGGCAGAACCGATTTTCACCGCAATGTCGCCGCCGAACCTCGCGCGGCACGCCCCGCGAAATCGAAAAAGTCTTGCTCAAGCGCCGTGGAAAAGTCGTCGACACGCCGCACTCGACCGCCCAGCGCCGAGCGAGCGCAACGCCTCAAGAGACTCAAACCAGCCCCGACCAAGCTTGGTCGGGGCTATGCGGCTACTGGCGCCATTCACAGCATGCTTTTTCACAGCATGCTTATGCCCAACACGGCAGTCCGCCGCACAGGGCTTTCGCGCACACCGCTTTCACGGGGTAATGGCCCGTTCGTCGGAGACGAAGCCGCAGGTCTTGTGCGTGCCGTCGCAAAACGGCTTTTTGGCCGATTGGCCGCAGCGGCACAGGGCGTAGGCCGGCTTCGAGGCGTCGAGCGTGAACTCGTTGCCAGCGGAATCAATCAGCCGAAACGGACCCTCGACCAGGATCGGGCCGTTAGCGCGCATGCGGATCGTCACCTCTGCCATGTCAATGCTCCACGCGGGCGAGAACTCAGAATGGGCCGAACGCTACGAGCCCCGCAGTGTAACGGATGGCGGCGTGGGCGTGCCAGTTGCTACTTGGCCGGTGCCGCTTCGCGCGACTCCGCCGGCGCCGCACGGAAAAAGAACAGCGCCTGCACCTCCTGCGCAGGGCGGGTCGCCAGCGCGGGGGCGCCGCCGCTAGGCGCAGCAGCACGGCCCAGCGCCGGTTGCTCCGACTTGGCTGCAACGCCCTTCGACGCCGCGCGGCGAGCGTACGCCAGGAGCGGCTTTTTGCCTGTCTCGCCGGCGGCAGCGTAGCCGCCCAGGCCAAGCTGGCCCGCTGCGCCCGTCTCCGCGGGCGACGGCGTTACCCGCTGCAGCGGGGCGCCCGCGACAGGCGTCTCCTGCGGATTCAGCACGTTGACTTCGGCGAAGTTGGCTTTGTCGTTCTCGCAGGCCGCCAGGAGCTGGCTGATTTCGTCCACGGACGCTTCGACGAGCACCGCGCCGGGCGGGTCCGCGACTCGCTCGGCCAGCATCTCGGCGGACCAATAGCGCTCCGCGGCCACGATGCCACGCTCGACAACCTGGTCGCCGGTCGCCGCGATCTGTTCTCTCCCCGGTTCCGATTTCCTGCGGTCTTCTTGCTGCTGGAGGACCATGCCTTGATCGGCCAGCAACTGCGTGAATCGCTCGATCGCGCCGGGGGCGGCCGTGACCAGCTCGATCTGCACCGGCTCGGCCGGCGCAGCCGCCGCGGAATCTGCGGCGACGGCGGACCCGGCCGCCTCGGCGGGCAGCGGCGGCGCGGCCGCCGGCCGCGCCGCCATGGGAGCCGCCCGGCTTTCCGCCAGCGGCGCCAGGCGCTCCGCACCGGCGGCGCCGTCGCGCATCGGCAAGCCAGCGGCTAAGAAATCCGGCTCGGCCGCCGCTTCGGCGCCTTTGGCGTAAAGCTGCTCGGCGGCGGCGTCGCGCGGCGCGTCCTCCACCGGCGCCGCCTCAGAAGTCTCTGGCGCCGCCGCCAGCTCGGCCCGCCCTTCGCTTCGAGCCATCGGCCGCATCACGCCGAGCGAACGCCCAGCCGCGTCGTCGGGCTCTCGCTCGCGCTGGGCGACGGCGGCGACGTCGCGATCAGGGCCCCGCGACTCGCGCTCGGCCAAAAAGGCGAGCATGACCGTCGCGGCAATCGCAATCGACGACCAAACCAGCCCGCGTTTGAAGCCCCGCTCGGCGATCGGCGGGCCAGGCTCGGCAAGGGCGGGCTGGACCAGCGCCGCGCGGCGGTCGGCGGTCGCGCGCTCGACCGCGGGACGCAGGTCGTACCCCAGCGACTCGCGCGGCAATGCCCGCAGCGCTTGCGACAGGCGGCGCATTTCCGCGACGAGCCGGGCTGCCGCCGGATCGGCGCGCAATCGCTCCTCGACCAGCGCGCGCTCGGCGGCGGTCAGTTCGCCATCGACGTAGGCGCTGAGCAGTTCGTCGTCGAAATCGCCGTTGGCGCGTTGTTCTGCCATCGTGCTCTAAAATTATCCCGGCTGCGGAGCGTCTTCGTTCCACAAGCTGCCCAGCCGTTCCCGCAATTGCAATCGCGCGCGAAACAATCGGCTTCGGACCGTGCCGACCGGTAGTTCCAGGATGTCGGCGATCACTTCGTAAGAACACCCTTCGATTTCGCGTAGCACCAGTATCTTACGATGCTGCTCCGCTAGGAGGGCCAACGCCGACTGGACCTGCTCGGCCTGCTCGCGGGCCAACAGCCGATCGTCGGGTCCGGGATGGCGGTCCACGGCTTCTTCTCCGGCGTCAGCGCGGGCGGTCTCCAGCGAGGCCGTGGGCCGCGCCCGGCGCCGCCGGCTGAGGGCCAAGTTCATGGCGATCCGGTACAGCCACGTGTAGAACTGGGCGTCGCCGCGAAACGACCCCAGCTTCACAAAGGCCTGCACGAAGGCGTCCTGAACGGCGTCGGCGGCGTCCTCGCGCGAACCGCAGATGCGGAGCATCGTGTTGAACAGCCGATCCTGGTAACGCCCGACCAGCTCGCCAAAGGCCGAACAATCGCCGGCCGAGGCGGCTTCAACCAACTGGGCGTCGGATGAGACGTCGTACTTCACGCTCTTCTCTGCAAGTATGGACGCCAGCGGCGGCGGAAAAGTTCCGGAGGGCATTTTTCCCGCGGCCGCGCATTCTTCCGGAGCGGCCCAGACGTGTCAAACCACGTTGCACGGCCGTTACGCGGCAGTTGGTTTGCCGGGCGCCTGCGACGCTGGGCGACTAGCGGTATTCTTAACCCCATGAATCCGCTCGCCTGGATCGACGATCAGCTCCATGCCCTCCAGCGGCGAAACCTGCTCCGGCGGCTGCCGGCGGCGCTGAAGTCGCAAGGCGCCGTCGTCCAGTGCGACGGCAAGCCGCTCGTTAACTTCGCGTCGAACGACTATCTCGGCCTGGCCAGCGACCCGCGCCTTGTCGAGGCCGCGGTGAACGCCTGCCGCACCAGCGGCGTCGGCCGCGGGGCGAGCCCGCTGGTGTGCGGGCGCTCGACCGAACACGAGGAACTGGAACGGCGCCTGGCAGCGCTGGAAGGCACGGAGGCCGCGCTGGTCTTCCCGTCGGGCTTCGCGGCGAACGCGGGAACCGTGCCGGCGCTGGCCGGCCGCGGCGACGCCATCTACGCCGATGCGAAGAACCACGCCAGCCTGATCGACGGTTGCCGGCTGTCGCGGGCCGAGACGCATGTGTACCCGCACGCCGATGCCGCGGCGTTGGGCCGCATGCTCGAGCAAAGCCGCGGCTATCGCCGGCGGCTGATCATCACCGACACGCTGTTCAGCATGGACGGCGACCTGGCGCCGCTGCGCGAAATCGCGGCCCTGGCCGAGCGATACGAGGCGATGCTGCTGGTGGACGAAGCGCATGCCACCGGCGTCTTCGGCGAGCGGGGCCGAGGCGTGGCCGAGGCCCTGGGGGTCGAGGGGGCGGGCGTGGTCCGCGTCGGGACGATGAGCAAGGCCTTGGGCTCGGCCGGCGGATTTGTGTGCGGCCCCCGCCCGCTGGTGGAGTGGCTGGTCAACCGGGCCCGCAGTTACGTCTTCTCCACCGCGCACCCGGCCTCGGCCAGCGCGGCGGCGATGGCCGCCCTGGAGATCATCGTCGCCGAGCCCATGCGGCGGGTCCGGCTGCTGGAAACGGCGGGCCGGGTCCGGGACCGGCTGCGGGCCCAAGGGTGGAACACGGGGGCGTCGGCTAGCCAGATCGTTCCGGTCGTCGTCGGCGCGGCCGCGGCGGCCGTGCAGTTGAGCCAGCGGCTTCGCGAGCGGGGCTACTGGGTTCCGGCTATCCGGCCGCCGTCGGTCCCGCCGGGCGAGTCGCTGCTGCGGCTTAGCCTGACGGCCAGCCACACCGCGGAGATGATCGACGGCTTACTGGAAGCACTCGGCCAATGCCGCCTGCCCCCCGCGACCTAGCTAGGTCGCGGCTGTGGCGCTCACTTGCGGCGTTATTCGGCTCACTCGGGCGAGAGCTTGTAGGGCGGCGTGGCGGCGGCCCCGGCGGCCGGTTTTGCGGCTCGCGCCGGCTTTGGCGGCGTGGCGTAAGTAGCAGCGCTGCAAAAACTTGACGCTGCCGGGCGGCCTACTTACCATCAAAGTTGCACATATTCCCCAGCCCTCCGACTTTGCCGGGGGACGAGTCACCGTACGTACAACAGATCAGGCCCCTGCCGTGCCCGGCGATGCCATCGTCGGCTAACTGGGGGGATGGTACGCTCGACGCTCTTGCAGTTCGGGCCCAGTAAGGAAGTTCTCGCTTGACCCTTGTGCTGCAAATCGTCGTGCTGCTCGTGGTGCTGGTGGGTCTGGCGACCATCATCATGAGCATCAAGAACTGGCACTGGGCCCAGATGCTCCTGGTGCTGTCGATTTTTTTCACGACGATCGGGGTGCTCATCCTCGGGCTGGAGGTGTTCCGCATCCATCGCAATATCCGCAGCAAAATCCCGGCGCTGGAACAGCGCATCGCCGACGTCGAAGCCGCCAGCGAAGCGCTGCTGCACGGCACGCGGGATCAGACGCTCGTGAGCCGCATATTTCCCGAGGAACCGCCGTTCGACTTCGAAGCCGAAGGCCGCATGCCCAGCATGGGCGCCTGGACGCAGCGGTTGCGAACGCAGGCTCGCGAACGGGGCCGCGTGTGGCGGAACGTCAAGCCGACGGCAGCGATGGACGCCAACGGCCGGATCCCGCTGGCGATTCAGCAGCCGACGCCGCACGGCCTGGCCGAAGGGGCGATCGTGTATGCCTTCGAGCAAGGCCCCGTCAACCCCGGTCAGCCGGAGCAAGGGGCCCAGTACCTGGGCGAGTTCCGCGTCGTGCAGTCGGCCGAGAACGGCGTTACGCTCGAACCGACGCAGCGGCTCGATGAACAGGCCGCCAGCCGCATTCAGGGCAGCATCCAGACGGCCCTGAGCCAGCCCGCGGCGGTGTGGAGTCTCTACGAGCTGATGCCGGCGGATCGGCACGAACGCTTCGCCGGCCTTTCGACCGAGCGATTGCAGCAGCTTCTGCCGGCGGCGAGCGTCGACCAGTACCTGCGACACGGCCAGCCGGCCTCTCCGGACGACGAGGAGTTCGAGAAGGCGGGTTTCGACGACCAGGGCCGCCGCGTCAGCCCGGAAAACGCCGGCCAAGCGGTCGAAATGCGGTACGATCGGCCGTTGCGGGACTACGCGTTCCTGTTCGCCAAGCTGCTCGGCGAGCGGGTGGCCATGCTGACCGGCATCGAAGGGCTGCGGGTGGATATTGCGCGGCTGACGGCCGCCGAAGAGAGCGCCCAGCGACTTAAGGCACAGCGGACCGAGCAGGTCGCCAACCTGACGGCGGACCTCAATCACATGCAGCGGGACCGCCAGTTCATCGAAAACCTGTTGACGACCATTCGGCAACAGGTCGACGCGCTGCGTCGCCGCGTGGGCGAGCTGGCGCAAACCAACGCGCAACTGGGCCGCGATTTGATCCAGTTGCAACTATCGCGCCTGGAGCAGATCAAGGCCCGCCCGGTGAGCGCTAGCGCCCAGTAGGCACGCCGAGACCTGCAGGCAGGCGGGGCGCTTCTATTGCCAACGGCAGCATCGTCAGCCTTCGGGGGGAGACTGTCGGGCGCACGCGCTTCCGGGACGAAGCGAGCTTTCTTGGGGGGCGTGCGGCGGGTATCTTTGGCGGGGCGTTCGCCCTTGATGCGCGACAGGTCGTACAATCAAGCGGCGAGACGCCAAGCCGCGAGCGGCGGTGCGCGCGGCGCGAGCGGCTCGCTTGCCCCCCTCCCCTTCCACGGCCTGAAGCCCCCATGGGACTCTACGACCGCGAGTATTCACGAGAAACCGAGCCGGGCTTTCACGTCTCGGCGCCGAGCACGCTGACGACGCGGCTGGTGTTGGTCACGGCCGCGGCGTACGTCGCCCAATTGACGCTGGGCGTCGCCTTCAGCGCGAACCTGGCGCTGTGGTCGGAGTGGTTCTCCCAGCCGTGGCGGTGCTATCAGCTACTCACTTATGGCTTTCTGCACGACCCCAACGGCATCGAGCACATCCTCATCAACATGCTCGTGCTGTGGATGTTCGGACGCGAATTGGAGCACCGCTACGGCAAGTTCGAGTTCGCGGCGTTCTATCTGGCGGCGATCGTCGCGGCGGGCGCCATCTGGTCGGTGTTGGAAACCGCGTCGGGCTCCGAGGGGGTGCTGCTGGGGGCATCGGGCGGCATTTCGGCCGTCGTGGCCTTGTTCGCTTTGAATTTCCCCCACCGGCAAGTGCTGTTCATGTTCTTCATTCCCATGCCGATGTGGGTCGCGGCGCTCATCGGACTGGCCTTCGACGTCAACGGCGCCATGGATCGCTCGGGCAACGTCGCCTTCACGGCGCACCTGGCCGGGGCGCTGTTCGGCCTGCTGTATTACAAGTTCGGCTGGCGGCTGGGCGGCGTCTTCGAAAAGCTGCCCCGCGGCATGCCCAAACGACGGCCGAAGCTCCGCGTGCACGACCCCGACCAGCCGGACGATGAAGACGATCTGGGTCGCAAGGTGGACGCGATCCTCGAAAAGATCGCGCGGCAGGGGCAGGACAGCTTGACCTGGAACGAGCGGCGGATTTTAGAGAAGGCCAGTCGCCGGTATCAGGAGCGGCGGAAGTAGCGTGGGGAACCGCTCCGGCCGCTCGTTGAGCGGCGGCTAAGAGGCGCGAAGGGGCGGGATTGCAATTATTAGCCGCGGCTCAACGAGCCGCCGGAGCGAACGCCGATGCACGCCAGCCTCGCCGGGCAGCGAGTCCTCATCACCGGCGCCAGCGGGCTGGTAGGTCGCCGCCTCGCCGCCGAGCTCCACCAAGCCGGCGCGACGGTCGTCGCTGCCGTCCGGCGGCCGGTCGACGACCCGGCTCGCGAGCTGTTTTGGGATCCGCAGCGCGGCGAAATCGACGTTTCCAAGCTGGACGACGTAGACGCGGTCGTGCACCTGGCGGGCGAGAACGTTGCCCGCGGGCGATGGACGGCGTCATTCAAACGGAAGATTCGCGAGAGCCGCGTTAACGGGACGCGGCTGATCAGCGAGGCGCTGGCGCGGCGGGCCGCAAAGCCGCAAGCGGCGGGGGGGCGGCCAAGCGCATTGGTGTGTGCTTCGGCGATTGGGTATTACGGGGATCGGGGCGATGAAACGCTCATCGAGTCGTCGCCGCCGGGCGACGATTTCCTGGCCCGCGTCTGCCAGGAGTGGGAAGCGGCCTGCCAGCCCGCCCGCGATGCCGGCATTCGCACCGTGAACGCCCGGATCGGCGTGGTGCTCAGCGCCGAAGGCGGGGCGCTGGCCAAGATGCTCACGCCCTTCAAACTGGGCGCGGGGGGCAAAGTCGGCCACGGCCGCCAGTACATGAGCTGGATTGCCATCGACGACGTAGCCCGGGCGATTGCCTTTTTGCTGGCCAATGCGGATGTAAGCGGGCCGGTCAATGTGACGGCGCCGCGGCCGGTCACCAACGCCCAGTTCGCCCAGACGCTGGGCCGCGTGCTGCGGCGCCCGGCGATCGTTCCCCTGCCGGCCTTCGCCGCCCGGCTGCTGTTCGGCGAAATGGCCGACGCGCTGCTCCTCTCCAGCACGCGGGTGATGCCGCAGGCCCTGGCGGCCGCCGGCTTCCAATTCCAATACGGCGAGTTGGAAGGCGCCCTGCGACGCCTCGTGGGGCGGTAGTGGCGGGGGTTCAAGCCGGTGGAAAGCCCTGCGGACTGGTCGTTTAAGCGGCCAGTCCGTCGGGGGCCGCCTTCGCGGGGCGGATCAGTGCGGCGGGGCTGTTTGGCGCGCGCTGCGCGGGCAATCGGGGGCCGTTCTTCGGCACGCTACATGCCATTGTGAGAACGTTCCACGCCGATAAAATGTAAGGTTCGCGTGGAATGCAGCGGCAAGCCGTTAACAACCTCTCGCTGATTGGCAGGATTTTATGCATTCGCAGGTGGTGGTGCTCGGTGGCGGCCCCGGCGGGTATGCGGCGGCCTTTTTGGCGGCCGATTTGGGCATGGAAGTCGCCATCGTCGAGGCCGATTCCCGCCTGGGCGGCACGTGCCTGCTACGGGGCTGCATTCCGTCGAAGGCGTTGCTCCATGTGGCCAAAGTCATCAGCGAAGCCCGCGAGATGGCCCAGTGGGGGATCACGTTCGAGCCCCCGCGGCTGTCGGTCGAAAAACTCCGCGCGCGCAAAGAACAGGTGATTGCCACGCTGACCGGCGGCCTGGCTCAGCTTGCCAAGCGGCGGAACGTGCGGGTCGTTCACGCGCGGGGCGTGTTCGTCGATTCGCAGACGCTGCAGCTCGAAGGGGGCGATCCGGCCACCTACGACGACGGCCGATTGACGTTCGATCACTGCATCCTGGCGACTGGCTCGGTTCCCGCGATGCCCAAGACGTTCCAGATCAAGAGCGACCGCGTGATGGATTCCAGCGGGGCGCTGGAACTGGCGGAGGTGCCCGAAACGCTGCTGGTGGTGGGGGGCGGTTACATCGGCCTGGAAATGGCCACGGTGTATTCGGAGCTCGGTACGCGGGTCTCGGTGGTGGAACTGCTGGACGGGCTGCTGCCCGGCGCCGACCGGGACCTGGTGAAGCCGCTGGAGAAGAAACTTCGCGAGTCGCTGGAGCAAATCCTGCTGAGCACCAAGGTGGTTGCCGTGCGGGAGGTCGGCGGCAAGGTGGAAGTCGAGATGGAGACCCCCGGCGGCGAAAAACTCACCAGCGCCTACGATCGCGTGCTGGTGTCGGTGGGCCGGCGACCGAAATCGTTCGGCTTCGGGCTGGAGAACACGCGGGTCACGCTGGATGACAAAGGCTTCGTGCGGGTGGACGACCAGCAGCGGACGAGCGACCCGCACATCCTGGCGATCGGCGACGTGGCGGGCGAGCCGATGCTGGCCCACAAGGCGTCGCACGAAGGCAAAGTGGCGGCGGAAGTCCTCGCCGGCGAACCGGCGGCGTTCGACAAGGCGGCGATTCCCGCCGTAGTGTTCACCGACCCGGAAATCGCCTGGGCGGGCGTGACCGTCGAACAGGCCAAGCGCGAAGGCCGCGCCGTGCAGGTCGCCCAGTACCCGTGGCAGGCGAGCGGCCGGGCCATCGCCAACGCCCGCACCGACGGTCTGACGAAGCTCGTCATCGACCCGGAGAGCGACCGCGTGATCGGCTGCGGCATCGTCGGCTACGGGGCCGGGGAGTTGATCGCCGAGGCGGTGCTGGCGATCGAAATGGGCTGCACGGCCCGCGACATGGGCGAGACGATTCACCCCCACCCGACGCTGAGCGAAACGGTCGGCTTCGGCGCCGAGGCGTATTTGGGCACGGCGACCGAGATCTTCAAGCCGCGCCGCCGGCAGACGCAAGAGAACTGACCTTACGACACGAAGACGCAGAGGCGGCCCCGGTAAGATGCAGAAGCAGGAACGCTAATACTCGCTAATTGTCGCTAATCTGAAGCAGTGCGGATTAGCGGCGATTGTCGTTCCCACTTCTTGTTCGCGCCGCCGCGTCTCTAGGGTTAACCCGTAGGATGATGGCCCATGGCAACTGGAAAAGCCTCGGAGATTCGCTCGCCCATTCCCAACGACAGCGATCCGCAAGAAACCGCGGAGTGGCTCGAATCGCTCGATTACGTCATTGAGAGCAAGGGCCCCGAGCGGGTGCAGGAGTTGCTCAACGCGCTGGACGAGGCGGCCCACCGCAACGGCGTGGAGCTGCCTTTCACCGCGACCACGCCGTACATCAACACGATTCCCGCGGATCAGCAGCCGCCGTATCCGGGCAATCGGGAGCTGGAACGGCGGATTAAGAGCTTCGTCCGCTGGAACGCCATGGCGATGGTGACGCGCGCCAATCGCGATCCGGCGGCGCCGGGGGGACACATCTCGACGTTCGCCTCGTCGGCCACGCTGTACGAAGTGGCGCTGAACCACTTCATCCGCGGCCGCGGCGAAGACGGCTACAGCGGCGACCAGGTGTACTTCCAGGGGCACGCCGCGCCGGGGATGTACGCGCGGGCGTTTCTCGAAGGCCGGCTCAGCGAGAAGAACCTCGTGAACTTTCGCCGCGAGCTGAGCGAAGGAGGCGGCGTGTCGTCGTACCCGCACCCCTGGCTCATGCCCGAGTTCTGGGAATTCCCCACCGTGTCGATGGGCCTGGGGCCGATCATGGCGATCTACCAGGCGCGGTTCAACCGCTACCTGACCGATCGCAAGATCAAGGACCTGTCGAAGAAGCGGGTCTGGGCGTTTTTGGGCGACGGCGAATGCGACGAGCCGGAAACGCTCGGCGCCATCACGCTGGCCTCGCGCGAACAGCTCGACAACCTCACCTTCGTCATCAACTGCAACCTGCAGCGGCTCGACGGCCCGGTCCGCGGCAACGGCAAGATCATCCAGGAGCTCGAAGGGGCCTTCCGCGGCGCCGGCTGGAACGTCATCAAGGTCATTTGGGGCTCCGACTGGGACCCGCTGCTGGAGGCCGACGAGCTGGGCCTGTTGGCCCAACGCATGATGGAAGTCGTCGACGGGCAGTACCAGAAGTACGTCGTTTCGGGCGGCGACTACATCCGCGAGGACTTCTTCGGCAAGTACCCCGAGCTCGTCGAGCTGGTGAAGAACTACTCCGATGAAAAGCTCCGCAAGCTGAAGCGGGGCGGCCACGACCCCGAAAAGGTGTACGCCGCCTTCAAGGCCGCGGTCGAGACCAAGGGCCGGCCGACGGTCGTGCTGGCCAAGACGATCAAGGGCTACGGCGTGGGCGAAGGCGGCGAAGGCCGCAACATGACCCACAACCAGAAGAAGCTCAACGAAGAGGAGCTGCGGGAGTTCCGCACGCGGTTCGGCATCCCCATTTCCGACGAGCGGGTGGCCGAGGCGCCGTTCTATCGACCGCCGGAAAACAGCCCGGAGATGAAGTACCTCCGCGAGCGGCGCCAGGCGCTGGGGGGCTCCGTGCCGATGCGCAACCACGCCCCGGTGCGAACGGAAGTGCCGCGGCTGGCCGACTACGCCAAGACGCTCGACAAGCTGGTGAGCAAGGGTCCCGGCAAGGAGATGTCCACCACCATGGGCTTCGTCCGGCTGCTGGGCGACCTGCTGCGAGACAAGAAGATCGGCAAGCAGATCGTGCCGATCGTGCCCGACGAGTCGCGGACCTTCGGCATGGAAGGCCTGTTCCGGCAGGTGGGCATTTACGCCCACACCGGCCAGCTTTACGAGCCGGTGGATTCCGACCAGATCGCCTTCTACAAGGAGGCCAAAGACGGCCAGTTGCTGGAAGAGGGCATTACCGAGGCGGGTTCGATGGCCTCGTTCATCGCCGCGGGGACGGCCTATTCCTCGCACGGCGTGAACATGATTCCGATGTTCATCTATTACTCGATGTTCGGCTTCCAGCGGATCGGCGACCTGATCTGGGCGGCCCAGGACGCGCGGGCCAAGGGCTTCATGCTCGGCGGCACGGCGGGCCGCACGACGCTCAACGGCGAGGGCCTGCAGCACCAGGACGGGCACAGCCTGATCATCGCGTCGGCGTTTCCGAACGTGCGATCGTACGATCCGGCGTTCAACTACGAAACGGCCGTGATCGTCTTCGACGGGCTCAAGCGGCTGTACGAAGACAACGAAACGGCGATCTATTACATCACGCTCGAAAACGAGAACTACGACATGCCCGAAATGCCCGCCGGGTGCGAGGAGGGCGTCATCCGCGGGATGTACAAGTTCAAGAGCGTCGAGGCCGGCGGCAACCAGCGGGTGCAGCTCTTGGGCAGCGGCGCCATTATGCGGGAGGCGATCCGCGCGGCCGACATTCTTGCCGAGAAGTACCAGGTGTCGAGCGACGTCTGGAGCGTCACCAGTTACAACCAGCTTCGGCGGGACGCCCAGGAATGCCAGCGGTGGAACATGCTCAACCCCGACAAGCCGCGCCGGAAGGCCTACGTGCAGGAGCAGTTGGAGGGGACGCACGGGCCGGTCATCGCCTCGAGCGACTACATGAAGGTGCTGGCCGACCAGCTCAGCCCCTGGCTCGGCGACCGGATGCTCGCCCTGGGGACCGACGGCATGGGCCGCAGCGAAAGCCGCCAGGCCTTGCGTCGGCACTTCGAGGTGGACGCCGAGTGCATCGCCGTGGCGGCGCTGTACAAGCTGATGGATCAAGGCTCCTGCGATGGCCAATGCGTGGCCAAGGCGATCAAGGAACTCGGCCTGAGCCCGGAGAAGCAGTCGGCGTTGTATGCATGATGGTCCCGCAGAATTCCCCTCCCTCGAAGGGAGGGGCTAGTGGAGGAATTGCCATGAAACGGCGATTCCCCCCAAAACGATCGTCGAACGAAAACCGAAAACTACCAGAATTGCGGCGGCGATCGTGAAGGCGGCGTTTACGAAGATCGACAGGCCGATTCCTTAGTTCAACCCCTCCCCTAGCCCCTCCCCTCAGGGGAGGGAAATTCGAGATATGCCTACGCAGATCAAGCTTCCTTCGCTGGGCGAGAACATCGAGTCGGGCGACGTGCTGTCGATCCTGGTGAGCGAGGGCGACGTCGTCGCCAAGGACCAGGACCTGCTCGAGCTGGAAACCGACAAGGCCACCATGCCGGTCCCCAGCCCGCAAGCGGGGCGGATCGTCAAGGTGCTCATTTCGGAAGGCCAGACCGTGCCGGTGGGCGCGGCCCTGTTCGAGATCGAAGCCGAGAGCGGGGCCGCCGCGAAGCCCAAGCGCGACGAGGGCGCCAAGGCCTCGGCCGAAGCGCCCGTCGCCCCGGCGAAGGAGAAGCCGCAGTACACGCCGCAAGCCGAGGCCGCCGCGGATGAAACCGCGGCGGTCGCCGAGCAGCTCGAGGAGCCGGAAGAAACGCCGCCGCCGCGGCGCCCGG
>QEVI01000053.1 GCA_003576855.1 Planctomycetota bacterium
CGGCCGGACCGCGCACCAGCCTTCGCCGTCGTGCCGGAAGACCTCCACGGCAAATCCGGCCGGCAGTTCCGACGTGGGCTAGTGGTCGTGCCCCGGGCCGCTGCGCATGGTCGCCTTCGGCGCCGCCACATACGCGATGTAGGGGAAATCGCCGCCTGAAGCCGCCTGCGCCGCGCCCGGGCAGGCCAGCGCAAGGACCAGCGCTGCGGCGTGTACGCTGCACCGCGCCGGGACCGCCGCCGGTTCGCGGCGAACAACGTGACGGCCGTTCGAGGACATGGCTGATTCCTTCCAGCGCGGGCGAGCCAACACGTCGGAAGCCCCGGCGTGCGGCCGCGGGGCGGCTCTCGTAGCCCCGTGCGAGCGGCCAGCCGCGCCGGCTTATAGAAAAACACGTCCCGCGGCTCAAGTGCGACGCCATTCACGGCGGCGTTGCTAGCTGGCCCCCGGCGGCAGTGCTAGGATGAAACGCCGACGCCCGCCTCGCCGCGCGTGCGGCCTCGCCGTCCGGCGATTCGCTTTCCTTGTTGCTTTCCCTCGCCATGCAGATCGAGCGCCTCGGCCCGTACCGAATCATCCGCAAGATCGGCAAGGGGGGCATGGGCTCGGTCTACGAGGCGAGCGAAGACCAGTCTGGTCAGCGCGTCGCCGTGAAGGCCCTATCGCCCCAACTGGCGATGGCCGAAGGCTTCCGCGAACGGTTCGAGGCGGAAATCGAGTCGCTCAAGAAACTGCAGCACGAGGGGATCGTCCGCCTGCTGGGTTACGGCGAGGACGACGGCATCCTGTTCTACTCCATGGAACTGGTCGAAGGCCCCAGCTTGGAACAGGAGCTCAGCGCCGGCCGCCGCTTCGACTGGAACGAGACGCTCGGCGTCGCCGTGCAGGTCTGCCGAGCCCTCAAGCACGCCCACGACCATGGCGTCGTCCACCGCGACATCAAGCCGGCCAACTTGCTGCTGGCGGCCGACGATCGCGTGAAGATCGCCGACTTCGGCATCGCGAGGCTGTTTGGCGCCACGCAGCTCACCACGGCCGGCGGCGTCTTGGGTACGGCCGACTACATGTCGCCGGAACAAGCCGACGGCCGCGCGGTCACCGAGAAATGCGACCAGTATTCGCTGGGATGCGTGATGTACGCGCTGCTGGCTGGCCGGCCGCCGTTTCGGGCCAAGTCGATGCCCGAAATGCTACAGCTTCAGCGATTCGCCGATCCCGAACCGGTGCGCCGCTATGCGCCGCAGACGCCCGAACAGCTCGACCGCCTCATTCGGCAGCTTCTCAGCAAGGAGCCGGCCCAGCGATTCCCGAACGTGCTGGTACTGGGCCGCCACATGGAGGCGATGCAAAAAGCGCTCTCCCGGCCCGTGAGGCCCCCCGACGCGCCGCAGGCGGCCGCGACTGAAGATCCGCATCCAAGGCCCTATGAAGCCACGGCGGCCTTTAACGCCGATGCCACGCTTTCGCCGGACGACCTCGACCTGGAACCGGTCGACACGACCGACAGCGGCGTGTACAGCGCGCCGACGCTCAGCGAGGAACCGCTGCCGGCGTCCGGGGCGTCGCCGGGCGCCCCGCCAGACTCGACGGCGCGGACGACCGCCGCCAACGTCGCCGAGCCGGCAACCAGCCGCACGCGGTTCACCACCGTCGACGAGGACGCTCGCCGTCGCCAGGCGGAGCAGCGCTCGCACGCCTGGGCCCTCGCCGCCCAACTTGCCCTGTTGGCCGCATCGGTCGCCGGCCTCGGCTGGCTGGGCTGGCGCCTGACGCGGCCAGCCAGCGCCGACGACCTGTACGCTGAAATCGCCGCGCACATCGAACAAGAAGGGGGCCGCGACGACTTGCGGGCCGTCGCCAGCGAGATCGACGAGTTCTTGGAGCGATTCCCGGCGGATTCTCGCAGCGGCGAGGTGCAATCGTTGCGGCAGGACCTGGAGCTGCAAAAACGGGCCCGGCAGGTCCGCCGCGGCGGCACTGGCCCCGCCGACGAACACCCTATCGCCCAGGTGTTCGCCGAGGCGATGTCGCTGCAGGGCGACAATCCCGACCGGGCCGCTGCGCTGCTGGAGCAACTGCTGGCGCTGTATCCTGCCGGCGGCGAAGCGGCCGGCGAACTGACCGCCGAGCAACGCAACGACCTCGAGCTGGCCCGAATCGAACTGGAGAACCTGCGGGCCGCCCTCCGCGAACGGCAGGCCCGGCTATTGCCGCTGCTCGACGAGCGCCTCGCCGCCGCGGCAAAACTCGAGGCCACGTCGCCGGCGCAAGCCGCCGCGATGTACCGGGCGCTCATCGACCTGTACGGCGACGCCCCTTGGGCCAGCTCGGTCGTGCGACAAGCCCGCGAGCGAGTCGCGTCGCTCGACCCGCAACGCTAACGTCACCGTTACGCACACGATTACACAACCATTACATCCCTCCCTGAGCCCCGACCTAGCCAGGTCGCGGCTGACGCCGCAACGAGTTGCAGCGACTGGCCCCATGAACCGCACGCGCAGCGTCGCCGCTTTTGAACTTGCCCAACGCCTCATGCCGGGGGGCGTCAACAGCCCAGCCCGGGCTTTCGGCGCCGTCGGCGGCTCGCCGGTGTTCATCGACCGCGCCGAGGGCGCGTACCTGTACGATATCGACGGCAACCGCTACGTCGACTACATCGGTTCCTGGGGCCCGATGATCCTGGGCCACGGCCACCCGGAGGTCGTCGCCGCGGTGGAGCGGGCCCTTCATCGGGGCACGAGCTTCGGCGCCCCCACCGAGGCGGAAAGCGAGCTGGCCGCCCGCATCATCGACGCCGTCCCCTCGATCGAGAAGGTCCGCCTCGTGAGCTCCGGCACCGAGGCGACGATGAGCGCGATCCGGCTTGCGCGGGGCTATACGAGCCGTGACTGCCTGGTGAAATTCGCCGGCAATTACCATGGGCACGTCGACAGCTTGCTAGTGGCCGCCGGCAGTTCCGCCGCGACGCTGGGAGCGCCCAACTCGCCCGGCGTCACCGTCGGCTCGTCGAGCGATACGCTCGTGCTCCAGTACAACGACGTCGAGCACTTGGAGGACGCATTCGCCGCCCACGGCGACCGCATCGCCGCCGTCATCCTGGAACCGGTCGTCGGCAACATGGGCGTCGTCGTGCCGACGCCCGAGTTCGTCGCCGCCGCCAACCGCCTCGCTCGGCAGCACGGGACGCTGCTCATTTGCGACGAAGTCATGACCGGCTTCCGCGTCGCCTTCGGCGGGGCCCAGTCGCTACTGGGCATCGAGCCGGACCTGACCACGCTGGGGAAGATCGTTGGCGGTGGCCTGCCGGTCGGCGCCTACGGCGGCCGGGCCGAGATCATGAATCACGTTCTGCCGGCCGGAAAGGTGTTTCAGGCCGGCACGCTCAGCGGCAACCCGCTCGCCACGGCCGCCGGCTGCGCCACGCTACGGCTGCTTAAGGAGCAGCCGCCATATGAACGACTGGAACGGCTCAGCGCCCGGCTGGCCGACGGCCTGCAGCGGGCCGCCGAGGAGGCCGGCGTTCCGCACACGCTGGCGCGCGTCGGGTCGATGATGACGCTGTTTTTCCACCCCGGTCCGATCCAAAGCTGGCGCGAGGCCAGCCAGTGCGACGTGCAGCGATTCGCCCGCTTTTTTTGGGGGCTGTTGGACCGGGGGCACTACCTGCCGTGCAGCCAGTTTGAAGCCTTGTTCGTCTCGGCGGCCCACAGCGAGGCGGACATCGACGCGACCGCGGCGGCTGCCGCGGAAGCGTTCCGCGCGTGAAGATCCGCGGCCTGCGGGCCCCGTCTGGCGGGCTGGGCGCAGCGCAAACCCGCGATTTCGGAAAACCCATTGCTTTGCCGGCTTGCCAGGCGGACAGATTGATCGTAGCTTTAATTGTTATTACTGAGAATCATTCTCAATAACACCCGCCGGCGCTGCGATGCCTCCGACTGAACCGAGCGAGCCCCGCCTTCTGCCGCTGCAGGTGGCCATGCCGTTAAGCCGCCAACCGTGCGGCGCGAGCCTGCGCATCGTCCGGCTGGAGGCCGACGGCGACGACTGTGCGCGGCTCAACGCCCTCGGCGTGTGCGTCGGCCGGCGGCTCTGCGTGCTCCGCAGCGGCGACCCCATGATTATTCGCGTCGTCGGTGCCCGCGTGGGACTGTCGGCCCGGCTGGCGGCTGCCGTGTGGGTCGACTCCACGCCCGCGGCCGCCAGCCACGAAGCGCCCCATCCCGCCGCACCCGTCCGGACCGCCGTGTAGTCGTGAGCGTCGCGCTTGACCATGTTGAATTGCCGGTCGTCGCCGCAGCGACAGACGCGCCACGATCGACCGAACGCCGCGGCCCGGTGACGATAGCGCTGGTCGGCAATCCCAACGCCGGCAAGACCTCGCTGTTCAATCGGTTGACGGGCCTGCGGGCCAAAACGGCCAACTTTCCCGGCACGACCGTCGAGCATCGCCGCGCGGCCATTGCGATCGATCAACTCTCGGTCACGCTTATCGACCTGCCGGGACTCTACAGCCTCGAACCTTCGACGCCCGACGAGCTGGTAGCCTGCCAGGCGATTTCGGGCCAGCTTGCCGGCGAGGCGCCGCCCGACCTGGTGTTGTTGGTCCTCGACTCCACGAACCTGGAGCGGAACCTGTTCCTCGCCAGCCAGGTGGTGGAACTCCACCGGCCGACCGTGGCCGCCTTGAACTTCAGCGACGTGGCCCAGCGCGAGGGCCTGGCGGTCGACGTGGACGAGCTGGCCCGATGGCTAGGCTGCCCCGTCGTGGCCGTCTCGGCCCGCACTGGGCAAGGCATGGACCAACTGCTGGCCGCCGTCGACGCCACCGTGCATGAGCAAATCCGACCGCGGCTCCACCCCGAACTGGCCGCCTGCGGCTCGTGTGGGGGTTGCCGGCACTCGGCCCGTTTCGCATGGGCCGAGCGGGCCCGCTCGGCGAGCGTCCGCGGCGATGTACACGCCCACGGCCATCTCACCGAAGCTCTCGACCGCGTATTGACCCATCGTTGGGCCGGCCTGGGCTGCTTTGCGCTGGTAATGGCGGCCACCTTCATGGTGATCTTCTGGGCCGCCACGTTTCCCATGGATCTGATCGACCGTTTGTTCGCCACAGCCGGCGACCTCGTCAGTCGATGGCTTCCCGAGGGGGATCTCAATAGCCTGTTGACGCACGGCGTCATCGGCGGGGTCGGCGGCATGCTCGTCTTCCTGCCGCAGATTTGCCTGCTGTTTTTCGTCCTGGCCTTGCTGGAAGATTCCGGGTACATGGCCCGGGCGGCATTCGTCATGGATCGGCTGATGCATCGCGTCGGCCTGCCGGGCAAGGCGTTCGTACCGCTGCTATCGGCGCATGCCTGCGCGATTCCGGCGATCATGTCCACCCGCGTCATCGAAGACCGCCGCGACCGGCTGGCCACGATCATGGTCATCCCGCTGATGACCTGCTCGGCCCGCATTCCGGTGTACGCGATGGTGACCGCCCTGCTGCTGCCCGATGCGCCGCTGAAGGCCGCGGCGCTGTTCAGCGGCGCCTACGCGCTGGGCATCGCCGCGGCGCTGGCGATGGCGTGGCTGTTCAAACGGACGCTGCTGAAGGGACCGATCCGGCCGCTGGTGATCGAACTGCCGAACTACCGCCTGCCGTCGCTGCGCAACGCGCTGTTGCTCACGTTCGATCGGGCGATGGCTTTCGTGAAGACGGCCGGGACGACCATCCTCGCCATTTCGCTGGTGCTTTGGCTGTTGGCCAATTATCCGAAAACGTCGCCCGATGAACTGCCCCCCGGCGTGCACGCGCGGCTGCAGCAGCTTTCGGCGGCCGGCGACGAGGCCGGCGCGCGGCATCTGCTCGAGCAGGTCAGCCTGGAGAACTCCTTCGCGGGACAAATCGGCCGAGCCGTCCAGCCGTTGTTCGCGCCGCTGGGGTTCGATTGGAAAATGAGCGTCGGCGTGCTCACCTCGTTCGCCGCTCGCGAGGTCATCGTCTCGACGACCGCCATCCTGTACGGCCTGGGCGCCGAAGGCGCCGACGACGGCGTGGACTCGCTGCTCGATTCGTTGCGCGGGGCCGCGCGCGCCGACGGAACGCCCGTGTTCACGACGGCCACGGGACTGAGCCTGCTGGTTTTTTACGTGCTGGCCATGCAGTGCCTGCCGACGCAGGCGGTCACGCGCCGCGAGAGCGGCTCCTGGAAGTGGCCGCTCATTCAACTGGGCTACATGACCCTGCTGGCCTACGCCGCTGCGCTGGTCACTTACCAGGCGGCCCGCCTCCTGACGTAAGAACGGACAACCGCACCGCCGCTCGTCAGCCATCGCCTGGGGGCCTACAATCGGTGCATGCGCATCTACCTTGATAACGCCGCCACGAGCTGGCCGAAGCCGGAGGCGGTCTATGCGGCGCTGGACAAGTTCCAGCGGGAAGTCGGCGCCGCGGCCGGCCGCGGCGGATACCGCGACGCCGTCGAAGCCCAGCGGGTCGTCGCTAGCGCGCGGCGGGAAATCGCGGCGCTGGTCGGCGCCGCCGATCCCAGCCGCATCGTGTTCGGCGGCAACGGGTCGGACGCCCTCAACCTGGCGATCCACGGGACGCTGCGGCCCGGCGATCACGTGGTCGCCACGGTCTGCGATCACAACTCGGTGCTTCGGCCGCTTGCCGAGCAAACCCGCACCAACAACGTCAGCGTGACCTACGTCGGCTGCGACGGCGCCGGCTATGTCAGTCCGGACGACGTCCGCGCCGCCATTCGGCCCAATACGCGTCTGGTGGTCGTTACGCACGGCTCGAATGTCACCGGCGCCATTCAACCCCTCGCCGAAATCGCCGACGCGGCCAAGGCCGCCGGGGCGCTGGTGGCGGTGGACGCCGCCCAGTCGGCCGGCCACGTCGGCATCGACGTCGCCCGGCTGCGGGTCGATTTGCTCGCTGCCAGCGGGCACAAGGGGCTGCTGGGCCCGGCGGGCACCGGGTTCCTGTACGTCGCCCCCGGCGTGGAGAGCTGCTTGCGCCCGATTCGCCAAGGCGGTACGGGCGTCGAGAGCCAGCTCGACCATATGCCCGAAGAACTTCCCACGCGTTACGAGGCGGGCAGCCTGAACGCGCCGGCGCTGGCCGGCCTGGCGGCGGCCGTGCGGTACTTGCGCGAGCAGTCGATCGGCGAGATCGCCGCCCACGAAGCGATGATCGTCGATCGCCTCGTCGATGGGTTGCGGGCGATCTCCGGCGTGCGGGTCTACGGCCCCGGCCCCGGCCAGCCGCGCGGACCGGTTGTGAGCTTCAGCGTCGGGGGTTATGATCCGCAGGAATTCGCCGCGGCGCTTGACGCGGCCTCGGGCGTGCAGTGCCGCGCCGGCCTGCATTGTGCACCGCGCATGCACGAAGCGCTGGGCACGTCGCCGTTGGGCGGGACGGTCCGCATGAGCCCCGGCTGGGCGACGACGCCGGCACAAGTGGACCGCGCATTGGAGGCCGTCGCCGCCATCGCCGGCGCGTAGGCCAAACGCGACGCCATGGACTGCCGCGTCGCCGGGCCAGTCCTAGCCGGGGAGCGGTGATCGGTAATCGGTGATCAGCGGTGGTCGTTCCTGGCCTTCCGCATTCCGCCTTCCGCATTCCGCCTTCCGCCTCAGCCCGTAGCAATCATGCCGAAGTCGAGCCAACCCGCCGGCCAGCCGTCGCCCGAACCGTGGTACGCCGGCGGCTTGCGCTTCAGTTGCACCGGCTGCGGCGACTGCTGCACGGGCGCCCCCGGCTACGTCTGGGTGAACCAGCAGGAAATCGACGCCCTGGCTGCGCGGCTGGGCATGTCGGTCGAAGCCTTTGAGAAACGGTACGTTCGCCAGGTAGGCGTTCGCCGATCGCTCGTGGAGCGGAAGAACTACGATTGCGTCTTTCTCGACGGGAATCGCCGCTGCACGGTTTACGAAGACCGTCCCCGCCAGTGCCGCACCTGGCCGTTCTGGGATTCCAACTTGAAGTCCCCCGCCGCCTGGCAGGCCGCCTGCGAAGCCTGCCCCGGCAGCGGCCAAGGAAAGCTCTACACGCTCGAGTCCATCAGCGAGCAAGCGGCGGCGATTCGCATCTAGCGGCGTGGTAGGTCCACGGATGCGTGGCGACCGCGGGCCTTCTGATTGCATGGCCAGTACGGATAAGGTTCGCGCCCGGCGGCGTCTGCGTCGCGGTCCTGCGCGACCAGCAGGTGATGCCAAAACCTCCCTCGCGGTTTAGGCCATTGCTGTGTTAATCAGCTCTTGGAACGCGGGTACGGCCCTTGACAGGTGTAGTGTTAATGTGTACAGAAGATACCGTGCGGCGGTATGGGGCCTTAACAAGTGGCCGATAGCAAGGGGACTAATCATGAAGGCGTTACGAACATGTCTCGAACGTGCCATCTTATGCACTTGTGTGAGCCCCTGCATTTCGCAACCAGCCCACGCGGCGTTCCCTGACGGCTGGGCCGGGTACGTCACGCATAGCGTGACGACCGAGCCGGCCAGCAACCTGACCGACTTCACCTTGCTGGTGTCGCTCGACCAGTTGCCCAGCGAGTTCTGGCTCATGGTGCAAAGCGACGGCGACGACATTCGGGCCTCGAAAGACGCCGCCGGCACGCAACAACTGCCCGTCGACGTCATTCTGTTCAGCGACCAGGGCCGCACCGGGTCGGGCTTGATCGCCGTCAAGTGGACGGGAACCAAGAGCAGTTCCGTCAACGAGCCGCTGTACGTCTGGGCCGGCAACCCGATCGCGGCGCGGCCGGCTGACACGGACCCATACGGGCGGGAGAACGCCTACGCCGCGCACCTGCGGGCGTTCTGGCCGCATGGCGGCGGCGAAGATCGCACGGGATTTGACAACGATCTGAGGGCTGCTCGAATCTACGCCATAGAATTCGCCACTGGCGATCAACGGAGGCCGACCAACTTGCGGCGGTAGCTTGGTCGCAGCTCCAGCGTGCATGTCGATGGTATAGACATTAATGTACTGGTCGCTGCCGGCGCCCAGCGCCAACAGCACTTGGTGGCCCAAGCTATATTCGTAGTCGAAGTCGATGCCGCGGATGGTCTCGCCGGGCGGAAGGCCGGTGATGGGGACGTCCGAGAGGATTGTGCCCGGGACGGCTGAGTCCCAGGTCACCAGCCGCTGGGCGCCGCGACTTCGGCGATGCCGTAGATATCGCCGCCTGCACAGTGGGGGCCGCGGTCGCCATCATCACAACGGTTGCCAATATCGCTGCCAGCAGTTTGGGCACGTTCATGCGGCACGCTCACATCGGTTCGGTTTCTCATGGGCAGGCCGATTCCCGCCGCTTCAGTTGCAACTGAACCGCGGCGGAAAGCCCGTTGGCTTGGCGGCTCGCTGGCCGGCCGGCGCGGCGGCGGCGGGCTGCTCGCCGAGCGAGTGCAGCAACAGCGCCGCGCGACGGTCTACGTCGCACTCGGCCAGCAGCTTGAGCTTCAGCGGCATCGGCAGCGGCAGGGCGAAGCTCACCAGGTCCGTCAGCACGCCCAGCGGCAGTTCGCAGGAGAGAAGCTTGTGCACGGGCCCATGCCCCTTGGCCCCTTTCTTCAGCGGCAGCGCTTGCTGGAATCGCCGGCTCAGTTCGCGCTGGACCTCGCCGCGGTTCGCCTCGCCGGCGGTCGGGTAGAGGTCGTCGAGCACTTCCACCTCGGCCTGCCGAAAGGCTCGCGTCGCCGGCAGCTCGGCGACGACCCGCGCACGGCGCATGCCCAGCAGCATGAGGTTGTAGCGACCGTCGTCCAACCGCTGGTGAGTAGCGATCTTGCCCAGGCAGACTTGGGGCAGAATCGCCGGCCGGCCCTCGTACTGGGCTTCCCAACCGGGAGCCAGCACGCTCATCGCGATCAGGCCGTCGCTGTCGAGCGCATCGTTGAGCATCTCGCGGTACCGCGGCTCGAAGATGTGCAGCGGCTGCATCACGTGCGGGAACATCACCAGGTCGGGCAGCGGAAACAGCCGCGCCACGCCGGAGAACCGCGTTTCGTCAAAAACCAGGTCTTCAACATCCCATGGCAGCATAGTTCCGCTCGTCATGCGTTGGTGAGTCAGGAATAAATCGGCGGGCCTCCGACCGCGCGGTCTTGCTCCGGCGACCGACTGGCGGTCCTCCCGGCGGCTCGCTACGGCGGGGCCGCGTCGATCAGCGCGGGATCCAAGTGGATCTCCGGAATTTGGTCCGGGTCGATCTCGATCTGGGGATACTCATCGGTCGAATTGAGCACCGCCGCAAAACATCGGTCGTACTGCGCGAGAAACGCGTCCAGATCGAGTCCCTTGTACGCCGGTCGATACTCGTCCAGATACGCGCGGCTCGTGCCGTACACCTTTCTGGCGCCGCGGATGTTGCCGTTGCCGAAGTGGTGCAGCGCCACGGCGGCCTGAATCAACCCCTGCAAGTAGCGCCGTCCGGGGCCGCGGTACTCGGTCCACAGCTCTTCCCAGGCCTCATGCGCTTCAAAGAACTCGCACTCGTTGAAGCATTGAATGCCCCGGCGATACAGCGCGTCCATCCACTCGGAGTCGTCGGACATCGCAGGCCCCTCGCCGGGCAGTCAGCGTTTCGCGTGAAAACTTCGAGTGACAAGTAGTTGACGCGCTGGATTATAGGCACGCCGGCGCGCCCAGACCAGAAATGGCCGAAGTTGCGCTTTTCCGCCAATGCATGCCCCCGGGTGATTGGGTTGACAGCAGGCCGTGGCGGTCCACAATGACCGTCGCTTGGCAGGCGCCTCGTTGTCCAGCGCCGCGGCGGCGTTCAGTGGATTTTTTCGCCATGCCCGTTTCCTTACCGCGGGGCCAGACCGGCGGAAAGCGGCCCCCCGCCGTGGGCGGCGGGCTGCCGCCCGCGCCTGCGCCGCCGGCCGACCTGGCCTCCCGAAAGCAACAGGCCGCGCGCACGGTCCGTAGCCTCGCCAAAGAGTATCCGGACGCCGTCTGTGCGCTGGTACACCGCAATCCGTTTGAACTGCTGATCGCGACGATTCTTTCCGCACAATGCACCGACGAGCGGGTCAACATCGTCACCAAGGACTTGTTCAAGAAATACCCGGACGCCGACGCGTTCGCCGCCGCGCCGCAGGCCGCGATCGAACGGGCGATCAAGAGCACCGGCTTTTTCCGCAGCAAGGCCAAGAGCATCAAGGCCTGTTTTGCGGCGATCGTCGACCAGCACGGCGGCGAGGTCCCGCAGGATTTGGAGTCGCTCGTGCGGTTGCCCGGCGTGGGGCGCAAGACGGCCAACGTGGTGCTGGGCGTGGCCTATGGCAAGGCCTTCGGCGTCGTCGTGGACACGCATGTCGGCCGGCTGAGCCGGCGACTGGGCTTAACCGCGGCGACAGACGCCACGAAGGTCGAAGCCGACTTGATGCAGGTGCTGCCGAAAAAGCAATGGATCGACTTTTCGCATCGCATGATCTACCACGGCCGCCGGGTTTGCATCGCCCGCCGGCCGCGGTGCGAAGCGTGCGTCATGCTTGCGTTTTGTCCGCGGGTCGGCGTGGAATACTAGGGCCCGCTGTGACGGAGCAAACGACCGAATGATTCTCTCCGGACAGGAAATCGCCGCTCGCCTGGGCGGCGACATCGTCATTGAGCCGTTCCACAGCGGGGCGCTCAATCCCAACAGCTACAACCTCACGCTGCACGACGAGCTGATGGTCTACGAAGAGGTCGTGCTCGACATGGCCAAGGCGAATCGCGTGCGGCGCATGACCATCCCGCCCGAGGGCATCGTGCTCAGCCCGAACCAGCTTTACCTGGGCCGCACCGCCGAACGGACCGAGACGCGCAACCTCGTGCCCCAAATCGAGGGCCGCTCATCCGTGGGCCGCTTGGGGCTGTTCGTCCACGTGACGGCCGGTTTCGGCGACGTCGGCTTCCGCGGCTACTGGACGCTCGAGATGTTCGCCGTGCAGCCGGTGCGAATCTACGCCGGCGTGCCGATTTGCCAGATCATTTACCACGAGATCGCCGGCAAGTTCGACGAGTACGACAGCAAGTATCAGAACAACCGCGACATCCAGCCGAGCCTGCTGTTCAAGGAACTGGCCGGCAAGGGCCCTCACGACTCGCAATTGCCGTTGGCGTTCGAGGCGGAGCTGTCGCGGGGCTAGTTCGTCGGCGGCGGCGCCTGGGCGCTAGAAGGGTTAAGGTACGCTGGTCGAAGCTTGATCTGACCGTCGGCCTGCGGCAACGGCGCGAGCGCCGCGTCGCCTTCGCCGATCATTTCAGGTCTGCGATCGAGTAATCGGGTTCGCAGTCTCCATAGGCTCGCGCAAGTCCAGTTGCCGCGGCCAGCGCCCACGATGCATCTTCGCTGCCGTTGCGCGGCGGCAGCACGGTAACGATGAGCGGCGTGTGGGGAGGCAAGTCGATCGGCTCGTCGAGCCTGATTTGTTGACCGTCGAAGTGAGCGCTGAGCGCAAGGAATTGCATGTGGCCGCCCATAATGCGAGTTCGAGGGAACGCCCCGCAGTCAGCTACATAATAGCGAAATAGTTCTCCACGGCGTAGTCCACGTACTCGCGGGTCATCTCCACCGGCAGGCTCATGTAGCGGCAGTAGTTCACCATTTGCAGCAGCAAGTCGCGCGGCTGGCAGCAGCGGAACGGGCGGCCCGCGGCCTTGTAGTGCTGATCGATCAGGTAATCGACCGCCTCCTGGTCGTAGCGGATGCCCAGCTTCGGCGCCATGAGCTGCAAGAGCTGCCGGAATTCCTCTTCGCTGGGGTCGTGGACTTCGATCTTGTACGGAATTCGCCGCAGGAAGGCGTCGTCCACCAGGTCCTTGGGCTCCAGGTTGGTGGAAAAAATGATCAACTGGTCGAACGGCACCTGGATTTTCTTGCCGTTGCCCATCTGCAAGAAGTCGTAGCGCTTTTCCAGCGGCACGATCCAGCGGTTGAGCAGCTCATCGGTCGTCATCCGCTGCCGGCCGAAGTCGTCGATCACCAGCGTGCCGCAATTGCTCTTAAGCTGCACCGGCGCTTCGCTGACGTTCACGCCCGCGCTGGGCCGCACCTCCAGCGCGTCCATCGTGAGCTCGCCGCCGACGACGATCGTCGGCCGCTTGATGCGGACCCACCGCTTGTCGAAAGGCCTGGTCTGCAACGGCCCGGTCGGTTCATCGAGCGGCGCTTCGACGTGTAGGGCCGGATCGAACACCCGCATGAATTCGCCGTCCACCGAAATCGCTCGCGGAATCCAAATGCAGTCGCCGAACGCCTGGGTGACGCGCTCGGCGATGCTCGTCTTGCCGTTGCCCGGAGCGCCGTACAGGAAGAGCCCCCGCCCGGAATTCACGGCCGGGCCGAGCCTTCGCAGCATCGCCTTGTTGATCAGCAGGTCTTGGAACGCCCGCTCCAAGTCGCGCTGCGTCGGGTGCTGCCGGGTGAGGCTTTGCTGGCCGACGCTCGCACAATAGCTGGCCAGCGGCACCGGCGCGGCGCCGAAGTAACTGCAGTGCTCGGTCAGCTTCTTGGCCCGCTCGCGCCCCAGGTCGGTAAGCTGGTACACGAAATCGTTCATCGGCGCCGAGCCGCGGAAGGCGACCAGTTGCGCCAGTTTCATGCCGTGCAGAACGGGCGCCAGCAGCCGAAATGGCACGGCATGGTGTTCGGCGAGGTCGCGGCCGCTCATATCGCCGCAAGCGTTGATGCACTTCAGCACCAGGTGCTCGAGTTGACCTTCGGTCAGACCGGCGGCATGCAGCGAACTGGGTTCGTGCGGCCGCCAGACGCCCCCTTCCTCCTCGGCGGCGCCGAGCACGGGCGTCGTGCGAATCGCCCGCGCGGCGGCCGCGTCGCCGCCGCCCTCGGCATGCCGCCCCGCGCCGCTAAGGCCGCCCGCGGCCCCGTCGCCGCCCGCGGCAGAGGGGATCGCCCCGCCGGCAATCTGCTGGATCCGCGCCAGCAACGAGTCGAGGTCGGTTCCGGCCGGGGCTGAAGCCGCAAGTTCAGCCGTGCTGGAAGTGGCGTCCGCGTTTGGCATCGGGCGAAGTCCGGGCAACGTGTAATGAGAGCGAAAGACCGACCTGGCAGCCGCGCCGGGCATCGAAACGGCGTTCGCTGCGGGCGCCCGCACAATTGGCGCACGGCCCGCCCCGCAACGATAATCCCCTGCAAGCTATCATAGGTCGTGAACGTCCATGGCCGCCGGCGAGCCGCAGCGCGCCGTCATAACCCGTACGGCAGGCGTCTTCGGCAGGCTGCGAGTGTTCCGCTCGCCTCCACGGCTTCCTCAAACTTCCGCGGCGCACCGACAGGGACCTGCATTCCATGCAATTTGTGATTACCGCCGTCGGGCCCGACAACCGCGGCCTGGCCGATCCCATCGTGCACTGCGTCACGCGATTGGGCGCCAATATCGATGAAATCCAGATGTTCAACCACGACGAGGAGTCGATCTTTTCGATGCTGACTCGCGTCGAGCTCGATCGAGAGCAGGGCGAACAGCTCCGGAAGATGCTGGCCGACATCAGCCGGCAGACGGGATTGTCGATCCGCACCTGGAGCCCGGACAAACGGGACCGCCGGCCGCGAATCGCCCTCTGCGTCACCCTTCGGCCCGAAACGCCGCGGGCGCTGCTGGAAGCGGTACGCAGCGGCCACATCCGCGCCGAGATCGCCGGGGTGATCAGCAATCGCCAGAACTGCCGGGGACTCGCCGAGGAGTTCGACGTGCCGTGGCATTTCATCGGCGACGCCGACGGCGCGCCGGACGACGATCGGCTGATCGAGCTGTGCGACGATTTGGCCGTGGACTACATCGTGCTGGCCCGCTACATGCGTGTGTTGCCGCCGTCGAGTTGCTGGAAATACGCCGGCGGGCGGATCATCAATCTGCACCACGGCCTGTTGCCGGCGTTTCCCGGAATGCGGCCGTACCACGACGCCTACGCCGTGCGGATGCTCACCTACGGGGCGACGTGCCACTTCATCGTGCCGGAGTTGGACGCGGGAAACCAGATTATCTACCAATCGACGTTCACCGTGCCGCCCGGCATGCCGCGGGACGAGATCATCCGCCGCGGCGAGCAAGTGAACGAGCCGCATTGCCTGGTCGAAGGGGTGCGGCGCGTCGTCGATGGCGAGGTCGTACTCCACTTCAACCGCGTGGTGGCAGTGCGCTAAAATGCCTCCGGCGCCGCCCGCCGGATGGCGATGGCGGCGGATTTGGGCCGCTGATAGGGGCCGCGTCTCGTTGGCCTCGCCGAGCCGACACGGCTCGGCTATGTATGGTTGCCGTTCAGCTTGAATGTCGTGCTTGCGGTTGGCGCACCGTGTGCGGCGCGGCGGAGATTGTGCGCCGCCTGCGGCGACTGGGCCTTTTTCGCCGTGCCGCGGAGCCGCCCGAAGAGATCATTCGCGAGGTGCTGGGCGATCAGGGCTCGCGGCTGACCTGCGATAACTGCCAGTCGGCGAATCTGAACATCGTCCTCGACGGCGGAGACGACGCCGAGCCGTGGGAGCAGGTCGTCGTCTGCGAGATTTGCCGCGAGCCGATTCCGCCGGAACGGCTCGAGTTCAAGCCCGGCGCCACCCGGTGCGTCCGGTGCCAGGACGCGACCGACCGCGGCCAGTCATTCGTCGAGCCGGAGTATTGCCCGAAGTGCGGATCGCTCTTGGAGCTGCGAGTGAGCCGCGGCGGAGGAATGACGCGCTACAAGTTATGGTGCACGGGCAATCCGCCATGCCGGCTGTAACGCCATTTTCTGATGCCCGCCCATGCACCTCAACCTCATTGCCACCGCCGCGTTTGGACTCGAATCGGTCGTGGTGCATGAACTTGAGGCGCTGGGTTACCCGGCCAAGGTCGCCCGGCCCGGGCGGATCGCCTTCAGCGGCGACCCGCTGGCGCTCGCACGCGCCAACCTGTGGCTACGCTCGGCCGATCGGGTGCTCGTCGAACTGGCGTCCTTTCCCGCGGCCGACTTCGATGCCCTCTTCGATACGACGCGCAGTTTGCCGTGGGAGGAGTGGATCGCCGCCGACGCCGCGATTCCCGTCCGCGGGCGGTCGCACCGCTCGCAGCTCACCAGCGTGCCGGCCATCCAACGGACCGTAAAGAAGGCGATTGTGGATCGGCTCCTCTCGCGGCGGCCCGGCGGAAGCGTGCCGGAAAGCGGCCCGCCGGCGCCCGTGGAGATTTCCCTTGTCGCAGACGCCGCGACGCTCGACCTCGACGCGACCGGCCAGGGCCTGCACCGGCGCGGTTATCGCACGCTCGCCGCCGCGGCGCAACTCCGCGAGACGCTGGCCGCCGGCCTAGTGCAACTCAGCTTCTGGCAACCGGAGCGGCCGCTGGTCGACCCGTTCTGCGGCACCGGCACGATCGTCATCGAAGCGGCGCTGCTGGGCCGGCGGCTCGCGCCGGGACGGAACCGGTCGTTCGCCGCCGAAGCATGGCCGGCCATTCCCTCCGGCGCTTGGAGCGAGGCCCGGCGAGAGGCCCGCGATGCGGCGCTGCCGTCACTGCCGCAGCGGATCATCGGCTGCGACGCCGACGCCGAGTCGCTCAAGCTCGCGCGGCATCACGCGCAGCTTGCCGGCGTGGTCGACGACATCCATTTCCAGCAGCGCCGCTTCGACGAGTTGTCCAGCAGTCGGCAGTACGGGTGCGTCATCACCAATCCCCCCTACGGCCTGCGCATGGGAACCGATGACGACGTCGAGCGGTTGTACCGCTCGATGCCCTCCGTACTGCGCCGTCTCAAGACATGGTCGCACTTTATTCTGTCGGCTCGGCCGGACTTCGAACAACTCGTCGGCCAGGAAGCGGACCGGCGGCGGAAACTGTACAACGGCCGGATACCCTGCACGCTCTACCAGTACTTCGGGCCACGTCCACCGCGCCGCAGGGTGCACGCTCCAGCCGACGACGCCGATGAAGGCGCGACTACCGCTGCGGAGCCCTCGCCCTTCGCGGCAAGTGTTGAACAAGTGTGCGAAGCGGCAGCTTGCGGCAGCCACGCAACCGCGGCCGATCCCCGCGAGGGAGAGCCCGAAGCGACGGCCAAGTCGCGCCTCGCCGCCAAGCCCGCCTTTGGCGGACTTCGCACGGAGGCGGCGCGACAGGCCGCGGAGTTCGCCAATCGACTGAAGAAGCGGGCCCACCACCTCCGCCGCTGGCCGACGAAGCGCGGCATCACCTGCTACCGCCTGTACGAACGCGACATTCCCGAAGTCCCCCTGGCGGTCGACCGCTATGAAGACGCCCTGCATATCGCCGAGTTCGAGCGGCCGCACGACCGCACGCCCGCCGAACACGCCGACTGGCTCGACCACATGGTGCGCACTGCGGCGGACGTGCTGGGCGTGCCGCGCGATCTGGTGTTCGTAAAGCACCGCGAGCGCCAGCGCGGCCGACAGCAGTACGAACGGGTCGCCGACCGCCAGGCGATCCGCGTCGTCCAGGAAGGGGGGTTGAGATTTCAGGTGAATCTTTCGGACTACGTCGACACGGGGCTGTTCCTGGACCACCGCATCACTCGGTCGATGGTTCGCAACGACGCGCAAGGGGCGACGTTCCTCAATCTGTTCGCCTACACCGGGGCCTTTACCGTGTATGCAGCCGCCGGCGGCGCGGCGGAGACGACAAGCGTCGACCTTTCGCCGATGTACTTGGAATGGGCGGAAACCAATCTGCGGCTCAACGGGTTCGACGGCCCCCAGCACCGGTTGCGACGGGCCGACGCGCGAGGTTACCTGGCCACCGTAGGCGGCAAGCCGCGGTTCGACCTGGCGGTCGTCGATCCGCCGACGTTTTCCAACAGCAAGCGGCTCAACGAAGACTGGGACGTGCAGCGCGATCACGCCGCGCTGCTTGCGCAAGTCCTGCGCGTCATGCGACCCGGCGGCGTCGTGTACTTCTCGACGAACTCCCGGCGGTTCAAGCTGGATGAGACCGCCCTGGCCGGGACGACCTATCGTGAAATCACCAGGCAGACGATCCCCGAAGACTTTCGTAACGCCCGCATTCACCGCTGCTGGCGGATCGTCAAGGCGGCCGAGGGACTGTAGGCCCCCGTGGCCGCGTTTCTCCGAAACGCGGATGCACCGCAACGCCCCCGCCCGCCGCAAGAGCCAGCGACCAACTCCCCGCCGCCAACCGCCCCATGCGAGCGTCGGAGACGCTCGCCCACGACCCGTGGCCGCGTTTCTCCGAAACGCGGATGCACCGCAACGCCCGCCCCTACCGCAAGAGCCAGCGACCAACTCCCGGCCGCCAACCGCCCCATGCGAGCGTCGGAGACGCTCGCCCACGATCACGCCACCAGCGGCCGCAGCACACCGTAGCTGATCTCCAGCGATTTGCGGCGCTTCTCCAGGCTCCCTTCAAAGGCGTGGTCCTCGACCTCGACGCACACCGGGCCGTCGAACCCCGCGTCGGACAGCGCGCCGATGTACGCGCCCCAGTTGATGTCGCCCAGGCCCGGGATCTTCGCGGTGCTGCGGTCCATCGGCGGCACGAGCGACCCGACGCGGTCGAGCTTCTCGCGGTCGATCCGCATGTCCTTGGCGTGCGAGTGGAAAATCCGCGGCCCGAACTCCCGAATCGGCGCGATCGGATCCATAAGCTGCATCCGCAAGTGGGACGGATCGTAGTTGAGGCCGAAAAACGCCGACGGGATGATCTCGAACATTCGCCGCCAGATCGACGGCGTACGCGCGAGGTTCCACCCAAAGGGCCAGCTCTTCGTGAAAAGCATCGGGCAGTTCTCGATGCCCACGCGGACGTTCCGGTTCTCGGCGTACCGGATGATCTCCGGCCACACCCGTTCGAATTGCAGTAGATTATCGTCCAGCGGCAGCGTGTGGTCGGCGCCGATAAACGTGTTCATGCCCGGCAAGCCGAGCATCGCCGCCGCGTCGATCACCTTGCGAATATGCGTGCGGGCTATGTCCGCTTCCGCCGCGTCGTGCGACAGCGCGTTGGGGTAATAACCCAGCGCTGAAATCGTCACGCCGTGCTTCTCGCACAGGCCGCGGACGTCATCGGCCTGCGCTTGCGTGAAGTCGGTGCAGTCGATGTGCGTGACGCCCCCGTACTTCCGGTCGCGAACGCCCGGCGGCCAGCACATCACTTCGACGCAGTCGTAGCCGATCTCGCGGGCATGCTTGAGGACTTCCTCGAACGAAAGATCGCCGAAAATGGCCGTGACGAAACCGAGTTGCATGGGTGGCTCCAAAGCCCGGTCGTTCGCCCGGGGTTGCAGGGATGAAATGGGAAACGCTGGGCGTTACGCGATACAGAGGCTGGCCAGCGCTTGTTCCAGGTCGGCTTGCAGGTCTTCCGGAGCTTCCAGGCCGACGGAAAGGCGGATCAACCCGTCGGCGATGCCGTGCCGCGCCCGGTCGGCGGCGTCGTAGCTGGCGTGCGACATCGATGCCGGCTGCTCAATCAGGGATTCGACCGCTCCCAGGCTCACCGCGAGCTGAAACAGCCGGGTCGATTCGACCAGCCGCTTGGCCGCCGCGAAGTCGCCGCGGATCTCGAACGACATCATCGCGCCGAACGCCCCGTCCATCTGGCGCCGGGCGATCGCATGGCCGCGGTGGCCCGGCAATCCTGGGTAGAGTACCCGCGCCACCCGCGAGTGGGAAGCCAGCCACTCAGCGAGCCGCTGCGCGGTGCGGCACTGCTCGCGAACTCGCAGTTCCAGCGTCTTCAGGCCGCGCGAGCAGAGGAACGATTCCAACGGCCCCATGATGGCGCCGGTCGCGTTCTGCAGGAAGTAGAGCTCGTCCAGCAGCTTTTTGTCGCGAACGACCAGGGCGCCCCCCATCGCATCGCTGTGTCCGCCAATGTACTTGGTCGCCGAGTGCATCACGACGTCGGCGCCAAGCTCCAGCGGCCGCGTCAGCACCGGCGTGGCGAAGGTGCTGTCCACGCCGACCAGCGCCCCGCGGCGATGCGCGATTTCGGCGCAAGCCGCAATGTCGGTGATCGACATCAGCGGATTGCCGGGGCTTTCAAGCCACAACATCCTGGTGTTCGGCGTGAACGCCTCTTCCAGCTTCCCCAGGTCGGTCGTGTCGGCGAGCGTAACCGTTATGCCGGCGCGATCGGCGACCTTGTGCAGCAAGCGGTAAGCGCCGCCGTAAATATCGCGGCCGGCGACGACGTGGTCGCCGCTACGCAGCGAGGCCACGACGCAGTGCATGGCGGCCATGCCGGTGGCGAAGGCCAGCGCACCCGCACCCCCTTCGAGCGACGAGAGCGTCGTTTCAAACGCCTTCCGCGTCGGATTGCCGCTGCGGGAGTAGTCGTACTGGCCCCACTGGCCCGCGCCGGGCTGGACGAACGTCGAGGCAAGGTGAAGCGGCGGAACGACGGCGCCGGTCTGAGGGTCGGCTTCTTGGCCAATGTGGATGGCCCGCGTCCGGAATTGCATTTCGATATCCGCTCCGGCGGCTCGTCGAGCCGCGGCTCTGTTAGCGAGTCGAGTCGAGCGCCGCACTCAAATCCGCGATCAGGTCCTCG
>QEVI01000054.1 GCA_003576855.1 Planctomycetota bacterium
GGCGAATTGGCGCGACTCGCCGTCCCGGCGGCCGGCGAGCTACCAAGGGTCCTCGGCTAGCGCCGTGCGGACGATCTCCCGCTTCCATTGCGGTTCCTGGATCGGCCAGGCGCGGATATCGGCGAGTCCCTCGGGCAGCCGGCTGGCCCGGCAGCGCGTCGCCGCGCCGCGGTCGTGAGCAGCTTGCCAGACGTTGGATTCCTGCGGCGTCATGGGCGGCGCGTAAGGGCGCCGATTGCTGCGTCGCCATTGTCGCCGTCCCTGGTCGACCAGGGTAATGATCACCGGCGGCGGCATTTCCAGCATGCGACGGGCGATGAGCTCGTGGCTTGCCGTCGCGTAACGCGACTTCAGGGCGCGGAGGTCCCAGTCGAGCGCGAGGCCGTCGCGGAGAAAGGACGTTCGCGGCAACAGCAGGCAGCCGGCGAGCCGATTAGCGACCTCCTCGCGAGCCGCCGGCGCTGCCTCGCCGGGCCGTATACCCAGCTCGCTGAACACGCGGAATGCGTGCGACTCGCCGATTTCATGGGCGACGGCCCAATGCCGCCGCTCCGGGCGAGGATCGTCGGCCAGCACGATCGTCCCAGCGCCGTTGCCGACGGAACCGAACTGCACCAAGCGAGCGCGGACCGCCGCTGGGCCATCGTGTGCCACGGTCAACCCCAGGCGCTGGGCCAGCCGTAGGGCGTCGATGGGCGGCCGGAGCATGTGACCTTCGGCCAGGATCTCCTCGGCGACAGTTTCGAGGGCGCCGCGGACCTGCTCGGGCGGTAGTTCGGGTTGCATGGGGGCGTGGCGGCCGCGGGGGCGAACTAGCGTACAGGAAGCGGAAATTGTGTACATGTGTATATTACAGCGCTGCGGCTGCACTGTAAAGCCCGCCGGGAGCGAGCGGCAGAGTCTGGCACGCCGGGCGCCCACTGGCGGTGACCAGGTTGTTCGGGCGCATTGGCGAGCGCCGGCGGACGCGCTAGAATCATGGGTTGCGCCGCCCCATTCACCCTGCCCGCCGAGAGACGTGAAGGCGTCTTACGGAATCGACGCTCCCCTATGACGCCCGAACTGCCCATTCTCGCTCCGCCGGCGGCCGCGAAGTCTCGCCGCGCGGGCGGCCACGCCGCCGCTTCCAAAGGCAAATATTGTTTCATCAGCCTGGGTTGCCCCAAGAACCTGGTCGACAGCGAGCGGATGCTCGGCATGTTGCAGCTTGACGGCTATCAACTGGTCGCCGCGCCGGAAGACGCCGACTTCGCCGTCGTCAATACGTGCGGTTTCATCGAGCAGGCTCGCGACGAGTCGTTCAGCGCTATCGACGAGATGCTTGAACTCAAGCGGAGCGGCAAGCTGCGGGGCGTGATTGTTTCCGGCTGCCTGGCCGAGCGTCAAAAGGAAGCGCTGCTGGAGGAGCGGCCGGACATCGATCACCTGGTGGGCGTGTTCGGCCGCGAGCACGTCACCAAGGTCGCCGACCGGCTGTTGGGCGGACTCACCGAGCAGCGCACCGTCTTTCGGCCCGCGCCGACCCACCCGTTGCCGGACACCGCACGGCTGCGGATCACGCCGCGGCACTTCGCGTTCTTGAAAATCTCCGAAGGCTGCGACCGGTTGTGCACGTTCTGCGCAATTCCGAAGATGCGCGGCAAGCACGCCACCAAGCCGCTGGAAGAAGTCGTGGCCGAGGCGCGGGAGCTCGCGGCCGACGGCGTGCGCGAGCTGGTGATCGTCGCCCAAGACACGACGTACTACGGCAAGGACCTGTACGGCGAGCCGCGGCTGGTCGAGCTACTGCGGGAGCTGGAGACGGTGGACGGGCTCCAGTGGATCCGGCTAATGTACCTGTACCCGATGTACTTCAGCGACGAGCTGATCGAGACGATCGCCGCGAGTCGCCGCATTGTGCCGTACCTCGATATGCCGTTGCAGCACATCAACGACACGATGCTGCGGCGGATGCAGCGACGCGTCAGCCGCGCCGAGACCGAGTCGCTGCTGGCGAAGCTCCGCCGGGCGATTCCCAACTTGGTGCTACGGACGACGTTCATCACCGGCTTTCCGGGCGAAACGGAAGAGCAGTTCGCCGAACTGGCTGATTTCGTCGCCGAGCAGCGATTCGAACGGGCCGGGGTCTTCACGTATTCGCTCGAGCCCGACACGCCCGCGGCGAAGCTGCCCGACCATGTTCCCGCGGACGTCATGGAGGCCCGGCGGTCCAGGCTGATGGCCATCCAGCAGCAGGTGGCGTTCCAGTGGAACGCGGGGCAGGTCGGCCGCCAGATGGACGTGCTCATCGACGCCGCGGTACCCGGCGAGCGCGACGTGTGGATCGGCCGCAGCTACGCCGACGCTCCGGACGTGGACGGCGTGGTGTACGTTACCGGGCGGGGCCTGTCGGCGGGGCGAATTGCGCTCTGTGAAATTGTCGCCAGCCGAGGGTATGATCTAATAGGCGCCCCGTGCGGGCCGTCGCGTTAACGGCGTTGGGCGGTTCAGCCGGCCGACGCCCTGATAGCTTTTCACCGCGCGCTTGAAGACTGGAATGTCGCAAACTGTCGTGCCCGCCGCTCGGCCGCGCGTCTGGAACGTGCCCAATCAGGTGACGGTGAGCCGGCTCGTGTTGGCTGTGGTGCTGTTCGCCCTGCTGAGCTTGGGCTACTACACCGCCGGGCTGGTGGTGTTCATCGTGGCGGCCAGCACCGACTGGGTGGACGGCTACTGGGCGCGGAGATACGGCCAGGTTACGCAGCTTGGCCGCATTCTCGATCCGTTTGCCGACAAGATGATCATTTGCGGCACGTTTATCTACCTGGCCGCGGCGCCGCAGCTCGCCAGCGGCGAGCCGGCGTCGGGCGTCGCGGCGTGGATGGCCGTGTTGATTCTCGCACGGGAGCTGGCGGTAACGGCCCTGCGGAGCTTCATCGAGAACCAGGGGGGCGACTTCTCCGCCAAGTGGTCGGGCAAGTGGAAGATGCTGTTCCAGTGCCTGGCCGCTGCGCTGAGCATCGGCCAGCTTCGCTACTACGACGCCGGCGAGCGGATGCTCGCCAGCGACCTGCCGGCTTGGATCGCCTGGGGGCTGCCGGTGCTTCTGTGGGCTGCCATTGCGCTGACGGCCTATTCGGCCGTGGAATACATCCTCGTCGCGGTGCGGATGATGCGGCGGATGGAGTGAACTTCAGCACTTGCTTGCGACGCACCGGCTGGCGCGGGCGGGTGCGCCGAGCGGCCGGGCGAACGTAGACCGCGCGACTTCGCCGCCCCGCCTGCCGTTGGTCGCCGTCTGCCGCTTTTTCGGTTTGCTCGCCTCGATGGAAGAACCTGCCTCGCCAGCGTTGACAGCGGCCGTGCTGATAGCCGGCACGGTCAGCCTGGCGGTTCTGTTCCGGCTGTTTCAGATTCACATCGACGGGCGCCCGCTGTTGCCGTACGAGCCGCGTCGCGCGGCGCCGTGGAATGCACTGGCGCCGCTGTTGATGTTGGCGCCGGTGATGATCCCGCTGGGCAGAGCGCTGGTCGGATGGGGGGCGGTCGCAGAAGAGCCCAGTCCGCTGGCTTTCGTTACGGCGCTGGCGCTATCGGCCGCTGGCGCGGCGCCGGCGGCGGCGTACGGCGGCGCTGCGGCGGCGTCGCTCGTCGATGGCATCGCTCTAGCAAGCGCGAAGGCCGAGTCGATGCCGCTACTGCTGGTCGAGTCGGCGGCCGTCACCATCTTGCTGGCCTTGGCGTGTTACGCGCTGCTGGGCGTCGCCTTCGGAGCGACGCGGCGGGATTTGGGCCTGCCGGCCGACGGGCGTCAAGCGCTGCGGGATATTCGCGTGGGGGCGATTGCGTTTGCCGCCAGCCTGGCGCCGATCTACGGGGCGCTGCTGGCGCTGAATTTGGCGTTTCCCAGCGATCAGGCGCATCCGCTCATCGAGGAGCTGGTGGTGCACCACTCGCCGGCGATGATGGCGGCGGCGGCGCTAATGGCGGTCGTCGCCGCGCCGCTGTACGAGGAGACGGCGTTTCGGCTGGTGCTGCAAGGATGGCTGGAACGTCGCGAGTCGCCCAGCAGCAGCGGGGCGTCGCCGGCCGGCGATGGACGGCAAGACGACTCGCACGCGGCTGGAGAGCCAACCGGCGAGCCGGACGGCGGCGCCGGCGGCGTGCCGGGCGGTCAGACGCTGCCGAAGCGGGCGACGTGGGGGCCCGTGGTCCTCAGCGGCACGCTGTTCGGCCTGGCCCATACGGGGCAGGGCCTGGCGCCGGCCCCGCTCGTTCTACTGGGCTTCGTCTTGGGCTACGTGTACCAGCGGACGCACCGGATCCTGCCGTGCATCGTCTGTCACATGCTGTTCAACGGCTATACGTTTTTGATGTTAAGTTTGCAGTTCGCCTCGCGGTGAGACGCCGGGGGCCCCGTGCGGGCTGTTTGCGCCGCCTCGACCCCCCGCGGCCGACGACCTAGAATCGCATCAGCCGCGCGGGCAGCAGACTCTGGGGACGCCCGACGACCTCGGTCGCTGCCGCGGCCTGGCTTCCAATAAGCGAACTCGGTACAGCCGCGAGATGCAGGTGGAGATCCAGCGCAATCCGACCCGATCGGTCCGCATCGGCGGCATCCATATCGGCGCACAGCACCCGATTGCCGTGCAGAGCATGACGGCGACGCGGACGCAGGACGTCGACGCCACCGTCGCGCAGGCGAACGCCTTGCATGCGGCCGGCGCCGACGTTGTTCGAGTGGCCGTCGATAGCGTCAAGGACGCGGCCGCGCTAGCCGAAATCCGCCGGCAGACCGAGGCCAACCTGTCGGTGGACTTGCAGGAGAACTACCGGCTCGCCGAGCAGGTGGCGCCGCACGTCGACAAAATCCGTTACAACCCCGGGCATCTGTATCACCACGAACGGCAGAAGCCGTGGCAGGAAAAGGTCCGCTACCTGGCGCAAGTCGCCGCGGACAACGACTGCGCGCTCCGCGTGGGCGTCAACTGCGGCAGCGTCGATCCGGCGGTGCGCAACCGCTACGCCCCGGACGACTCGGTGGGCCCGATGCTCGACAGCGCGGCGGAACACTGTGCGCTGCTCGACGCGATTGGCTTTACGCGCTACTGCGTGTCGCTGAAGGACTCGGATCCGGCGAAGGTCGTCGAAGTCAACCGCCGCTTTGCGGAGTTGCGCCCCGATGTGCCGCTCCACCTGGGCGTCACCGAGGCGGGTTTGCCGCCCGACGGCGTCGTGAAGACGCGAATCGCCTTCGAGCAGCTCCTCAGTCGCGGCATCGGCGATACGATTCGCGTGTCGCTGACCGTCTCCAACGCCCGCAAGCCGGAGGAGATCGCCGCCGGCCGGCAAATCTTGGCGGACATCGCCGCCGGTCGGGTTCGGTCGGTCGTGGACTATGGTTTGAGCACGCTGAACATCATCAGTTGCCCAAGCTGCTCGCGCGTCGAAAACGAAGCGTTCATCGAACTGGCCGAACAGGTGAAGGAGATGACCCGCTATGCGCGGGACCACGCCATCACGATCGCCGTGATGGGTTGCCGCGTGAACGGCCCCGGCGAGACGGACGATGCGGACTTGGGCCTCTGGTGCGGTCCCTCGGTCGTCAACCTGAAACGGGGCAGCGAGTCGCTAGGGCAGTTTGCATACGACGAAATCTTGCCGAAGCTCAAGGCCGTGCTGGACGAGCTGATCGCGCGGCGCGGGGCGACGCTGGCGTGAGGCGCCGTCGTGGCGGCGTTGGTAGCGCTATTGAAGCCGTGTGCCGCGCGCTGCCCCGACCTGGCTAGGTCGGGGCTAGGCGGTGGGCGAGCACGTTTCGTGTGTGTCTATTAGCCCCGACCTAGCCAGGTCGGGCGCGCGAGCGAGTGCGTATGTTTGCCGTCGGTCATTGTAGGCACAACTGGTCTTCGGCGCTTGCGGCTGCTGGGCTACAATTTGCTTTCACCGGCGCCCGCAGCGCCGCCTCCCCAGCGGCCTCGGTCGAGCGCACGGATGCGAAACTGGCCCCTCCTAGCGGCACTGGCAGCGGCTTTGCCGACGTTCTGGGCCTGCCAGGCCCTGGGGCCCAGACCGGCGCCGGAAACGGCGCGCCGCGAGAAGGACTCGGCGGCCTATTTGGCTCATCCGCTCGCCGTCGGGCAATTGGTGTTCCACGCCGACTTTCTGTTGCCGGAGAACCATCGGCTACTCGGCGAACTGGTCGCGGAGCGCGAGGCGATCGTCGCGCGGCTCCGCTTGCCGCCGTCGGCGACGCCGATTCATGTGCATTTGTTCGCCGACGAGATGGCTTATCGCCGGCACGTCTCGCGGGAGTATCCCGGCTTTCCGGAGCGCCGGGCGATTTTCGTCGAGAGCGAGGGCCGACTGGCCATCTACGCGCATTGGAACGACGCGATCGCCGAGGACCTGCGGCATGAAGTCGCCCACGGCTACCTGCACGCATCCGTGCCGAGCATTCCGCTGTGGCTCGACGAAGGCCTGGCCGAGTATTTCGAAGTCAGCCGCGGCCGCAACGGCGTCCATCGGACTCACGTCGATCACCTGGCGAGCCAACTGGCCGCGGGCGGCTGGCGGCCCGACTTGCGGCGGCTGGAGCAACTGGCCACGGCGGAACAGATGACGCAGCTCGACTACGCCGAGGCGTGGTTGTGGGTCCACTTCGCGCTGCATTCCACCGAGGGGGCGGCGGGAGCGCTCATCGACTATCTGGCCGCGCTCCGCCTGCCGAACGGCACGGCGGCGGCGCCGCTGAGCCAGCGGGTGGATCAGCTTCTCAGCGAGCCGCGGGCGGGCGTGGTTGCGCATCTGCGGACGCTGTCGCAGTGAGCGTGGTGGCGGAAGGCGGAAGGGCGCGTCATGGCGCGACGCTGCTGATGGCGCTAAGGTATGATGCGAACACGCGGAAGATCAGCGTGATGATCAGCGCGGCCACGATCGCCCACACGGCGTAACCGAACACCTGCCCGAGCATATTCATGGCCGCAGCGGCCCGCTCGTCGTACAGCTTCGATTGGCGGTGCATGGTTTCGGCCAGCATGCCCGATTGCTCGCCCACCTCGACGGCGTCAAGCAGTTCGCCGGAGAAGGCGCCGGTGGCGGCCAGCGACTGGTGCACCGTCAAGCCGCGACCGATGCTGCTGGCCACCTGCGGGCCAAGGCTGGCGTAGACGCTATTGCCGGTGGCCTCCAGCGCCAGCGGCAGGGCCTTGCGGAGGTCCATCGCCGTGTCGAGCACCAACTGCATCGCCCAGGCGAAACGGGCCAGGGCCAGCGTTCGGGCCGCATCGCCCACGCCGGGCAGCTTCAAAACGAACCGGTGAAGCGCCTCGGTGTTTAGGGCCCCGCGGCGCACCGCGTGGAGCAACCCACCGGCGGCAACGAGGATCGTCGTCAGGGCGAGCAGGTAAATCGCCAGTCCGGTTCGCCCGGTGAGTCCCAGCCCGAACATGTCGAGCGGCTGGCCGGCGGCGTTCTTCAGGCCGAGGGTCGCCGAGATCCAGATGACCAGCCCGACCGCCGCAGCGGCGATGCCGAGCTGCAGGGCGGGCCACGCGAGGGCCGCCAGCAGCGCCCGCCGAGCCGTGGCGAGGTGTTCGTAGTGCTGCGCTAGGCGGCGGTAAGCGACGTCGAGCTGCCCGGTGGCGTCGCCGAGGGCCACGATCTGGCGGAACAGGGGCGGGAAATAATCGCCCGTGGCCGCCAGGGCGTCGCCGATCGATTCGCCGCGGGCCAGCGCGTCGCTCACTTGCCGGACGACTTCGCGTTGGCGGCGGTCGCCGCGCTGGGCCTCGCTGGCCCAGATCCGGCGGTCGTCTAGCCCGGCGTGAGTCGCCGTCGCCAGTCGATGGCTAAGCTGCACCAGCGACTTCGTCGAAATGCGCGACCGCGCGAACATGGGCATGGGCATCGTGGACTGGGTGCGGCGCTGCGTCGGCGTCAGCTACCGATATCTTCATTCCAGATCTCGGGCCGCGCGGCGATGAAGTCGCGCATCAGGCGGACGCACTGGTCGTCGTCGACGATTTCCAGCGTCACCCCGCGCGAGCGGAGGTACGCCTCAGGGCCTTGGAACGTGCGGTTCTCGCCGATGACGATGCGCGGAATGCCGTACAGCAGAGCCGTTCCGCTGCACATGTCGCACGGCGACAGCGTGGAGTAAAGGACGGCGCGGCGGTAATCGCTCGCCTTCAGCCGGCCGGCGCTTTCGAGGCAGTCCATCTCGGCATGCAGTATGGGGCTCCCCTTTTGCACTCGCCGGTTGTGGCCGCGGCCGACGATCGCGCCGTCGATGACCAGCACCGAGCCGATCGGGATGCCGCCTTCGGCAAGCCCCTGTCGCGCTTCGTCGATGGCAGCTTGGAGGAATGGATCGGGCATGCTGGATGCTGGATGCTGGATGCTGGACGCTGGATGCTGGATGGAAGGAGGATGACTGACCACGGCGGGTCACGGATCACCGATCACCCGTCACTCAAACAGCGGCCTGAATTCGAACTTTTCGCCGTCGAAAAGCCCCTGGTCGCTCAGCTTTAGCGCCGGGATCACTAACAGCGCCATGAACGATAGCGTCATGAACGGCGCCCGCAGCGTCGAGCCCCATTGCTTGACGGCCGAGTCGAGCTGCTGGTAGGCGCGGGCCACCTCCGCGCAGGTTCCCGTGGCCATCAACCCGGCTACCGGCAAGGGAAGCACGAGATGGTCGCCGTCGCGATGATTCACGGCGGCCAGGGCGCCGCCGGCGTCCATCACGGCGTTGATCGCGGCGGCCAGATCGTCGTCGCTGGCGCCGACGGCGATCACGTTGTGCGAGTCGTGGGCGACGCTCGAAGCCATCGCGCCGGAACGCAACCCGAACCCGGTGACGAACGCCACGGCGGGCGGCGCCGTTCGGTAGCGGTTGACGACCACCAGCTTCAGCACGTCTCGGCCCGGATCGCTCACGGTCTGGCCGTCGGCGAGCTTCGCTTCGACCGGCAGCCGGTTGGTAATAAGCTGCCCGTCGAGCGCTTGGATGACTTGCAGCCGCCCGCTTTGCGCCGGTACGGAAAAATGTTCCGGCTGCACGTGGGTGGCGACGAACTTGTTCGCGACGGTCGGCTCGACGCGCGGCATGAGGGTCCGGCCTTCCTCGGCGACCAGCGAGCCGCCGATCCACGTCCGCCGGACGTTGAAGGCCGTGAGCGAATCGACCTCGATGAAGTCGGCCGGATCGCCCACGCGGAGCAGTCCGACGTCCAGCCCGTAATGTTCGACCGGGTTGACGCAGGCCGCCCGCAGCGCGTCGAACGCGTCGATGCCCCGCGCGACGGCTCGCCGCACGAGCAGGTTGATGTGGCCGGCAAGCAGCTCATCGGGATGCTTGTCGTCGCTGCAAAGCATGGTCATCGACGGATGCTCGCCGATCAGCGACCAGAGGGCGTCGAAGTTTCGCGCGGCCGATCCCTCGCGAATGGAAACCTTGCAGCCGGCGGCGATTTTGTCGAGCGCTTCTTCTTTGGTGAAGCACTCGTGATCGGTGGTCATCCCGGCGGCGATGTAACGGGCGGCCTCGGCTCCGCGCAGGCCGGGGGCGTGACCGTCGACGCGCTTGCCGCGCTGCAGGGCGGCCTGCACCTTGGCCAGGCATGCCGAGTCGCCCGCCAGCACGCCGGGGAAGTTCATCATCTCGCTGAGGTAGCGAATCCGCGGGTCGTCGAGCAACTGCTCGACTTCCGCGACGGAAATCGCCGCTCCCGCCGTCTCGAAGGTCGTCGCCGGGACGCAGGACGGGGCGCCGAAGTAGAACTTGAAGGGCGTGCCGGTCGCGTTGTGCAACATGTAATGCACGCCGGCGACGCCGAGAACGTTGCCGATCTCGTGGGGATCGCTCACCGCGGCCACTGTGCCGTGGACGACCGCCGCCCGCGCAAATTCGCTCGGTACGAGCATGGAGCTTTCGACATGGACGTGGGCGTCGATGAATCCCGGCAGCAGAAAGGCGCTGGCGGGCTTGTCCGCGGGGACGATGGCGGCGATCCGGCCGTCGGCCACGTGAACTTCGGCGGCGAACACCCGCCGCGCCGCGACATCGACCACCTGGCCGAAATGTGAATGGGGGCCCATAGCGCAACTACCTTGCTGCTCGCAGCGCGGCACATCAGCGCGGCGCTGGCGTGCTGGTGCGCCCAACGCCGTGGGTCGCCTTCGGATCAGCAGCGACGGTTCACGACTTGCCTCGGCGCCAGCCGCGCCCGCGGCCCCGGCCGCGCGAGGGGCTCGGCCGCTGCGGCGACGTTTTGCGGGCCTGCATGTTCGTTTCCACGATCACGCCGATCGCTTCGGACCAGGTCGGTATGTTCTTGTGCGAAGCGCGGCTCAGGGCGTCGTCGTCGCCGTCCTCGTCAGCCTCGCCGTCATGTTCCTCGGCGGCCGGCGACACGATGTCATCCTGTTCATCGCCCTCGTCGGCCTTGTCGCCGGCTGAGTCGGCTACGGGCGCAGCGAGGCGGCCTTCTTCGGCGGCGTCGCGGACGCCGCGGCGGCGACGTCGCGGACGGCGTCGGCGGGATCGTTTTCCCTCGTCGTCGGACTCGTGCGCTTCGTCACGGCCTTCTTCGTCCGGCGGCAGATCATCGTCGGACTCGTCTTCGTGAACGGCTCGCGGCGCAGGCCACGCGGCTTGGTCGGCGTCCGACTCGTCCCGCTCGGCATCGGCCGGGCCGGCGTCGCGCGTTTCGCCGGCCGTCCGGTCGCGTCCGCGGCCGCGCCGCCGCCGGCGGCGCCGTCGTTTGGTACGATCCTGCTCCTCGTCGGCCCGCCCAGCCGCGTGGTCCGCGTCCCGATCGTCGTCGTCATCGCCCTCGGCTTCAACGTCATCCTCGGCTTCCACGTCGAACTCGGCCGCTGCGCCGGCGCCCACCTCATCGAAGTCGCGCCAATCGGGCCCGCGCTGCTCATCGGCGGGCCGCCGACGCTCCTGCTGCGGCGGCAGTGCGCTGAAGGACCCGGCTTCGAACAGGGCCTCGAACGCGCTGCGGGCCGCTTCGCCGCTTAGCCCTTGGCGCTCTGCCTCGCGGCGCCGGCGGTGCTCGTCGTCAAGGTCTTCGTCGTCGTTAAGTTCTTCGTCGTCGTCCCCCTCGGCGAAGTCGACGTCGGCCATCTCTTCTTCGATGATTTCCTCGAACATCGACTCCATCGGCTCGATGCCCGCGAAGGTCGCTTCGAGGTCCGCGGCGCCCGTCTTTGCGGACGCCGCTCTGGGCGGCTCGACGTCGCGCCGGCTTGGCGGCTTAATCGGCTCGGCCGGCGGCGCCGGCTCCGGCTCGGGCGGCAGTTCGATTCCCAACTGGCTGGCCAGCGCATTCCAATTGCCGGCCTTGGGTTTGGCGGGGGGCGAGGCGACTTCCGGGGGCTGGAAACTCGTTTCGATGGCCGGCCGGCGACGCTCCAGGGCGTCCGGCGGCGGCGCGGCGCCAAGTTGCTTGATCAGGTCGTCCCAAGAAGAAGGGGATTTCTCAGCCATGGTGCGCAAAGAACATGCGATACGGATAACCCGGTCCGTGGCCCGCTTTTAGTAGCCACGCGCGCCCGCGGCGGTCCGGCAAACCCTCAATATAGGCCGCCAATGGCATGTCGGATAGGAGCGGGCGCCGGCGATTGCAGCAGCAGGAGAAAATGCCTCCCGCCGAAGAGCGCTGGCCGCAAGCCGAGTACAATTTGCATGATTTGACGAACGACGGCTACGGCGTACAAGGCGGTAGCCCCAATTCCTTGCTTCGGGAGCGACTTCAATGACGGAACGTCTCGGCCCGCACGAGCCCGTCGCGCCCCTGGCGGCCGTCGAGGACGTCGAAGTCCGCGGGCACATTATCGACAGCCTCATTCTGCCCAAGGTGCTGGACGGCATCACCGCGGCCGGCGGGGAGTTCCGGATCAAGGATATCGCCGTCGGGCACGACCGCGCGGATCCCAGTTACGCCCGCATCGAAGTTCGCGCGGCCGACGCGGCTTCGTTGGAGTCGATCATCTCCCAGATCTCCGACCACGGGGCCGTGCCCGTCCACGGCGGCGACGCCCGGCTGGTCGACGCCGACATGGACGGGGCGTTTCCCGAGGGCTTTTACAGCACGACCAACCAGCGGACCGAGGTCCGCTGCGGCGGCCGCTGGCTGCCGGTGGGCGACCAGGAGATGGACTGCGGCATTGTCGTCGACGCGGACGCCGGCGCCGCCCGCTGCCTGCCGATGTCCGACGGAGAGCGGGGCATGCGGATCGTCGTGGGGCATGTCGGCGTGCGGGTGTTTCCGCTGGAACGGCAGGAGCAGGGGCACGCCTTCGCCTTTATGAACTCGGCCGTCTCGACCGAAAAACCCAAGGGGATCGTCATTCGCGAGATCGCTCGGCAACTGCACGCCAATCGCGGCGGGCCGGGCAAGTCGCTGCTGGTCGGGGGGCCGGCGATCGTCCACACCGGCAGCGGGCCGCTGGTCTCGCGGCTAGTTCGCCAGGGATACATCCACAAGCTTTTTGCGGGCAATGCGCTGGCGACGCACGACATCGAACAGGCGCTGTTCGGCACCAGCCTGGGCGTGAATCTCAGCGAAGGGACGATCGTCGACGCCGGCCACGAGCACCATCTGCGGGCGATCAACCGCATTCGCCGCGCGGGGTCGATTCGCGCGGCCGTCGAGTCGGGCTTGCTCGCCAGCGGCATCATGCACGATTGCGTTCGCCACGGCGTCGAGGTCCATCTTTCGGGCAGCATACGGGACGACGGCCCGCTGCCGGAGGTGGTGACCGATGCGCTTGAGTGCCAGAGGATTATGCGGTCGGCCGTACGGGACGTGACGTTCTGCCTGATGATCGCCACGACGCTGCACTCGGTCGCCGTCGGCAACCTGCTGCCGGCCAGCGTGAGGGTGGTGTGCGTCGACATCAACCCTTCGACGGTGATCAAGCTCAACGACCGCGGGAGCTTTCAGACCGTTGGACTGGTAACGGACGTGGAGCCGTTCCTGCGGGCGCTGGTGGCGGAAGTATCCAAACTCGAGGCCTGAAACATAGCCCGGCCATCTTGGCCGGGCGCACGGCGCAGCAGTCTCAAGGCAATGCGCATCCATCGAGCGACGGCATTTCGCCGAGCCAGGTTGGCTCGGCTATAAATGAAATGATGGCTTTGCCGCAGGTATTGATGTGTCCGCCGGATCATTACGGGGTGTACTACGTCATCAATCCGTGGATGGATATCGCCCGGCAGGCGGATCATGCGGCGGCCGTCGCGCAGTGGCAGTCGCTGAGAGCGGCGTTGGTTGCGGCCGGCGCGCAAGTCTCGCTGGTTCCGCCCGTGGAGGGGCTGCCCGACATGGTGTTCACCGCCAATGCCGCGCTCATTTACCGGAAGCGGGCGATTGTCTCCCGTTTTCGGCACGAGCAGCGGGCGGGCGAGCAGCCGCACTTCCGCCGCTGGCTCGCGGAGCATGGTTTCGAGGCGCTCGACCCGCCGGACGGTCACGCGTTCGAAGGCGCCGGCGATGCGCTGTTCTGCGGCGACACGCTCTACGCCGGCTATCGCCAGCGGAGCGACGCGATCGGACACCAGAAGATCGGGACGTTGCTCGGCGTTCGCGTGCTGCCGCTGGAACTGGTGAGCGCCCACTTCTACCACCTCGACACCTGCTTCTGCCCGCTGGACGCCCAGACGGCGATCTGGTTCCCGCCGGCGCTGGATGAATACGGCCGGCGCGTGATCCGGGCGAACATTGCGAACCTCATCGAAGTCGAGGAAGCCGAGGCTCGCAGCTTCGCCTGCAACGCCGCCGTGGTCGGCCGCGCGGTCGTCACCAACATCGGCTGCTCCGGCCTCCATGGGCGACTGCGAGCCGCGGGCTTCGCGCCGGTGGAGGTTCCGCTCAGCGAGTTCGTGAAAGCGGGCGGCAGCGCCAAGTGCCTGACCCTCCGGCTGGACGGCGAGGAGGCTGCGGCGTGGCGCCAGGACGACCCCGGAGGGAACAGCGAGAATTGCCATGACCGACTCTAGCCGAAGCATCGTGGACCTGCGGCCGTTGGGCAGGACTTCGATTCGCGTGTCCGCCGTCGCGTTTGGCGCCTGGCCGATCGCCGGCGTCACGACGACCGACGTAAATGACGGGGACTCCATCGCCACGATCCGTGCGGCGCTGGACGCGGGCGTCAACTTCATTGACACCGCCTATTGCTACGGCCCCCAGGGAGAAAGCGACCGGCTGATCCGCCGCGCGCTCGATGGGCGGCGGCGGGACGACGTGGTGATCGCCACCAAGGGGGGCATCCACTACAACGCCGCCGGCAAGCAGGAGCAGGACGGCCGCCCGGCGACGCTGCTCCGCGAGTGCGATGAAGGCCTGCGGCGACTCGGCGTCGATCGGGTGGAGCTGTTCTATCTTCACGCCCCCGATCCCCAGATTCCGGTGGCGGAGTCGGCCGGCGCCATCCGCCAATTGGTCGATGCCGGCAAGGCACTTGCCGCCGGCGCCTCGAACGCAACGCTCGACCAGTTGCAGGAGTTCCACGCCGTTTGTCCGCTCACTGCGGTCCAACTGCCGTACAACATGCTGCAGCGCGACATCGAGCGCCAGACCATTCCCTGGTGCCGCGCGCAAGGCATTGCAGTGACGGCCTACTGGCCGCTCATGAAAGGGCTCTTGGCCGGGCGAATCACGGACGCGGCGAAGCTCGGCGACCGCGACTCGCGCCGCAATTACCCGATGTACCAGGGCGAGGAATTCGCCAAGAACCTGGCGCTGGTGAACCAGCTTCGCGCGATCGCCGCCGCGGCGGGGCGAACCGTCGCCCAGGTAGTGATCAACTGGACGATTCACCAGCCGGGCATCACGACGGCGCTGTGCGGAGCAAAGCGTCCCTGGCAGATTGAAGAAACGGCCGGCGCGATGGGGTGGACGCTCGACGCCGACCAGTCCGCGGCCATCGAGGCGGCCATCGCGGCACGGGGCCAGGCCGCCGCCAAGCGGCTGTTCGCCTGACCGGGCGCCGTGTTAGCGCGTCTGCGTCGGCGCTTGCTGCGCCGCTACGGAGGTCTGCAGCCGGGCCGCCAGCGTCTTGGCGTCGACGTACCCTTCCAGGACGTCGATCACCTGGTTGTCCGGCCCGACGATGAAGGTCGTGGGAAACCGCCGCACGCCGAGCTTGGCGACCAGTTCCGGCTGCTCGAACCGATCGGAATAAACCGTCTCGAACGACTCATTGAGGAACCGGCATACGGGTGTCGCCCGGAGGCTGTCGCTAATCATCCGCACGCAGTGGGGGCAGTTCGGCGAGGTGGCAAAAACGAGGATCGGGCGGCTGGAGCTTTGCGCCGCCGTCCACGCCGCCGGGTAACTGCTGAACTTGAACACGCCATGCCGCAGGGCGGGCCGGGCCGCCGCCCGCATACCTGGTTGCGGCGCGATGGCGCCGACGACCTCGGCAGCATGACTGAGCCCGGCGAACGGGCCCAGGGTGAGAATCGCTCCGCTGAGAAATGCGCGCGCGGTTAAAGCGGTCATTGCCGTGGCCTCGAACCTAGCAAAACCGATGGGCCGGAAGAGCCATCGCTGACTACATCGGCGCGGCACGCTAGCAGAGGCCCGCGGAATTGCCGGCGGAGGCAGAGCCGGCGCGATCGGCCCGCGCTACGAGTCCAGCAAGAGTTCCGCCGCTGATACGATCGTTACGGTGCCCGGTCGCAGGGATTCGGCGGCGCGCTGCCCGGACCGCGTGGCGGTCCGGCTAGGAAAGCAGAGGGGGCGCGGGGGGCGGTGAAAAGCGAGCGGCGCTGGTTAGGCGCTTGCGACGCCCAACTGCCTGGCTTTTTCCACGCCGACGAAAGCCTGGTGCGCTTTGAGGCATGTCTGCCGGAACGCCTCCGGGTGCGGAACGCCGGCGAGCCGAAACGTCTCAATCGGTCCATCGCGGAACACGAGGTCCCCGGAGGGGTACCATGCCTGTCCGGGCTGGACTTCGATCGCAATCGAATCGAACCGGTCGAGCGACACGCTCTTCTGCTCGCCGCCGCCGAACGGCTGCTCGACGATAAGGCGTCGATTCGTGAGCCGATATCGTCGGCAGGCAGGGTTCGGAACGCCGAACACCACGCCAGGCAGCCGCGGAATGAGCATATGGAAATAGAGCGGCAGGATAAACGGTATCGACACGAGCGCCATCAGGCGGCCAAGCGTAATCGGGACGCCCAGCAGCGTGATGCCCAGCTCGTTCTCGAATCGGCGGCCCCACCACCGGCCGTACGCCGTCGCGGCTAGCGACGGCCAAACGGTCATAATGGTGGCTTCCCGCTCGCTGGCCGGCGTCACTCCGGCAATGGGCTGCGTCATGTCAGTCATCGTGGCGTAATCGAATACCGGCGGCAAGAGATGGCGAATCGCTTGAGGGTATCAAACCATCCGTCCCTCGGCCAGTCCCGGAGAATGGCGCCGCGCCGCAAGGCCGCAGCCCGAACCCGCCGACGGCCGGCAGCGCCCCTAAAGTTCGAGGGATCGCCTACGCCAGCGGCGCTTCCTCGCTGGCAAACAGCTCGCTGAAATACGCCAGCGCGGCGTCGCGGTTTTGGTCGGGCGACTCGGCGATCAACTCCATCCAGCACTGCAGCACATCGCGCCGGGCGACCTGGCCGATCAGCCAACCATGCTCCACCACCGGCAGCACGCGATAGGGGGTGAGCAGAAACACCTGCGCGACTGAAAGCAGGTGCGTGGCCGGGCCGATCGTTTGCGCTTCGGAGTCCATGTACGCGCCGACGTGCCGCACGGGGAGTCGCTCGTAGGCGGCGTCCAGCAGCACTTGCATCGAGCACTTCTCGGAGAACACGCCCAGATACCGGCGGTCCTTGGCGACGACCGGCGCCCCCGACAGCCGATGGTCCAGCAGCACCTGGACCGCGTCGAGCACGTCGGTCTCCGGAAAGAGCGTGACCGGATCGGCCGCCATGAAGTCGCGAGCGGTAATGGAAGTCATAGGTGCGCCCCCGGAGTCGCCGCGCGTGTACTCCGTGCGCAAAAACGAGAAAAAGGAAAGAACCAGCCGCTGGCCGCACTTCGCCCCCGTAAATAATACCACCTTGTTGAACGGAAATCCAAGGCATTCATTGAATTGCGCCGGCGCGCCGGCCGCTCGCTGAGCGGCGGCTGCGGGGTGGTGGTTGAGCACCTGCTGGCCGTCGATGGCAGAGAAGACGCGGTCGGCGGCGTCGTACTTTCCGACCGGCGGCGGCGGCCACTGCGCCCGCCGGACAGCGTCGGCTCACGTTGTGCCGCTCAACTGGCGCCGGCTACCGGCATGGCCGAGCTGGCCATGACGACGTAATCCCGCTCGATCGCCGCGCGGATCATGGCCCGGCTGTCGCGGGGGCTCACGCCCTCGAGTCCTTCGATCTGCTTGGCGGCCATCGCCAGGTCGTCGTCTTTCACGCAATCGGCGAACCATTGCGAGTAGTCGCCGTTCCGCAGGTGGTGCATCCACGTTTCGTCGTCTACGCCGTCGGCCAGTTGCAGAAACAGCATCAGGTTCTGCGCCCGGAGGTTGAGCTTCTGTTGAGGTCCGCGGAAGTAGAAACTGCGGTCGGGCGGCAACTCGCCCTCGGCGTACTTGCGGCGGTGGCGGCGGCGCTCCGTCCGGCAGGGATAGGCCTTGAACGTCCGCGGCGGATCGCCGCCGGGCGTCCACAGCAGGACCTCGCCGGCTTCCAAGTTCGGCGGCGCCAGCGGCGGCAGGTCCACGCCCGCCGCCTGGCAAAACGTCGCCAGCATGTCTTCGGCTTTGGAACCGACGATCAAGAGCGTGTCGACCCGCCTGATCATCTCCGGGGCAAGCAGCTCCGGGTGGACGGTGATCAGGGCGATGTTCCGCACCTGTTCCGGCAGCATCAGGTCCGGCGGCCGCCAGTCGGCCGGCATCAGGTGATGCGCTTCGTCCAGGATCAGCCAGTGGGGCCGCCCGGTGCGGGTGCGCATCTGCAGCAGCGGCCCGAGCAGCTCCAAGAAGAACGGCGGCCGGTCGGGAATCGGCAGCCCGGTGAGATTGACCACCGCGCTGGAATCCGGGGCGGCGACCAGTTGCAGCACCTCGTCGATCGAAGGGGAGTCGTCCGGCCGCCCCAGGGCTACCGCGCCGGCGAAGCTTTCATAGTCGCCCTCGGGGTCGAAGAGGCAAAACTGGTATTTCTGATCGGCCAGCGCTTCGACCAGGCGGGTCACCAGGGTGCTTTTGCCGCTGGCCGACGGTCCGCAGATGAGCACGCAGGGCCCGTGGGAGGGGAGGCAGACTTCCTCGTCGCCGATTTTGCCGATGGCCAGGTGATGCCGGGTGAGCTTACGGTCGAATTCCGCCAGGTCGGTGGCGATGATCGCCTCGATAAGCTGCGAGACGCCGTCGCCGTGATCGGCCGACGTGCCGAAGTCGGCGGTCTCTTTGACCGCGGGCAGGGCGTTGGCCACCGCGGCCGAAAGCTCGCACAGCTTCAAAAAGGCGTGGTCGTTTTCCGCATCGCCGACGCCGACGACGTTGTGCGGCGAGAGCGACATTTCCTTCAGCGCCGCGGTCAGGCCGGTGGCCTTGTTCACGCCGGCCGGCAGCGCCATCACGGCCCCTTTGTTGAAGATAACCTGCCACTCGAGGCCGAGCTCGCGGATTGTTTGCAGCACGGTCGTTTCGTGCGGCTCCCAGGTGGCCACGATGACGCGGCCCACCGACATGGGCGCAACGCCTTTAGCCCGCAGGGCGTCGATGAACTGCGGGGAGGGCGGCTCGGCGAGCGGCCGTTCTTCGTTGGTCGCCGGCCGAAACAGCAGGGCCCCGTTCTCGGCGACGACCCACTCGAACAGTTCCAATCGCGGAAAGATCTCCTTCAATTCCGGCAGCTCGCGGCCCGTGACCATCACCATTCGGCGACCCGTGGCCAGCAGCGCTTCCAATCGGCCGAGCGTGGCCTCGCTGACGCGACCGTGGTGAGCGAGCGTGCCGTCGTAGTCGGTGGCCAAAACCTGGTAACGCATTGTTGTTCCTTGCGCGGCGCTTTATGCTTGCGACGCGGCGCTCGTCCCGTCGCCGAATTGCCTCGCTTCGCCGAGGTTTCCGCCGCCCTGGCGGCCGCTTGTTTGGCCCAGATGCGAGCAAATGCTATGCCGCGATTAATCCTACAACCGACGCGGATTGCCGCCGCCGGCCAGCCGCCGAAGATCATCGAGGAGTTTATCGGGCGCGTGAATTCTGCTAGCGCTGAGATAAGCATTGCCCGCATGCAAAGCCCTGCGGGCTGGAGCGAACCGGCGCAGCGGCCCGATTTCGCGGAGTACACCGTCGTGCTCCGCGGCGAACTGGCGGTCGAGACCGACGGCGGTCTGGTTCGCGTGGCTGCCGGCCAGGCGATCGTCGTCGCAGCGGGCGAGCGGGTTCGCTATCTCACGCCGGGGCCTGAGGGCGCTGAGTACATCGCCGTGTGCGTGCCGGCGTTCTCGCACGATACGGTGCACCGCGAGGCTTAGTCGTCGATGCCCTCTGAACAGCTTTCGTGGCTTGTCGCGGGCATCTTGGTCATTGCCTTCCTGTACTCGTCGGTCGGGCATGCCGGCGCCAGCGGTTACATCGCCGTGATGACGCTCGGCGGGCTTGCGCCGGAGACGATCAAGCCCATCGCCCTGGTGCTGAACATCCTGGTCGCGGCGCTAGGGACGTATCAGTTTTCGCGCGCAGGGCATTTTCGCTGGCACGCGTTTTGGCCGTTCGCGCTGCTATCGATTCCGCTGGCGTTTGTCGGGGGATACGTCAACCTGCCGGCCGCGTGGTTCAAAAAGATCGTCGGGGCAGTGCTGCTGGTCTCGGCGGCGCGATTCTTTTACGACCCGCGCGAGGCGGCCGCGACTCGCTTGCCAAAGCTGCCCGTGGCGATCGGCGTCGGCGGTGCGCTGGGCCTGCTGGCGGGGCTTACCGGCACCGGCGGCGGCATCTTCCTGACGCCGCTAATGATCGTCATGCGATGGGCGCCCACGAAAACCGCCTCGGCGACGTCGGTCGTGTTCATCCTCGTCAACTCGGCGTCGGGGCTGTTCGGCAATCTCAGTGCGACCAAAAGCCTTCCGCCCCTCAGCGCGGCGCTGGCCGTAGCAGCAATCGCCGGCGGCGCGGCCGGCTCTTACCTCGGCAGCCGGCGGTTCTCGCCAGTCATCATCAAGCGACTGCTGGCCGTGGTGCTGGTCATCGCGGGGTTGAAGCTGGTGAACGACCCGACTGGACGGCCGCCGGCGACCAACGGCGGCAAGCCGGCAGCCGTGCGGATCGAACGTGGTAAAGCCGCGGCTCAACGAGCCGCCGGAGCGGCTGATGGCGATGTTGGTTTTCTCGCCGCTCCGGCGGCTC
>QEVI01000055.1 GCA_003576855.1 Planctomycetota bacterium
GATTCAGCGCGCCGCCGGTGATCTTCATCGTGCCGTGGCTGGTGTCGAAGTCGCCCAGAAACGCGTGCTTGGCGCTGGCCGAACCGCCGGCCAGGTTCCAAGCACCCACGCCGTCGCGGCCGACCGCCAGGTTATCGCCGGCCACAATGGCGCCGCCGGTCTGGTTGATCGTGCCGTTGGAGCCTTCGAACGTGCCGATGATTACGTTGTGCAGCAGGTTCACCTGCGCCGCACCGCTGATGTTGTACACCGAGGTGTTCCCGCCGCCGTCGCTGACGACGAAGTCGCCGTTGTTGGTCAGGGCGTTGATCACGCCGCCGCTGTGGTTCATCGTCGTCGTTCCCCGGCCCTGGCCGAGGACGTAGGCGATTCGCGCGGTGGCCGTGCCGCCGGTCATGTTGACGTTTACCGTGCTGCCCGTTCCGCCGGTGAACGAGTTGGTGAACACAATGCCCGCTTCGATCGTTCCGCCGGACTGATTGACAGTGCCCTGGCTCCCTTGGCGGAAGCCGACGAGCAGATCGAAGTTGGGTTTGACGCTGCCGGCGTCGCTCACGTTGAGCGTGGCGTTGCCGTCGAAGCCGACGATAATGCTGCGGCGCTGCGTGGAGAGCGTGCCGCCGCTGACGGTGACCGTTCCGGCGCTGCCCGGCGCCGCGGCGATGATCATCTCATCGCTGGCGACGACCGTGCCGCTGGTCATCGTCATCACGCCGCTGCCGAGGTCGCCGATCATCAGGTCGCCGATGGCGAATCCGCTGTCGGCGTTCGGCCCGTTCACCGTGACCGAGCCGCCGTTGACTTCCAGCGTGCCGCTCCCGCCGGCCGCCTGGCCGATGCGAATCGACGGCAGCGGCCCGTTGTTGGCGATTGTCAGGTCGGCGCCGGCGGCGACGCTGACGCCGCCGCTCTGCCCGGCGGCGTTGCCGACGTCGAGTTTGTTGGTCGTCGCTCCGGCGGCGTCGACGGCTACCGTGAAGCCGCCGTCGACGTTGGCGGCCGTCGTGCCGTCCGGGACGCCGGCGCTCCATGTCGCCCCGTTGAACCAACTGCCGCTGGCGACGGCGCTGGTCTGTGCATAGGAAGCCGTGCTACCGAACCCTAGCAGGCCCGTCGCCACGCATGCGCTGGCGAACCGCATCCACGATCGTCTCATTAGTCGCTTGCCTCAGTTAGTGGAAACAGCAGTAGAAGAGCGGGTCCGTCGCCTCGAGTTGCTCCATGACTTCAAACGTGATCGCCGCAGCGAAGCGCAGCTCGCCCCCCAGGCAACGCTCCGCTTCGCTGCCGGCGATTGTGGGATCGGCGCCTACGATCGTCGCCGTAGCAGCAAGCCGCCGCACGCCGCGCCGATGGCCAGCAGAACCGCCCCAGGCTCCGGCACGGCGCCCACGGCGCTGGTCGCCGCGGTCGTGCCGAAGTTGGTCTTCCAGGCGGCGATGTCCGACGGGCCGGTCGTCGTGCCGAATCCCCGCTGGATCAGCAGGAAGTCGTTGCCGTCGACGTCGCCGTCGTTGTCGAAGTCGCTGGGCAGACCGATCGTCCCCTTCTTGACGACCATCATTTCGCCGCCGCCCGGTCGCGGCACGATCTGCACGTCGAACGCGGAGGCGTCGCCGGCCGCCAGCGTGAAGCCTTTGCCGTTGCCGGCCTGTTCGGCCGCCGTGACGGTGTGCACGTTGCCAAAGCCGCCGACGGCGCTAATCAGCGTCAGCGTGGCCGCCGGGTTCAGGTTGAAGAACCCGGCCGAATCGTCGATGTCGATCACGGCGCCGTCGAGGTCGGCCTTCAGCGCGACGTCGATCGGGCTGATGCCCGTCGAGCCGAGCGTGAATCGCAGCAGCGAGTCGTTTTCCTGGCCTGGGCCGTTGCGGAACGCGCTCTTGTCATCGGGATTCGCCAGCAGGTTGCCAGCGACGTTGATGTCGCCGCCGGTCCCCTGAATGATCAGCGTTCCGTTGGCGTCGAGCGCCTGGCCTTGCGGCCCGATGGGATCGGGGCCCGGCTCGACGCGGACGTCGTCGCCAGGGGCGTTGCTGGCCAGCGCGGCGCCGACGTTGAGGTTGCCCCCCAGGTTCAATGCCCCGCCGGTTACCTTGAGCGTGCCCTGGCTGGAGTCGAAGTCGCCGAGAAAGACGTTCCCGGCGTTGATCGTCCCGGCGTTGAGGTTCCACGTGCCGACGCCGTCGCGGCCGATGATCAGCCCGTCGCGGCCTTCGGCCAAGGCGACGCCGGCGTTGATCACGCCGCCGGTTTGGTTGACCGTTCCGTTGGCGGCCGGCGCCCCTTCCGGATCGTTGGGATCCTCGAAGACGCCCACCAGGACGCTGTGCAGCGCGTTGACCGTCGCCGTGCCGCTGATGTTGTACACCGACGTGTTGCCGTCGCCGTCGCCGACGACCACGTCGCCGTTGCTGTCGGGCGTGTTGGCGTTGACCACGCCGCCGCTGTGGGTCATCGTCGTCGTGCCGTTGCCTTGCCCCAGCACGAAGGCGATGCGGGCGTTGAACGTGCCGCCGGTCATGTTCATGTTCACCGTGCTGCCGGCGCCGCCGGTGAAAGAGTTGGTGAACAGGAAGCCGGCCTCGATCGTGCCGCCCGATTGATTGATCGTGGCGGTGCTCCCTTCCACGAAGCCGACCAGCAGGTCCCAGTTAGCGACTACATTGGCCTCGTTGCTGACGTTCAGCGTGGCGTTGCCGGCGAAGCCGACCAGAATGCTCCGGCCGAGCGTCTGGAGATTGCCGCCGCTGATGTTTACCGTGGCGGTGCTGGTGTTTTGCGTGCCGAAGATGATTTCGTCGTTGGCTTGCAGTTGGCCGCCGGTCATCGTCATCGTGGCGTTGCCGTTGTCGCCGACGAGCAAATCGCCCACGGCGAACCCGCTGCCGCTGGCGCCGTCGATGAACACCGACCCGCCGTTCATGTTGAACGTGCCCGTCGAGCCGGCCGCCTGGCCAATGCGAATCGACGGCAAGTTGGGCTCCGCCGCGTTGGGGTCGGTAATGGTCAAGTCGCCGCTGTTGATCGTCAGCGTCCCGCTCTCGCCGGTCGCCGTGCCGACGTCGACCTGGTTGGTAATCGGTCCGATCTGGTCGATGGTGACCGTGTGGCCGCCGTTGATATACGCGTGGAGCGTGTCGCTGGGCACGCCGGCGCTCCACGTGCCGGCGTTAAGCCAGTTCCCGCTGGTCACCGCTTCCGTTTGAGCCCGCGCCGTGCCCGCGCCGACAGCGGCCAGCACGCCCGCCGTCGCCAAGGCAAGCGCCCAATTTCTGCGCCTACTCATGATTATCCCCTCTCCTTGAATGAAAAACGTAACGGCTCAACAAAAGAACCCCGAACAGTCCGCAACTTGCCGGCCGAGGGAACGCCTCGCGTTGCCGCGGCGGGCCCACTCGACCGACGCCCATGCGATAGTCAGCGCGGCCGGCGCAAAAGCCGCCGGCTCGGGCGCCATAACGACGCCCGGCGCGGCGCGACGGCCGTAGTTCGCTCGCCAGTCGGCAAGGTCCGCTGCGGCGAGCGCTGAGCCGACCTCCCGTTGCCAAACGAGCAAATCCGTGCCGTCCACGGCGCCGTTGCCGTCAAAATCGCCCGCCACCCCGGCGACGTAGCTAACGTCCGCTGCGACGACGCGGCCGCCGGGCGTGCGATACTGGAACGTCACATCTTGGACATCGCCCCCGAACAGATACCCCAATGCCGCGCGCTCGCCCGGCGCCAGCGACGACGCCCCGAGCAGAAACGCCTCAGCCGCCAGTTGGCCGCTGCCGTCGCCCAGGGTTTCCCAGCCGGTTCCTGCGCCTCCGCCGCTGGGGAAGCCGGGCGGGTTGCCGCCCGGCGCCGCAAAGCCGTTCCATGCGGCCAGGTTCAACGCGCCGCCGGCGCTGGCGATCTCGTAATAGTCGAAGCTGATGCTCGACTGCATGGCGTTGACGATTTCCACCAGTCCGGTGGCCAGCGTCACGCGAAGCGAAAGCTCCTGGGGAACCCCGTGGGCTTCGAACTCGCAAACTCCGATGAACCCGTTGCCGTCCGCAGATCCGGCGCCGTTGCCGATGAGTCGAATCGCGTCGATGCCGTTTTGCGGAGCAAACGTAAACGTCGCCCACGGACCGGCCGTGGCATTCGGAAAGCCGCTGCCCCGCACGACGCCGACGTATTGCGACACATAGTCGGATGTCGCCGCTGCCACGCTCCAGGTGGCGCCGCCGTCGCGGGTCACTTGCACCTGCGGCGGCGACAGGTCGCTGGCGGCGAGCGGCGACCCGCCGGCGACCGAGGTCGTCGGTCCCCACCAGCCGCCGTCGTTGGCCAGGAAGTTCTGCACGCGAACGCTCGTCACGCCGTATTGCGGTTCAGCAAATCGCACGCCTACGAAGTCGAAGGCCCCGCTGGCGCCGCCGCCGGCGAACGTGTCGGCGCCGTTGCCGTTGGCGCCGCTGTGCCCGTCGGCATTGATTTGGAAGCCGTCGGGCGCCAAGTTGAGGCTGAATACGCCGTCGTTGATTTCGTCAACGGGCCCGAGGTGAGCCACGGTGACGCCGCTGCTGCTGAAGCTGCTCGCGACGCCAAGCATCGGCTCGCCCAAGGGCGCAAGGTTCTCCGCGGGCCCGCCCGTCGCTGTCCGGGCGAAGCAGCAGGCCCATGCCGCCGCCACCGCGATTTTGACGCTATGCGTCATCGAATACCGCCTACAAAAGTGCGTCCGCACGCGCTGGCGCCCGCCGCGGCGGCGCACCGCTAATTAGTCTTTGCGGGTCGCCCCGGCCCCGTCGAACGATGGCGCCGGGTTCGTCTCCACGGCTGTGGCGCGTTGGCGCCGCACCTTGCTATTTCCGACCGCGTCCCGCCCGCTCGAAAAGCCCTCACGGTCCTGCGTGAAGGCGTGGTAGATCGCGGCCCCGGCGGGGCGAGTGGTTGGTCTGCTGCCCGCTCGCTCGGTCGCCGACCGAACGCCGCGGCCGAGCGGTAGCCTGGCGGGGCGTCGAGTCGCCTAACCAGTCGGGTCTCGACGCGGCAATCCATTGATTCCATTCCAATTGCAGGCGTCGAATGCGCCAATGGATTATTAGGGTCTGTAGATGGAATATTTAGTACTTGTCGAACGGCAGCTATGTCCATGTACGGCGCGCTGCGAACAGCGATGCGTCGTTTTCTCACCAAAAAACAGCGGTTTGCCGTAGGGCGGAATCGCGGCGGTGCGTTGCGGCTGACAACAACCTGGACTATCTTTGCGAGTATGAGCATCGGCCGTCTACAGTCCCAAGGCCAGGTCATTCCGCTGGCCACCGCCGTCGCCGACGCGAAATACTGCTTCCAGGGACAAGGCCTCGCGTACCCGGAACACCAGGGCCTCCGCCTGCTGTGCGCCGGCCGCGAGCACTGCCTGCCAGGCTTCCATGTCGCGCGGACCGACTTCGCCTGCGTGCTGGTCGAGTTCGTCGTCGAGGGCCGGGGCAAGCTCCGAGCCGACGGCAGCGTTTGGGACCTCTTCCCCGGCGTCATCTTCTCGTACCGAATGAATACGCCGCACGATATCTGGGCCGAACCAACCGACCCGATGACCAAGTACTTCGCGGCCTACCAGGTCGCCGGCCAGCGCGACGCCATGTCGGGTTTCGGCATCGCCCCGGGCGCGATTCGTTGGACGCGCGATCTGGCCGCCGTCCAGACGTTGTTCGAAGAGCTGATCCGCGAAGGCCAGCTTACCGGCGAACTGAACATGCAAATCACCGCGCGCTACCTGGAGATCATCCTCCTCAAGGCGGGCGAGGCGGTGGCGCCGACCGTCGGGCAAGGGCCGGGCGGCGCCGAGGCCTTTCAGCGGGCGCTGGCCTGCATTGAAAGCGACTTCGCGAACATCGCCACGCTCGACGACTTGGGTCGTCGCGTCGGCCTGGAGCCCAATTACATCTGCCGGCTCTTCCGCCGGTTCGGCCAGGAAACCCCCAACCAGTGCATCACCCGCCACAAGGTGAATCGCGCCGCCGAGCTGCTGCTGACTCAATCGATGTCCGTCGGCGAGGTGGCCAGCGTGGTGGGGTACGAAGATCCCTACTACTTCTCGCGGGTCTTCAAGAAACGGTTCGGATACTCGCCCCGCGATTTTAGAAACGTCGCGCGAAAGAACCGCGTCTGGTAGGGCGATTACGTCGCCGGGCGACGCTCGCTCACCACGGCCGCATTGCACCGTACGGCGTCTGGCGGTCAGCAGCACGCCGCTGCGGATCCGATCGGCACGCCGCGTGCTTCCCGTGTTTTCGGGCGACGTACCCAGTCGGCCCACGTTCCATGTCGGCCCCGCAACCCATCGTCGAGGTCAGCGTCGACTCGGCCGAGCAATTCCTGGCGGCCCTGTCGATCCACGCGCCCCCCTTCAGCACCGACCCCGGCGCCCAATGGCTGTTCCGCGGCCACGACGACGACGCCAACTACGACCTCACGCCGACGTCGCTGCGCGCCGATCGGCTCGACGTTTATCGCATGATGGCTGGCCGCGGCACGCTCGCCGACCACTTCCAGGACCGCGAGGTCTTTCAAGTGTGGCTGGAGCTGCAACTGCTGATGCGGTTTCTCGTTCGGGCGGACGAGTGCGGACTGACCGTTCCCGACATGACGGCCGAAAGCTGGGCGCGAATGCATGCCTACGCGGCCCACGTCGATCGCATGGCCCGCTGCGTGCTCGGCGGCGACGAACAACGCCTGCCGGCGCTGGCAGCGGAGCTGGAGCAGGCGTTTGAATCGGCCGACCATGCCCGCTGGCCGCACCCCTTTTTCTATCCGCAGCTTGCGCTGGCGCGGCATCACGGCTTGCCTACGCGGTTTCTCGACTGGTCCCGCTCGCCGCGCGTGGCCGCCTACTTCGCCGCGAGCGTAGCTGCGCGCCGCCAATACGAAGCCGGTCACCAGACGCGATGGATCTCCGTGTGGGGCATTTCGCGCTATGCCCGCCTTCCCTGGCAGGAGGGACCGCGGCGACACGCGGGCGTCGAAAGCATCCGCGTCCCCAACGTCGGCAACCGCAACCTTTTCGCTCAGTGGGGGGAGTTCACCGCGACCCGCGTCGACCCCAAAAGCTTCGATCAACCAATCGATCGCCGCACGGTCGAAGAACTCGTCAAACGGCGGACCGAACACAGCCCGCACGAGGGCGAGCAGCCTCCCGTGCCGCTGCTGTACTGCATTCGCACGCCCGCCAATCAGGCTATGGAGGTGCTGTACCGCCTGAGCCGCGAGGGGATCATGAAGCACCGCCTATTCCCGGAGCTGGTTAGCGTCGTCGATTCAATCGTGGAGGACTGGTACCACCTCCCGCCAGGCCGGCCGAGCGGCTCATGGACGCCGTAGCGGGCATGCAAATTGCACTAGCGCCGACGCCCCCTTCAGCCCGTCCGGCCCGCGGAGTGAACCTCGTAGAGATGACGCCATGTCACGCCTCGTCGGGCTTCGCCGCGGCGAAGCGGTTCTCACGGTCTTGATCTGCTTGGCGGCCGGGGCCGTTCGTGCGCAGCCGCCGAACCCGTCGCCGCGCTCGACCAACGTCCGGTATTACAACACCAGTTGGGACTTCAACAACGTCGACGTTGCGACGCTTACCCGCCGCCTGGCCCGCGTTGGACTGGAGTTGCCCGTGCGGGTCGAGGGTCGCATCAGCGGTTCCCTCAGCGTCGGCGTCCCCTGGAACGCAATCGCCAGCGGCCGCGCCTGGCGGTTGGGCGGCGCCTTGGCATCGAGGGAACTGGCCGTTAGCGGCTTTGTCGTTCGGGACGTAGCAATTCGGCTCCAATACCGCGACGGCGTGCTGCGGTTGGAACAACTTCAAGTTCGCGTGCCCAAGCCCGGCATCGCTGCCCGCGAGGCGGATGGCGTGCTGTCGGGCGTCGCGGCTATCCAGTTAATCCCCCGCGGGCGTTTTACGGCCACGCCGCGCCTCACGGCATTTCCATTGGAATCGCTGGGAACGGCGTTTGAGCCCCTGCGAGGGGTCGCCGGCCGCGTATCGGGTTCGCTAGACGCCCACGTAGCCGTCAACCGTCTGCGGGACCTGACGGCCTGGACCGCCGACGGCCCGCTCGCGCTGGAGGGCTTCACGTTCCGCGACTCGCCGCCGGCCGACGCGAGGGTGCAATTCGATTTGCGAAGAGGCGTTCTGTCAGCCCGCGACTTCGTACTAAACGTCGGCGCTACCCGGCTGACGAGCCAGGCATCGCTGAACCTTCAGGGCCGCCGACCATGGCGCCTGAGCGCGGTCGTCGAAGCCGGCCAGCTCGGTGAACTGCTACGCCTGGTCGATCGCTTTATCGAGGGAGACCGGCTTGTCGCCGTCGCCGACGCGATTGCCGGCGTCATGAGCGGCACAGTCGAGCTGGCCGGCACGCTGGCGCCCTTGGCCCACACCCGGCTCAGCGGTCACGCCGCGCTGGGCAACGTCGCCTGGCGGCCGCCCGCGGGGCTGCGTCTGCCGTTGCGACCGCTGGCGGCTCAGCAGGTGGAGTTCGATTATCGGCTTGCCGGCCAAACCGTCGAACTGACTCGCATGAGCGCCGTCATCGCTCGCGGCAGCATCGGAGGCGCCGCCGCCGTGCCCCTGCGCAATGGCAATCTGGCGGCGAACATCCAGTGGTCAGGGCTTCGCTTATCAGAACTGCTCGCCGAGCCGTTCCAGGGACCTGGCGTTTCCAGCGGGGCCCTTGCCTTGGCAATTCCCTTCGGCGCGTGGTCCGATCCCGCTCGTTGGGATGTACGCCTCAACGCCCGTGCCACCGAGTTTACTTACGACCGCTGGACCGTGGCCGAAGTGCACAGCGGCGCCGTGACCTTGTCGGCAGGCCATCTGCGGATTCCAGCGGCCAGCGCTCGCCTGGAAGGCGAACGCATAGCCGCGTCCTTGGACATGCGACTGAACGCCCCCAGAGCGTTCACGGCGTCTGTCGACGCGCCGCGCGTGCGGCTGGAGACGCTACGAAGCATCCCGCAACTGGCCCAAACGGCGGCCGGACTCGAAGGACTCGTCGGCGTCTCGGCAAACCTGCACGGCGTGTGGCAGCCGTGGCAGGCGACCGCGGCAGGTCGCCTCGTCGGCAGCGGCATTCGCTACGCGGGAAGAACGATCGACGACCTCCGACTGAACCTCAGCGCCGACGGCGAGAAGGTCACCCTCTCTCAGGTGCAAGCGAGCCTTTACGGCGGCACGGCGTCCGGCAATGGCACAGTCGCCCTCGCTCAGCAACCAGGCATCGACGCGCAGTTGAACTGGGCCGGCGTCGACGCCGGACGGCTGCTGGCGGGCGTGCCTCCGACGCCGGTCGCCGTCTCCGGGCGCACCAGCGGCTCGCTCGAATTGACCATTCCCGCCGGCGGGCTCGACCGAGTGGAGCTGTGGATGGCCGACGCGCAGGTTCGACTTGAAGCACTCGACGTTTATGCCTGGCGGATCCGGCCTTTGGAGCCCGTCAATCTGCGGCTCGACGACGGCCAACTGCACGCCGCGAATCTCCACGCCCTGGCCGACGGCAGCCCGCTGAGCGCGTCGCTTGCACTCGGCATGGGCGGCGCCTGGACGCTGGACGTGCGGGGCTCGGTCGACCGGGCGCGGCTCGAACGGATCACCGCCCTTCCCGGCTTGGCGTACTTCCAAGGGCGTGTTGCCGGCCTCGCAAACGTCGAAGCGCACGTGCAGGGCACGCTCGATCCTGTACGAATCTCGGCTACCGGATCGGCCGACGCCCGCGAGATTCGCTTCGACGCCCATGAAGTCGAGCGGATCGCGCTGAAGTTCGCGCTCTCCCCCGAATCGCTGTCGCTTTCGGCGATCGAAGCGTCGGTCTATGGCGGCCGACTGACTGGCGCGGCGGTGGCGCCGTTGACCCCCACGGGCGCGGCTTCGGCCGAAGCGGCTTGGAGCGACGTCGACGTCGGTCGGTTCATCGACGGACTGGCAAACTTACCGACGACGCCCGTCGGCAAGACCTCCGGCAAGGTGCGCCTACGCATTCCGCCCGGAGCTTTCGGCGAGTTGACCCGGTGGGATTTCGAACTCGACGCATCGCTGCCGGAGGTCCGCGCCAACGGCGTGCCGCTGGCGTCGCTGGCGATCCGTGCGACTCAGCGCGACGAGCGGCTCCAGTACCAGTCGTCGGGGCGGCTGCTGGGGGGCGTCCTTCAATTGAGCGGCGCGCGGCCCGCCGGCGTTCGCGCCAGCGGCATCGCCCTGCTCGGCGATGCCCGCGGAGCGCTGCGGGGCGCGAATCTCGAGCAATTGGCCCAGGCGGCCGCGACGCCGCCCGCTCAGCCGGCGCCCGTCGATGGAACGCTCAACCTGCAGTTCCATTCGTCGCAGGCCCCCGATGGCTGGCAGTGGACGACGGCCGTGCAGGTCACCGATCTCGACGTTGCCGGCCGCGACCTGGCCGCCGGCGTCGACGTCCGTTTGCGGGGCGACCAGCGCAGTGCGCACCTGGCGAGCCTTACAGGTCAGGTCGCCGGCGGCTCGCTGGCTGGCAGCGGAGAATGGGAATTCGCGCCGCGTTCGGCCGGGGCCGTGCGGATCAATCTCCGCGGCGCCCGGATCGAGCACTTTGCCGAACTTGCCTTCGGCGCGGACGATGCGGCGCTGGCCGGTCCCGTCGACCTCCAATTGCAAGTGCGCCCTGGCGCCAGTTGGCGCCTTGCCGGGGTGGTTGCGACGGCGCGAGCCGAGTCGGGCGACGTAGCCCTTCGTAACGTCCGCGTGCCCATCGACGCCGTTTGGCATCCGACGTCAGGCCGACTCGAAGCGCGGCTGAGCGGCGTGTATCTCTCCTTGGCGGGCGGCCGGGTCACAGGGCGATTGACGGCCAGCCGTTCCATTGGCTGGTCGCTCGACGGCAACTTCCGCTTTTACCGCGTCGACGTGGCGGCGCTCACCGGTTCGAGCTACGGCCGCGGCCGGTTAACCGGTACGCTCGACCTGGCTGGCCGCCGCGTCCGCTCGGTCAACGATTTGAGGGGAACGCTCGTGGCAACGCTGGAAGATACGCAAGCGCGAAACGTGCCGGTCTTGACGCAAGTCATCGGCGTCGTGCCGGGGATCTCTTCTAGTGCGACCACGTTCAGCGACGGACGCTTGGAGGCCCGGCTCAGTCGCGGCGTCGTCCGCGTCGAAGAGCTCTCGCTTGCCAGTCCGCAGGTACAGCTCTTCGTCACGGGCCGGGCCACGCTGGCTGGCCGTCTCGATTTGGACGCCGTCGTCTCGACGCGCGATCGCATTGATTCGTTGCTCGCCCGCAACCTGCTGGCGCGGCTGGCCGTCAACGCCGTGGCGCCGGTCGCCCTGCTGGTCCAGGCCAATGAGTTCCTCGCCAATCGGGTGATCCACCTGGCGATCGGCGGCACGCTAAGCCGGCCGACCGTTCGCGTGCTGCCGTTCCAGACGCTCCGCGAAGAAGCTGTGCGGTTCTTCCTGCGCCGGGCGACCGGCGCGACCGGCGCGGTCGTCCCCAGGGCGACCGCGAGCTCCTACTATTGAGCGTTGCAAAGCCAATGAGCCGCCGTTGGCCTCCAATGCAGCCGCGGGCTCTGCCCGCGGGTCGATTACCACCGGGACTGAGTTGGTCCTGATGGAGAGCGACCCTCGGCCAAAGGCCGAGGCTGCAGCGGCCCGATTAAAGGCGCCATCGCCAATACCCGTGGCGCACGCTTGCACCGCCGGCCGAGGTGAAACCCGTCAATCCGGCGCCAGCGTCGGCAAGCTCGCCCCAGTTTCAACCGGGTCGCGTCGCGTCGGCAAGCGCCGTCCGCAAAACCGGTGAAGGCCGTCGTTGCGGCGGGCCGATGCCACAATGGGACCCGTCGGCGGCACGATGCCGCGACGGAGCCATCTTCGACAGGCGGGGGTAGGGATGCCCACTGGCACTTGGCAGCGCCGCTGGCGCACAGGCAACATGCTTGGCCGCTTGCGCGGATCGGCCGCGGCGCTTGCGCTACTTCCGCTCGTGGGTTGCACCACGGGCGGCACGATGTTCCCCAACGACCACCGCCTGTTGCCGGCGGCCCGCGAGGTGGCCGCCGCTACGCGGCCGGGCGACCCCCGCGAGCTGTGCAAGCAGCCGGTGGAGGCCTTCTTCGTCCAGCCGGGCGACGTGTTGCTCCTGGAAGTCATCGACCTGGGGGCCGATGTCCGGCTGCCTGCCGATCAGACCGTCATGGTCGATGGCACGATCGACTTGGGCCAGTATGGCCGCATCGTCGTCGCCGGCATGACCATCGAGCAAATTGAAGTCGCCGTCACGACCGCCGTGCAAGCTCTCCACCCAGGCGAGGTGATTAAGCCGATCAACGTTCGTCTCAACGTCGCCGAGAGCGCGGTGTATTACGTGCTGGGCGAGGTGAACGCCCCGGGCTCGTACCCGCTCATTGGCCGCGAGACGGTGCTCGACGCGATTTGCGCCGCGGGCGGATTGTCCGATCGAGCGTCGGAGTGCCAGATCATCGTGTCACGCCCCACGCCGCCCGGTAGTTGCCGCATCGTATTGCCGGTGTGCTACGACCGGATCGTGCAACTGGGCGATACGACGACGAACTACCAGATTCGCCCCGGCGATCGCATCTTTGTGGGTACGCGGACGTGCCTGGAGGCGCTTGCCTTCTGGAAGCGCGACTGCGACCACTGCCCCGATGGCGCCCGGGCCTGTCGCTGCACCGTGCCCGCCGCCGTGACGCCGTACTGCTGCGTCGGCGAGCCGCACGCCCAGGGCGTGGTTCCTCCCGCGGTGCTGCCGGCCCCTGAGGGCGAGCTAACCCCGGCGCCGGACGCCGCCGGCCCGTCGGTCTCTGTCCAGCCGCCGACGCCCATGGCCGGCCGAGTTCGAGCCCGTCGCTAGCCGCCCTTCGCCGGTCCGCCTGCCGCTCCCTCGCACCAGGCGACTTCTCGTCAAGCCGCGATTACACTGGGACGAAGGTGATCGGCTTGAACGTGGAGAGGCGAGCGATGCAGCCATTGGCTCGACGCGGGGGGCTCGTTGTTGCAGTTCTCGCAGCCATCGCCGCCCCATGCGCCGCGCCGCCGCTCGCCCGCGGCCAGGCGGCGTCGGTCTCCGCTTGGCAGGCCGCCGATTTCCGCATCTGGGGCTTCGTCCCTTATTGGACGCCGCAGTCGCAAATCAACGGCTTCGCCTCCGAGGGCGTCTACGACCACGTTTCTGACGTGCTCTACTTCTCGGGCGTCCGGCCCACGGCGACCGGCGGCTTGAGCTACGCGTCGGCCGCCGCCGGTCATCTCGCGGCGCTCAAGAACCATGCCGCGCAGCATGGTTTTCGGTTTCACATGAGCATGTTCGATACGGCCGGCGGCGAGGTCGACGCGGTTTGGGAGTCGATCATCGCCAACCGGACGTACCGCGCGAACTTCGTGAATAACGTCAAGAACCTGCTGCTGGCCAACGGCATGACGGGCTTTAACTTCGACTGGGAGCGCCCCGACTCCGCGGCCGAGTGGGGCAACTACACCCAGCTTGCCCGAGAGCTGCGGGCCGCCATCAATCCGCTGGGCATGGAAGTATCGGTAGACGATTTCGGCTCGACCGACTCCCGTTGGGACGACTCCTCGCAGTTCGATGCGCGGACCTACGACCAGCTTTTCATCATGGGCTACCACTACGGCGCCGCCTCGAACAACACCTTCGCCAACGGCAAGCTGGCGCTCACGGGCCAAGGCGCCGCCAAGGCCTTCACGAACCAACAGCTTGTGCTGGGCATCGGCACATGGGGCGACGACGGCCCGGCCACGGTCGCCCTGAAAAGCATTGCCGCGGCCAACCCGTCGCTGGCGGCCGACGCGCTCTCCTTCACCGGTACGGCCAACGATCTTGGCGGCGTTCCGCGCACCGGTACGTGGAAAATCGAAAGCCGCTACCAGGTCCGCGAGAAAGTCCAGCTCGCCCTGGATCGCGACATGGCCGGCGTCATGTCGTGGACCCTCCACTACGACGCGGTGAACAAGCTGTCGCTCCACCGCGTGGCGCATCACTACGCCGTGTTCAAACGAAACGTGCCCGATCTGAATCTCGACGGCCGCGTGAGCGCCGCCGACGCCCAGGCGCTGGCGAACCGCATGGGAACGGTTCCCGGCTGGACGGGCGTCGCGACCGCCGCGCAGTTCGAGAATTTCTACTGGCGCGGCAATTGGGAACAGGGGGACCGCGACGGCGACGGCTTCGTCAACCAGCAAGACGCCGATTGGCTCGCCGCCCGCTTCGCGGCCCTCGGCGTGGCGCTGCTCGATCGGCTTCCCTTTAGCGGCACGTTCGAGAAGTTCCAGCAAAGCCGCGGCCTCAGCGGGCGGTGGCGCGCCGCACGCAATTCCGCCGGCGCCCTGTTGGAAACCGGCAACTTCACGCAGCACGACGCGGGCTATCTCGATTTCAGCGCGACCGGCGCCGGGGCGGCGAAGTTTAGCGACGCCGCCCTGACGATTCGCAATCAGAACGCCGCTGAAGCCTACGACTCGCTCAACGCCGAGCCTCGTAGGCTAACCGCTAGCCTGGCCCAGCCGATCGACTTCGGCGCCGATCACGAGGTGTATCTGACGATGCTGATTCGCCAGAATACGCCGCCGCTGCTGCCGGCGCAGCTCAATTCAACGAACCGGAACATCTCGCTGGAGCTGTGCGACGATGCCGGCGAGGTGCAACTGGCGTTCTCGTTTCTCGGCCAGCAGAACGAACTGGCCGTCGTCAGCCAGGCCGACTTGGGCGAAAGCGCGGTTTCGGCGCCCGGCTTTGCGTCAGACGTGATCTATCTGTTTGTTGCCAAGCTCTCCAGCCACGGCGGCGAAGGGGCCGTACATGCGTCGCTCTTCGCGTCGGGCGACGCCGTGGGGAACTTCACCGACCCCGGTTTCCCGTGGATGCTCGCCTTGAACACCAGCGGCGCCGACCAGCCGAGCCTCAGCCACGTGCAGTTCACCAGTCACTGCGACGGCAACTTCACGGTAAGCAACCTGTGGATCGGCCAGCCGGACGAGTTCTTCGCACGGCCGGCGCCCGGCGATTTCGACGCCAGCGGCCTGGTGGACGCCCTCGACCTCCCGCGGTGGAAGGCCGGCGTCGGCGCGAACGGCGTCGCCACCCACTGGCAAGGCGACGGCGACGGCGACGGCGACGTCGATGGCCATGATTTCCTCACCTGGCAGCGGAACCTCGGCGCCACGGGCCCGTTGGCGGCTGCCATTCCCGAGCCGGCCGGCTTGCTGCTCGGCGCCCTGGCGGCCGCGGCCGCCGCCCAGGCCCAGCGGATGCGATAAACCACGGTGGTCCCGCGAAACTGCCTGCCGCTGCCCACGCCGGCAGCAAGTTCCCGCAAGGCTCAGCTTCGGTTAGCATGGCGTCGTTGTTCGGTCGAACCGGCTGCGAATCGCGCGAGGCGTCCATGACTGGCCCTGCTCGTTGCTTCAAACCGTGCACCGTCGTTCTGCTTTTCTCGGCGTCCCTGTTATGGATGGCGCCAAGTCGCGGCGAAGAGGCCGCCTTCCGCATGCCGGAGTACCCCGACCTGGCCCCTCCGCCGCCGCGCTCGCAGGCCGAGGTCGCGGCGCTGCTGGCCGGAGGCGAAGCGGCCGAGGCCGGGCCCGCCGAGCAAGCGCCGTTGCGAATCGTGCTAGTCGCCGGTCCGAAAGACCACGGCAAAGGCGAGCACGACTATCCCAACTGGCAACAGGTTTGGGCCAAGCATCTGCCGCGAGTCGCCGGCACGCGCGTCGAAACGGCTTGGGAATTCCCCACGGCCCCGCAGATCGACGCGGCCGACGTCCTGGTGTTTTACCAGCATGGCGACTGGAACGATGATCGCGCCGCGGCGATCGACCCCTTCCTCGCCCGCGGCGGCGGGTTGGTTTATATCCATTGGGCAGTGGACGGGCGCGATCAGCACCAGGCGCTGGCCCAGCGCATCGGGCTGGCCTCGCTGGGGGGCGGCATCAGCTATCGGCATGGCGATCTCGACATCGACTTCACGCCCGGCGCGGAGCATCCCATTGCCCGCAACTTCCGCCGCATCCGCTGGATTGACGAAACCTACTGGAAGCTGGCCGGCGACCCGGCGCAGATTAACCTCATCGGCAGCTCGATCGAAGAAGGCCGGCCTTGGCCTCAGTTCTGGACCATCGAGCGGGGCCGGGGTCGAGTCTTCGTTTCGATTCCCGGCCATTACATGTGGACGTTCGACGACCCGGCGTTTCGCACCTTGCTCTTCCGCGGCATCGCCTGGGTCGCCCGGCGGAACATCGACCGCTTCAACGAACTGGTGACCCTGGACGCCCGCGTCGAGTAACGGCCGAATTGCTGCGCCACGGGAAGCGCGCAGAATCGCACTCCCCCGGCCTGGGTTGCATGGGCGATGTGCTCTGCGGCGCGCCGCGCGGTGTGGAACCGCTAGCGGGTCATTTTCTCATTGGCTTCGCGGGGGCGGGCGTATAGAAAGAGTATTCCGCCGCTGGCAATGTGCGCCGCGCCAGCGTGTTCACCTGTCGTGCTCATCCGCAAGCCGCGAGGGCTCCCATGCCGCGCCCCGATTCCCCTGCCGTACATCCCCTTGGCTCGCGTGCCAAGGTGCTACTCACCAGCGTCTTCGGCCCCTACGCCCAGGACGACGTCTACGGCAGCCGGGCGATCAACCCGATGGAGCTGTATCAGAACCAGGTGACGCGGGTGCAAGGCGCGTTTTCGCTCCGCACGTTTCACCGCTCCTGGGGCATCATGATGCTGCAGGCGAACGTCACGGCGCCCTCGACGCTGCTGGATTTTCCCTCGCAGGAGCGATTTCTCGAAGAAATCACCAGGCGCCAGTACGACGTCATCGGCATTACCGCCATCATGACGAACCTCATGAAAGTGCGGCGGATGTGCAAGCTCATCCGCAAGCATCAGCCGCACGCCGAGATCGTCCTCGGCGGCCACATCGCCAACATGCCGGACGTCCGCCGCTGGGTCGACGTCGATCACGTCGTGCTCGGCGAAGGCGTGCGGTGGCTGCGCCGCTATTTGGGCGAAGACGAGTCGGCGCCGCTGCGCCATCCCGTGGTCCGCGGCAACATCGGCACGCGCATCATGGGCGTTACGCTCCGCGATCACCCGGGCGACGTGTGCGCGACGCTGCTGCCGTCGGTGGGCTGCCCGATGGGCTGCAATTTCTGCTCGACGTCGGCCCTGTTCGGCGGCAAAGGGAGCTTCGTCGAGTTCTACCACACCGGCGACGAGCTGTTCGAGATCATGTGCCAGCTCGAAGAGCGGCTTAACACGCCGTCGTTCTTCGTCATGGACGAAAACTTCCTTATCGACAAGCCGCGGGCCTTGGAACTGCTGGAGCTGATGGAGCAACACGGCAAGCCTTGGTCGCTGTACGTCTTCAGTTCGGCCAACGTGTTGCGCAAGTACCGCATCGACCAGTTAGTGGCCCTCGGCGTCTCGTGGGTGTGGCTGGGACTCGAGGGCAAGCGTTCGCAGTACGTGAAACTCGCCGGCACGGATACCCGCGAGCTCGTCCGCACGTTGCAGCAGCACGGCATCCGGGTGCTGGGGTCCAGCATCATCGGCCTGGAAGAGCACACCCCGGAGAACATCGACGAGGCGATCGACCACGCCGTCGCCCACGCCACGGAGTTCCACCAGTTCATGCTCTATACGCCGATTCCCGGCACGCCGCTGTTTCAACAAATGGCGGCCGAGGGGCGCGTGTTCAGCGAAGCTGAAACCTCCGTTCCCGATACGCACGGCCAGCACATTTTCAACTTTCGCCATCCGCACATTCCGCCCGGGCAGGAGACGGAGTTTTTGCTGCGGGCGTTTCGGCGCGATTTCGAAGTCAACGGTCCGAGCGTCGTGCGGATCATCCGCACGGTGCTGCGCGGCTGGCAGACGTACCGAGACCATCCCAACCCGCGCATCCGCGCGCGCTTCGCCCACGAGGCGGCTAATCTTCCCGTTCGCTACGCTGGCGTGCTGTGGGCCGCCAAACGCTACTACGACGGCCAGCCGCGGATGCGGCAGATGATATCGGAACTGCTGGACGAGCTCATCGCCGCGTGCGGTCCGGAGGCGGCGAGGGCCGCGCCGATATACGGCCGGCGCCTGTACGGCCAGTTGCTGGAGGAAGAAGAGCGCCTGGCGAGCGGCCAGACGTACGAGCCGCCGACCTATTACGAAGTGAACGAGGCCGCTTCCCTCGATAACCCGGCGGCGGCGCTGATCGCCCCCGCCATGCCGCTGCCCATGGCGGCCGAGGGGGGCGAGCCGCCCAAACGCCGCGCCGCCTTCGCCAGGGTCGCCGTCGGCGTCCCCTCGCCCTGAAGTCAGCGGGCTATCCTCGCCAGGCCCCGGCGACTGCTCCGCATGCGGGTTGCCGCGCCGTTATCAGTTGAGAGGCTGCGATTCCAACTGCAGGATTTGCTCGTACCGGGCGACGACCTCCGCCGGCGCGACTTTCGGCAAATTCTCCGCCAGGGCGATTTCTTCGATCGTCTGCAACAGCCGCTCGGCGCGGGCTTGCTCCGCTTCGGCCGCCGCCGCCGCGTTCAACAGCTCATTATACTTTTCTCGAGCGCGGCAGAGGGCCTCGTACGCGGCCATCGAACGGACCTGCGCGACGAACTCGTCGGCCCTCTCGGCGGTCAGCTCGGCGACGACCGGCGAGTACGGGTGGCGCAATTCCGGCCATTTGCCGCACAGCTCGTCCTGCGCTTCGGTTTGCGTGCGATCGACCGTCGCGCTGGCGACGCCGGCTTGGGCCTCGGCTACGGCCGTGGCGTTTTTCAACTGGCGAAGCTTCATGCGCAGCGACTCGACGGTGGCCCCCGGCTGCAACTGCAGCTTCTCGGACAGGCCGCGAATGACGGCGGCCTGATCCGGTCGAGCATCCTTCTCGAAGGCCGCCAGCGGTCCCGTCGCGGCGCGCAGTTTCAGTTCGCCGTCGGCGTCTTGCGGCGCTCCGATGGCGCCCAGGAGCGACTTCAGCGGGTTGTCGTCCGCCTCGTCGGCCTCTGGGGCCTGGTCCGGCGAGCCTTGGAGCCGGCTGTAGCGCCGTAGCACCGCGCCGCTGGTCCGCACCGGCACGTCGCCGGTGGCGATGGCGAGCATGGCATAAGCGTGGGCCTCGGCGAGCGAGACCTGCCCGTTGGCATCGTAATCGGCCGAAGTCACGGGCTGGCCGTCGCGCGTTCTCCCGGCCAGGGCGGACCAGAACAGGTAGACGTATTCCTCGATGTCGTTTCCTGGCGTGCAGCCGGCGGCGGGCCGGTCATGCACTTGGGCGAAAAAGCCGCAGCGGGCATGGGGCGAAAGGCCGAGCTCGGCGTTGTTCTGGTGAAAAATGGCGTGCGAAAACCCGCCCGCGTAGCATTGCCCCATGACGAGCACCACCGCCACGTCGCGGCCGATGCGGTCGAGCCACCGGTTGAATTGGCTGGCCGACACCGCGTCTTCGTCCCACAACATGATCTCCGTGTCGAACTTGTTGTAGGGGACCTCGGCGCTGTCCTCCGTCTCGGAGTCGGTCCACTCCTCGTCTTCATAGTCGTAGTCGTCACTGGGAGCGGCTTCGCTTCCGTGGGCGGTCACGAACACGATGAGGCGGTCTCCGGTCGACAACTCGCGACCCAACTCGCGAAACCGCCGCGCCAGGAGTTCCGAGTCGGTGCGGCCGCGGACGTTGCGGACGCGGTGATTGCGGTAGCGGGTCTTCGCCGCGTCGGAGTCGCCGAAGACCTCGGCCAGCAAGCGCCTGGCGGGCGGGCAGTTGCCGGCGGCGTCGTCATCGTGGTACTGCACGTCCGGTTGCTCATCGTCGCCGTCGGCGAAGTACACGTCGCACGACCGACGGTCGCTGGGCGACGCATCCAGCATGTCCTGGAGAAAAATGACGTTGGCTTCGATCGAAAGCTGATTCCCCGCGGGCGAGTAGCCGCCGCCGATGATGAGAAAATGATCCTTCGCGAAAGCCTCGGCGCCGAAAAGCGCCAGCGCGATCATGGCCGCCGCGCTGCCCAGGGAAGCACGACGAGCCGCCTGTCGGAACAACGTCAATTCAGCACCTGCGGGGTATAAGGATTGGTAAATCGGCGCGAGGACTCGCCATGACACATGCACTATACTTCATCGCTCACCCATGAGCACTAAGGGGCAGCGGAGCCGCACTCGTGGCCATGCGTGCAGTCGTATTCGAACAGTTCGGCGGGCCGCTCCGCCTCGAGCGCGTTGACCGGCCGTCGCCGCCCGACGACGGCGTCGTCATCGACGTAAAAGCCGTAGGCGTTTGCCGCAGCGACTGGCACGGCTGGCAGGGGCACGATCCGGATATCAAGCGGCTGCCTCACGTGCCGGGGCACGAACTGGCCGGCGTCGTGGCGGAAACCGGCCGCCAGGTGCGGAAATGTCGCTCCGGCGACCGCGTTACGATGCCGTTTGTCGCCGGCTGCGGCGATTGCCCGGAGTGCCGCGCCGGAGCGGCCCAGGTATGCGACCGCCAGTACCAGCCGGGCTTCAAGGCGTGGGGGGCGTTCGCCGAGGCCGTGGCCGTCCGGTTCGCCGACTTCAATCTGGTCCGCTTGCCCGACGATATGGAGTACGCGACCGCGGCCAGTTTGGGCTGCCGACTCGCCACCGCCTACCGGGCCGTCGCCCTGCAGGGCGGCGTCCGCCCCGGCAACTGGGTTGCCGTCCACGGCTGCGGCGGCCTGGGCTTATCGGCGGTGATGGTGGCCGCGGCGCTGGGCGCCCGCGTCGTCGCGGTGGATGTGCAGCACGAAGCGCTCGACCTGGCCGCGCAGCTTGGCGCCGTGTGCACGTTGAACGCCACCGGCGTCGACGACGTCGCCGCGGTCATTCAACAAATCACGTCGCGCGGCGCCGACGTATCGCTCGATGCGCTCGGAAGCGGCGCCACGGCGGCCAATTCGCTGCGGTGCCTGAGAAAGCGAGGACGCCACGTTCAGGCGGGACTGCTCGTCGGGCACGACGCCCAGCCGCGGCTCCCCATGGAACTGGTCGTCGGCCGGGAGCTGCAGATCTACGGCACGCACGGCTTGGCCGCGGCCGATTACGGCCCGCTGTTGGCCATGATCCGCTGCGGCCAGCTTTGCCCGCAGCGGCTCGTCCGCCGCCGGATCGCCCTCGACGAGGCGCCTGCGGCGTTAGCGGAAGCGGGTCGCTTTGCGCAGGCGGGGATCACGATCATCGAGCTACCGGATTAGCGGTCTCTGCGGCGGCAGCGACCGCTTCGCGTTTTCGATTAATCTGCGCGGTTCGATTCGACGAGATGCGCCGGTTATGCCGATTAAATCCCATACGGCTGATTCCGCCGACGGCGCGTCGACCTAGTGACGAGGCGACTACCTAATCCGGCTGCCCCGCGCCGCCAGGTGGACGACCTCCAGGCCAGGCGCGGTCTTGAGCGCTCGTTTTCCAGCAATGGCTCGCTTGATGGCGTTCTTTGAACGCGGCGCCTTGCGTGCATGTCGGCGACTGCGGTCGATAGCATGCGGCGTGCAGGTACTGCTATTTCTTTTTGGCGGAGGTCCTGCCGCGGCGCAGCCGCCGTCCGCTCGTCCGGACTTCGGCGGCGAAACGGTCGCCCAACCGGCCACGCTGGCGCCAGCGGACGCTCCGCGGGCGCTGACTTCGGAGATCCCGCCGGCCGAGCCAGTCCCAGCATACGCTGCCGCCGAAGCCGGCGACGGAGCTGGTGCGGCGCTGACGCCGGAACTGCAATCCATCCTCCAGCGGCTCGACGCACTTGAAAAGGAAGCCGCAAAACAGGCGACCGCCGCCGACAAGCCGCCCGAAAGCAAGCCCGCCAGTGCGGCCGCGGAAAAGAAATCGCCCGACGTGCCCCTCGACAAGTGGAACGTCAAGCTCGGCGGCCACATGCAGATGGATTGGATCCACTGGCCCGACGCCAGCCCGCAGATTCCTGCCCAGGATTATTTTGAGTTTCGCCGCTTGCGACTCCTGGCCGATGGAGCGGGTTACGGCGTGTACGACTTCCGGCTGCAAATCGACGTCGAACCCGAGGGGGGCGACGGCGCGACGACGCCGGTCGTGGACGTCAAGGACGCCTACTTTTCCGCCAATCAAGTCCCGCTCTTGGATCGTTGGCGCATCGGGAACTTCTTCGTCCCGTTCAGCCTGGAGCAGGTCACCAACGACACGATGAATATCTTCCTGGAGCGGTCGATTCCCACGCAGGGCGTGTTTGCCGCTGACCGGGAAGTCGGCATGGCGTTCTACGGCGTGAACGACGCCCAGGACTTCACCTTCACCAGCGGGGTGTTCTTCGACGGCATCAGCGAATCGCTCAAAGAACGCATCGACGACAATCAAGGGACCCGCTTCAGCGGGCGGGCCACGTGGCTGCCCTACTACGATGAATCGTCCCAGGGGCGGCATCTCGTCCATCTCGGCAGCGGCGTGCTGTTCACCGACGACCAGGACGGCGTCGTACGGTTCCGCGCCCGCCCGCAGATCCACGAGGGGCCTTTCCTAATCGACACTGGCAGCGTGGCCGCCAGCGACTACGTCTCCGGCAACGTCGAACTGGCCACCGTCTGGGGGCCGTTTTCCGTGCAGAGCGAGTTGTTTCTCACGGGGGTCAACCGGGCCGCCGGCGGCCCCGCGAACCTGCAGGGCGGTTATGTCCACGGCAGTTGCTTTCTCACGGGCGAAAACCGCCTGTACGAGCGTTATGGCCAGCACGGGGCCCAATTCGGCAGAACGACGCCGCGCGAGAACCTCTTTCTCCTGCCCGGCTGCTACGGCTGGGGGGCCTGGGAACTGAAGGCCCGTTACTCGCAACTGGACCTCGAGGAACTAGCCGCCGGCCGCTACGACGACTTCACGTTCGGCTTCAATCACTACTGGAGCGATCGCATCCGCGTGATGTTCGACTGGATCCACCCGGTCGCCAGCCCCGATTCGCGGCCGCTGGGCGACGCGCAGGCCGACGTCATCGGCATGCGGTTCGACTGGAACTGGTGACGCGCCAGACGCCGCAGAAATGGTTCCGGCACTCCTTCTGCTCCTGGCTTGCCCGCGGGCTTATAATCACAAGCGTCAGTCGCGCTTGCGAGGGGCCCCCTGCGACGGCCCAATCCTCCCTGGCTCAAGCCCCTGCGTCCGCCGTGTGCCTGGAAGATAAACCCAAGAAATGGGACCGCCCCGGCAAGTACCGGTGCACGAGTTGCCCCGCCACGTCGGACAAGAAGAAGAAGCTCTGCACGCCGGTCAAACTCGACAAGAAAACCAAGTAACGCCGCTTGCGGCTTAGCGCCTCAAAAAAAACGGGCCGGCCGTTCCCAAAGAGGAAACGCACCGGCCCTTGGTTCCCAGAAGGGGCACAGCCGCGCTACTTCAACGACGGACGGACGGGCGGCTACTCGTCCCGCTCCTCCCGCTCGCCCCGCGGGCGCCGCGAAGCTCGATCCTGGTCCTCCTCGGCCGCGTCGCCGTCCTCCGCGCGGCCGCCGCGATCGCCGGGGCCACCCCGGCCGCCGAATCCGCCGCGACCAAAGCGCTCGGCCATCCGCTGCTGAATGGCCAGCATTTCGCGGGCGTCAATGAAGCCGTCGCCGTTCTGATCGCCCCCTTGCAGCATGGGCAGCATCTGCTCCGGGACTTCGTCGCGGCTGAGGCGGCCATCGCCGTTGCGATCTAAACGGCCGATCATTTGCTGCGGATCGCCGCCAGGTCCAAAGCCGCCTGGTCCGCCTGGCCCGCCGAAGAACCCGCCTCGGCCGAAGTTTTGCCGCATTTGTTCCATGGCCGCGGTGAGCTCTTCGCGATCCACGGCGCCGTCCTGGTTGGCGTCGGCGTTACGCAACATGCCGGCCATCCGTTCGTCCACCTCGTCGGGCGTCAGCTTGCCGTCGCCGTTGGCGTCTCGCTCCATCATCCGGTCGACCATCCGGCCAGGATCGCTAAACGGGCTCGCCGGGGCGGCCTCTTCGAGGCTGATATTGCCGTCGCTGTCCCGGTCGAGCTTCTTCAGCGCGGCGGGGGCTTTGCGAAGCTCCTGGGCCGTAATGACGCCGTTGCCGTCGGCGTCGATCGCCTCGAACATCGGATTGGAGCGCCGGAACATCCCGCCGCCGGGGCCGCCTGGCCCTCCGAAGCGGCCCCCTTCCTCGCCGCGGCCGGCTCGACGGGATGGGCGTTCGCCGGCATCCTCGTCGCGGTCAGCGTCGTCGCGCGACGCGCGGCCGGGTTGGTCATCCTCTTGCTCATTTCGCCCCGATTGGGCGTAGGCGGGAACGGCCAGGGCCGCGCCCAGCGCCAGCACCAGCAGCAGTTTCGTCATTGCCGGACTCTCCTGTGTCATTATGTCGGCAGGGTGGGAAACCGTTTCGACCGCGCCGGCATGTGTGGAAGTTGAAACTTGAACGACCGCGCCCATGTCGTCGAGCGGTTGCAGTATAGCCGTTTGACTGGCGTCGGGGGATGCTCCGCCGACCGCACGCCCGGCATGGGTCCGACGAATAAACCCCGCCGGATTGGTTTTGTTTCGCTGCGGCGAAGGTTGTTCGGCGTTCCGCCCGCGGCACTCCATTTGCTTTGCGTGCCAAGAAACGACTTCCGGCCTGGATGACGACCCGCGGCGTCATCTGGTATGCTCAGCCCTTCGCCGCCGTTTCTCGCTTATTTCTCGCTGCTACGATGAATTCATTACGACCGACGGTGCTCGTCACCGGCGCGTCGTCGGGTATTGGCCTAGCCACGGCGCGCCTGCTGGCGCGCCGCGGCTACGACGTGCTCGCCGGCGTGCGCTGCCATCGAGGCCGACAAACCGTGCAGGACGAGGGGATGCAAAACCTCTCGCCCGTGTGGCTCGACGTCACCCGCGACGACCATGTCGAGCAGCTCATTGCGGAAATCCGCCAGACCCGGCCCGACGGCCTGTTCGGCCTGGTCAACAACGCCGGCATTGGTCCTCCCGCGGCCGTCGAACTGTCCGACATCGACGAAGTGCGCCGCATTCTCGAGGTCAATACGCTCGCCCCATTGCGGTTGATCCAAGCCTGCCTGCCGCTGTTGCGCGACGCCCGCGGCCGAATCGTCAACATCTCCAGTCTGAATGGCTTCGTCGCGTTGCCGATGGTCGGGGCGTACTCGGCCAGTAAGTTCGCGCTGGAAGCGCTGTGCAACTCGCTGCGCGTGGAATTGCGGCCGTGGAAGATCCCCATTTCCGTGGTGCGGCCAGGCCAGATCGGCACGCCGATCTTCGACAAGGCCCGCACGGCCTTGCAGGAGCGAGCCCAGCAAATCCCGCCGGAACTGGGCTACGGCTATAGCAAGTTGTACGCCCGGGCGGCCCAATTCAATGAACGGGGCGCCAGGGCCGCGACGCCGCCCGAGGCCGTGGCCCGCGTCGTGCTCCGCGCGCTTGAGGCCCGGCGACCGAGGTTGCACTACGTCGTCGGCGCCGATGCTCGCGGATTGGGGCTTGTGCAATCGCTGATGCCCACGCGGTGGTTCGATGCGCTGGTGGGCGCACTTGCCGGCGCCTCGCCGAGCCCGGCCGTACCGGAGCGAAACGGCGCCGCGCCTGCCACCCCGCCGGGCGCTGGCGACGGTTCGCCAGCCGTTCCGCTGGACAGCCGCAAGCGGCGATCCAGTTGGCTCGCGCTAGTGCAGCATCAGGCGCGCCGCACCTCGACGTCCAGCGGAGCGCCCAATTCGCCGCGATAGACCTCGAAGTTCTTGGAGAACACCTTGCGGGCGAAGTAGGCGTCGCCGGGCATGCGATTCCAGAGGCTGGACACTATGGGCCGAAAGACGCCCCCGGCCCGCCGTTTGGTCTCGTTGGTCATCGGGCCCAGGGTGAGCGTATGGCAGCCCATGCGAATCGCCAGTTCGATGGCATGCGAGATCAGGTTGTGATACGCCAGAATCTCGTGCGACGCGGCGTAATCGAGGCCGCCGTGGCACTGCATCAGCCGCTGCCCGTCTTGCAGCAGGCTCATGAAGCCGACCGCCCTCTCGCCGAGGCGGGCCGTGAGCACGATTTGCCAAAGGCCGGCGATCGCCTCCGGATGCGTCAAAACGTCGTTGTACGGCACGTTAAACTGCGAGTGAGCCGCACTGGCGCGGAGCAGCGCTATTACGTCGCCGTGCAGTCGCGGATTGTCGCCGATGACGCCGCGGTATTCGTCGATGCGCGCCCCCGATTTCGCGAACGTCTCCCGCTCGCGGCGGAAGTTTCGCCGGCGGTTTCTCGATAACGTCGCGAGATACTCCTCCAGCGTCGTACAACCCTCGACCACTACCTGCACCATGGGCAGCGTGTGGAACTGGTGGTATCTCTCCGCCGCGGCCCACTCGGCCTCCTCCGGAGGTTCGGAAATCCAGATCGTGTCGACTTTCTTTTGATTCTTGAGAAACGCCGAGATCGCCCGCTTGACCGCCGTGCGATCGACCCCTGCCGCGGTGAGAAACGGCGACCGAGCGTCGTACGCCATGAACGCCGTATCCAGCAGGAGCGTCGTCTTGCGGGAGAGCGGCCCGAGGATCGGTCCGAGCCATCGGCGAACCTCCGGGCGCAACAGGTCGGTCGCCTTGCGCTTGTAAAGCCGTACCACGGGGGCGACGCCCACCAGCGAGTCGCCCTGGTATGCCTTGGCCCAGAAAAGCTCGGTGGCCGCTGTTGAATACGGGAAATAGCTCCCGCAGGCGGCCACGGCCGGGCCCCCGGCAACGATCGCCTGCTCTTCGGCGGTCAGAATGACGTCGCGGTCGATCCGCAGGGGAGACGACGGCAGGGAGGTTTTCAGCATCGGCAAGGGGTGCGCCGGGCGCGGCGGTTCAGAGACTCGCGATAAAAAGGTCCAGTGAGTCGCATTTTCCACGCGCTTTCACCCTAAATCATCACGAGTCGATTCGCCACGCAGGTGGCACGATTTTCGCGGTAATTCAGGACTACGCCATCCAGAAGGCGGGCGGACAGTTTGCCGCTCGCCGAGAGGGGGACCTGCCAATCGCCGGCAGGATCGTATTTTGTCCGGCTTGGTTCGTCGCGAACCAGCGGTTTGACCCTCGCCTCGCCAATTGCATAATGTAAAATACGTCATGCCAGTTGAACGCAGCCGCGCCAGGGTCGGCGGCTTTACATTCACTGCGACATCCGCTCATGGCGGCAGGGCATTCTCGAGGCCCGCCGCTCCCGCCTTCAAGGACGTCAACGCTGCATTGCAGACGCGCCAGTACGCGCAGGCCGGCGGAAGTCGCCGCCCCGGACTTGGAGTGCACCTTTGGCTTCCGTAACGCGATTCACGCCCGATGAAGAGCGGTCTCTGGGCGAGAAATCTACGCTGCCGCGGATGGTGTCGATCCCCTTGGCCGGGGTCGGCATGGCCGTCAACGGCTATCTGCTGAGCACCTGGCGCGAGCCGACGCCCGCCACGCCCTGGCTGATCGCCGCGTGCGTCCTGTTCACGGCGGCGATGATGTTCTGCTGGACCAGCGCCTTGCACGAGGCCGCCCATCAGACGCTCTTCAAGTCGCGCTTCCTCTCGATCTGGTCCGGCCGCCTGTTGGGCACGTTGATGTTTACCCCCTATTCCGCCTACCGCGAGTCGCACATTCGGCACCACGCGTATCTTAACACGCCCCGCGACTGGGAACTCTGGCCCTACAGCGACCCAACGGCCACGCTCGCGTTTCGCCGCGCGTTCGTGTGGTTCGATTTGCTGTGCGGCATCGCGGCGGGGCCGATCATTTACGGGCGGATCTTCTTCAGCAGCCGCTCGCCGATCAAGTCGCCCCAACTCCGGCGGACGATTCGCAACGAGTACCTGGGCATCGTCGCCGTGTGGGGCGCCATCTGGGGCTACACCACCTGGTCCGGGCAGTGGCCGGCCCATTTGCTGGTAGTCATTCTGCCGATGTACCTGGCGGCGTTCGCGCAGACCTTCCGCAAGTTTACCGAGCATCTCGGCATGGCCAGCTTCGATCCGCTCGAAGGAACGCGGACCGTGCTGCCCCGAAAGTGGCTCATGCGGCTCAGCTCGTATCTGAATTTCGATATTTTTATCCACGGCCCGCATCATCGCCATCCGCGGCTTGCCCATACCACGCTCGAAGCGAAGCTGGCGGAGTATCAGCGCGAGAACCCGGCGATTTGCTACCCCGCGTACGATCGCTACTGGAAGGCGATGCTGGCGATGGCCCCCTCGATGGTGCTGAACCCGGGTTGCGGCGTGAATGCCGGCGCCAAGGGAGACGCGCAACTTGCCGTGCACGCCGACACGGACGATTTCGCCAGCGATGTGACGGCTTCCCAGGGATAGCCGCCGCGTCGCGGAGCGGTGTGGCTGCGCGTGTGCCCGGCGCAGCCTCGACCTCGCTAGGTCGGGGCTGGGGCATGGCTTGAAGCCGCTTGGTTTCTCGCCGGCCGTGATTGTCGCGGTTATGCGGCCTCGTCCGGCGGATGCCGATGCCCTGTGAGGCGGCCGCGGAGCGCCGCCAAACGGCTTTGGGGAGTCGTAAGCGAGGCGGCGCCCAGCGCCGAGGCCGCCGCCGGACGACCACGGACGAACATGTCCATCCCTTCGCCGAAGTAATACTTCCGGGCCTCCGGGTTTTGGAGCACCTCCTCCGGTCGGCCGTGGCACAGCACCTGGCCGGCGCGAATCACGTAGCTGCGATCGGTGATCTCGAGCGTCTCGCGGACCTGGTGGTCGGTAATCAGGATCGAGATGCCGCGGCTCCGCAGGTCCCGTACGATTTCCTGGATGCTGGCGATCGTCACCGGGTCGATTCCGGTGAAAGGTTCGTCGAGGAGGATGATCCGCGGGTTGGAGACCAGGCAGCGGGCGATCTCGACGCGGCGGCGCTCGCCGCCGGAGAGGCTCATCGCCTTGGCCTTGCGAAGTTTGGCGATGCCGAACTGCTCCAGCAGCTCGTCGCAGCGGCGGCGGCGTTCCTTGCGGTTCATGCCGAGCATTTCCATGACGCCCAGCAGGTTGTTCTGCACCGAGAGCTTGCGGAAGACGCTCGATTCCTGGGCCAGGTAGCCCATGCCGCCGTCTCGAGCCCGCTTGTACATGGGCCAGTTCGTAACGTCCTTGTCCTGCAGAACCACCGAGCCCGCGTCCGGCTCGATCATGCCGCACGTCATGCGGAAGCTGGTCGTCTTGCCGGCGCCGTTAGGGCCCAGCAGCCCGACGATCTCGCCCGGATGAACTTCGAAGTTGACGCCGTCCACGACCCGACGACGACCGTAGTTCTTTACCAGTCCGCGGACGCGCAGGAGAGTCATGGGAGCGTCTTCCGTGGCGGGAGCAGGGTGTAGGGGGAAGGGGAATGGGGACGGGGGAAGGCGGAAGGCGCATTGCCCTCTCCGTCCTGAACCCTGAACCCTGAACCCTCCTCCTACCGCACCAATCGCATATCCTTGAAGTTGGGCCAACCGGGCAGTTTGGGGAGCCCAGGGATCCCACCCCACGAATGGGGCCAGAACACGCAAACCGCTTTGCCGATCAGCAGCTTCCGGTCGAGGTACGGGCCGCCGGGCCGGTCGCCGGCGACGCCCGGCATCATCCACAGCCGGCTGTCCTTGCTTTCGGGGCTGTTATCGCCCATGACGAAGAGCTGCCCCTCGTGCACCGGAAAATCGCGGGATCGCCGGGTCGCGAAGTGCTGCCACGCCTCCGGCTTGGACATCAACTCGCTGGTGCTCCACGTCGTGAAGTCGTAGTCCGCCACCAGGTTCCGTCCGTCCTCCGGGTACTTGGCGGCGATATAGTAAATGTCGCGCCACACCGCCAGCCGAGTCGCGGTGAGCTTCGCCCCGCGGGCGCCGACTCCCACCGGCGCCAGGTCCCCCTCGTCCTCGCCCGTGGCAGAGCGCCACGGCAGCATGGCCGCCCGGCCGCCGTCGAAAAGCGTGTCGGGGTCGTAAGTTGCGTCGCCGCAGTCCACCACTTCGCCGTCGACCCAGAGCAGCAGTTGGTCGTCGACGTTGGCGAACCGGAGGTTGTAGCTGCCGGCGCTGTCGATGCCGCTTTGGCCGCTCGCCTTCCAGGGAAGCGGCTTGCCCGTGCGGCCGTCGACGACGGTCAGTTCGACCCGGCCGTCGCCCAGATTGATCGTCGCCCGGAAGTGGTAGCCCGCCTCGACGAGATCCAGCGCTAGCTCGCCCCTCGCTTCCTCCACGTCGACGTCGCACTCGACCGCCAGGTCGGGCGTCCACTGTGTGCCGAGGCTGCCGGCGTTCGGCAACGTCGGATGGGGAACGATCTCCCAGCCGTCCCGCTCGGCATACCCGCGGCAGAGCCGAGCGTTGTACGGGTTGAAGTCGGCGATGAGCTGCGGCGGCCGGCTTTGTTGCCAGTCTTCGGGCGTCAGTCCCAGCCGCTGAAGCACGGCGTCGAGCGAGCCCTCGTTGGCGACGGCCCGTGCAACTCGCCAATGGTCTTCCTCGGGCACGATGTGGCGGTACCGCAGCCAGTGCGTCTCGGCAGCCTGCGGCTGGTCGATGCTGAATCGCTGCTGGACGGTCTGCGGGCCGGGCTTGGCCTCGATCGTCCAACCGTCGGAAGTCGTGGCGGCCCAGCGCAGCGGCCAATCGGCGGCGTAGAGCGTCGCCGATTCATAGTCCGTATCGTGGACCGGCTGCAACATGGCGGCCGCTTTATCCGCAGGTTTCCGCTGGATCTTCGGCGACGCCGCCGGTTCGTCCAGCGGCCGCGTGAACAAATCGCCCTGATACACCCGCAGCATCTCGCCCGGTAGGCCGACCAACCGCTTGATGTAATTCATGTTCCCATCGCCCGGGAACTTGAAAACGATCACATCCCACCGCTGGGGCTCGCCGAAGTCGAGGCCGTACTTGTTCACCAGGATGCGATCGCCGGGATAGCTCGGCTGGTACTCCACATCGTCCAGGTTGACTTCGTCCAGGACGTTGGCCGGCAGGTCCCGCCGCATGGGGACGAGGTTGCGGCACATCGGGCACATGCCGCCGACCACGTCGAGGCTGGCGATATGGGCCTTGAGCTGCTCGGCCCGCATGCCGCGGACATTGGGTAGTTCGGCGATGAGCCGGTCGCGGTCCTCGCCTTCGCTGCTGGCGGTCGTGCGGAAGCGATAGCCGCACTGGGGGCAGTTCACGTCCTTGTGCTGCCCCAGCAGCGAGGGAGACATCGAGCCGGTCGGGATGACGAAGGCCTCCGCCTCGAACGTGCGGAACAGGAACGCCAGCACGAAGGCGACGACGATCGATTCGAGCGTTTCGCGAAAGACCTGGAAGTTGCTCGCGGCGGCGTCGGCTTTGCCGGGCGTTTCATCTTCCGCTCGTTCACGCCGAGGTTGTTTTGTCTTTGCCATCAATTCCCGCCAGTCAAAATGATCTCACCTAGCCGCAGCTCAACGAGCCCCCTAGCCGCAGCTCAACGAGCCCCCTAGCCGCGGCTCAACGAGCCGCCGGAGCGGCCCCCAATCCCTGCCATTCGCCGCAAACGCGGCAATATAGCCGCTTGATCCACCCCCGGCAGCGCTAAACGCCTGCGGCAACGGCCTCGCTAGCAGGGCGCCGGTCGAGAATTATACGCCCTGCCCTGCCCCGGTCCCTGATTCCCGCGACCGATTCGGCCTGACCCGTCGGGGAAGATTTGGTACCGTTCCCCCCACCAGGCCAGGACTTCGCCGGAGGGCCACGCCCGTGACGCTCGCTCGATTGTTTCGCCGCCCAGCGCCAATTCCGTTCGCCGAGTGGGGTTACCACATCGAAGACGTCCGCCTGGCTCGGGAAGGCGTCGTCCAGTTCGCCCGCCGCCCAGCGCGC
>QEVI01000388.1 GCA_003576855.1 Planctomycetota bacterium
ACGACCGCGTTTCGCGCTTCTACGACGCCTCGGCCGACGACGCCTACGATGTTGAACTGCGGTTGGTCGGCGTGGACCGCGCCGATCCCCACAGCATTTCGCAGCTTTATCTCCGCGCCACTCCGCCCCGCGACGCCATCGATGCAGCGAGCCGGGCCGTCCCGGCCCCGGCGCCTTCCTCGCAACCCCTTCTTCCCGGCCTCGGTTTCGACCCTGGCGGTGCGCCGCTAACCCGCCTCGACAACGTCGTCAGCTTTGAAGAGGTCTTCAGCCCGGCCCGCATCGATCGGCTCGACCGGCAGCGGATGGCCGCCATTCGCGGCAATCTGGCGCCGGGCTATGCGCTGGCCGATCGCGTTCGAGCCATCCAGGCGGTTGCCGAGGAACTGGGCGTGCCGCCGGGGTATTCGACGCGCGTCGCCGGCGGCGCCCGGGAACTGGAGCGGACGCTTCAGGAGTTCATTTGGACCTGCGCCCTGTCGTTCGTCTGCATGTACATCGTACTTGCTGCGCAGTACGAACACCTGGTCCACCCGATCACGATTCTGCTGTCGCTGCCGATCGCCGTGCCGTTCGGGCTGCTGAGCTTGTGGCTCGGCGGCGAGACGCTCAACTTGTACTCGGCCCTGGGCATCCTGGTGCTTTTCGGCATGGTTAAAAAGGCGTCGATCCTGCAGGTGGATCACATCAACCAGTTGCGAGCCCAGGGCTTGCCGCGGCTGGAGGCGATTCTGGTGGGCAATCGCGACCGGCTGCGGCCGATCCTGATGACGGCCATTTCGTTCGTCGCCGGCATGCTGCCGCTGCTGGTGGCCACCGGCCCCGGGGCCGAAGAACGCCGCTCCATTGCCGTCTTGGTCTGCGGCGGCCAGGCCCTCTCGCTGCTGTTGACGCTGCTGGCCGTGCCGGTGATCTATTCGCTGCTGGACGACCTGGGGGCGCTACTGGCACGCCGTACTTCGGCAGCGACTGTCGCCGCGGGGCCGGAACCCTTCGCCGCGCAACCGGCGACGGCCTAAGGTGGCCGTCGGGCAGCCTTTCAATCTATACTTGATCGATGGCAGGAACGGCCTGTCGGCGCCAGCCACTCGACCGGAGACGACGCAACGACCTATCGCGGACATGTGAAGAACGGGACGATCACGCTCGATGATCCAGTGACGCTGCCCGAGGGCAGTGCGGTAAATGTCGTGCTTGTCGACGACTCACGCGTTGCAGAGACCGCCTTCGACCGGCTGCGCGAGTTTGCGGGGAACGTCGAAGGGCCGGAGGATTGGGCGAAGAATCACGATCATTACATCCATGGCGCCCCAAAGCTGCCATGACTTACTCGCCGATACGTTCTACTTCATAGCGCTGCTCAACCGTAAAGATGCCGCACATGCTGCGGCTCTCGCGTATAGCGCAGGCGTCTGTCTCTCGCTGGTCGTCAGGCAGCAGCGCGGATTCGCCGTCGCCCTGACCGGCGACCATCACTTCGAGCAGGCCGGCTTCACCGCCCCGTTCAAGGATGCTTAAGCCGCCGCTTGCCCCGCCGCGGCGTCCGAATTAGCTTGTTCAAGCTGACCCTTTCTCTCCTTGCGCAGGATATCGACCATGAGACTCCAGCTCGCATTGTCCGCTCTGCTGCTGCTTGTTTCGGCCGCCCCGTCGCCGGCCGCCGACGGCGACGCCCCCCAGCCCGACCGTGACGGCTGGTATCAGCTCTTCAACGGCAAGGATCTCACCGGCTGGAAGCTGAGCCGCGAGAACCAGGACAGCATCCGCGTCGAGAACGGCGCGATCGTCACCAACGGCCCGCCGTGCCACGCCTTTTACGACGGTCCGGTCGAAAACCACGACTTCAAGAACTTCCAGTGGAAGTGCGAGATCATGACCAAGCCCAAGTCGAATTCCGGCATGTACTTCCACACCAAGTACCAGGCCGAGGGCTGGCCCCAGCAGGGCATTGAAATCCAGGTGAACAACACCCATGGCGACCCGATCAAGACCGGCAGCCTCTATCGCCTGAAGAACATCATGAACGACGCGCCGGCCAAGGATAACGAGTGGTTCACCCAAGAAGTGATCGTCGAGGGCAACAAGGTCACCGTCAAAGTCAACGACAAGGTCGTCAACCAGTACACGCAGCCGGAAGACCTCAAGCGCGAGCCGGGCTGGGAGAAGGCGATCATCGGCAGCGGCACGTTCGCCCTCCAGGCCCACGATCCGGTGAGCGAAGTACACTACCGGAAGGTGATGGTCAAGCCGCTGCCGTAGCCGTTGCATGTCGCCCAAGCCATCTAGCCCGGCCCTCCCGGCCGGGCTTTTTCTGTTTAGGGATCAATGCTGGCGGCGAAACCGCGGCGCGTTCGCGGAGTTGAATAGTTAGAAGCACGCTTCACGGCCGGCCGGCGGCAAACACCCGGGCTCACTTACCGGAACAGTCAGGCAACCTCTTTCCCTCTGCGAGGCGCAAACCATGAAATACTTCACACCCCTTGGAGCCCTGATGCTGTCGGCGACGCTATCGGGCGTCGCCCTCGGCCAGGAGACGACCGACGATGCGGCGAAAGACGCCGCTGCCCCCGACAAGCCCGCGGCCGCGGCGACCGACGACGCCGGCCCGCCGCGCGGCCAGCGGTTCCGCCAGCGGTTGCTGGAGCTTTTCGACGAAGATAAAGACGGCGAATTGAGCGACGCCGAACGCGAGAAGGCCCGCGAGTTCCGCCGCCAGCGCATGGAGCAGTTAGAGCGGCAAGGGCCGCCGCCGTGGCCGGATCGCCCCGGCCCCGGCCCGCGGGGTCGTGGCCCGGAGGGCCGTCCTGGCGGACCGCCCCCAGGA
>QEVI01000056.1 GCA_003576855.1 Planctomycetota bacterium
GGCCTTCGATCGAGCTGGAAATCCATCGCTGCGGCGTGGAAGCGTGGCGACTGTTTGCGCGTCATCACTATCTGAGCGGCCGCCTGGCGCCGGCGGCCCGCTGCTTCCTGGCCACGTGGGCCGGCGAGCCGGTGACGTTCTGCGCCACGCTGCCGCTCATCGCCCGGCGCAATCATCGCCGCTTCACCCGCATCGTGACGCTGCCCGACTACCAGGGGATGGGCATCGGCATGAAGACGGTCGCGGCCGTGGCGTCGTTGCATCGGGCCGAAGGGCTGCGCATCAACGTCACCAGCAGCCATCCGGCGCTGATTCGCCATTGCCGCCGCTCGGCCGACTGGCGAACGATCGGCGTACGGACCGCCGCTGGCAGCCGCCGGCAGTCGTCGCGGTTTCGAGGCTACCGCAACGCCGCCGGCCGCGCCGTGGTCTCGTTCGAATACGTGGGAGCGTAGGACGCTGACGCCACCGGTTAAGCGCCATTCGCAAGGTTCACAAGAGTCGCCCCCACTCGCCCCCGGAGCTGAACAAACGTGCCGACGCGCCTCTCCGAGATTGAAAAGTCGCAATTCTGCGCGATCATCCGCCTAGGATGCGACCGGGCCACGGCCTGCATGAGGCTGGGCGTCACGCCAGCGCAATTGCGAATCGAGCTGGCCCAGGACGAGGCGTTCGCCAAGAACGTGCGCCGCAGCGCCGCCGAGATCGAGTTGGAGCACATGCGTAACCTCCGCAAGGCCGGCGAAGACCCCAAGAACTGGCGCGTGTCGCAATGGTGGCTCGAACGCCGCGCGCCGCAGCGCTACGCCGCGCGGACGTTCGGCGCCGTCTCCGCCGAACAGCTCGATGCGTTGTTCGACCAGCTCGCCGAGATCATTGCCGAGCACGTGCCGCACGTCGACCTGGCGACCGCGATCGTCGAGCGGCTCGAGCGGCAGCGGGCGAGCTGGGAACAGGCCGTCGGCGCGGCCGCCGGCGACGATCCATGTGCAAGCGAGGTCGACGAAGCCGCCGGCGAGGTCCGGGAAAGCGACGACGACCCGCCCCGCGACGACCCGTTTCCCCACGAGCCATAGCCCCATGCCTGATTTGCCACTACCTGACGATGCGGCGGCCCGCGGACTGGCCCGGCTCGCCGAGCGGCTGCGCCGGCGGCGGGCCGACCAGCGCCGCGCCGCGGCGGCGCAAGACGCCGACCTCTTGCGGTGGGGCCGGCGGTATCTGCCGGCGTACTTCCGCCGGCCGCCGTCGCGCATGCACCGCTGGCTGGCCGGCCAGCTCGCCGCCATGACCGCCGCCCGCGGCGTGAAGCTCAACGTCCTCGGCCCCCGCGGCGGCGCCAAGAGCACCATCGGCACGCTGGCCTACGTGCTGCAGTCGGCCCTCACCGGCCGCGAGCGATACATCTGGATCGTCTCGGACACGAAAAACCAGGCCCACAGTCACCTGGCCCACGTCAAGCGGGAACTCGAAGAAAACCCGCTGCTGGCGGTCGATTACCCGAACGCCGCCGGCCGCGGGCCCCGCTGGCGGGCCTCGGCCGTCGAGCTGCCCAACGGATGCGTCATCGAGGCGTACGGCGCCGGCCAGCGGCTGCGCGGCCGCCGCCAGCGCGAGCATCGGCCCACGCTCATCGTCTGCGACGACCTGCAAAACGATCAGCACATCGCCTCGGCGGCCCAGCGCGAGGCGAGCCGCGATTGGTTCCACGGCACGCTGCTGAAGGCGGGCGACAAGCGGACGAACGTCGTCAACCTGGCCACGGCGCTCCACCGCGACGCGCTGGCGATGGAACTGCATCGTTCGCCCGGTTGGATTTCAGCGCTGTTCCGCGCGATCGAGCGGTGGCCCGACGACATGGAGCTGTGGTCGCAATGGGAATCGCTCTACTGCGACCTCGACAACCCGCAGGCCCGCGACGCGGCCCGCGCGTTCTTTCTGGAGCGCCAGCAAGCCATGTCGCAAGGCGCCGAACTGCTGTGGCCCGAGGAGGAAGACCTGTACACGCTGATGCGGATGCGGGTGGAAGAAGGCCGCACGGCGTTCGAGCGCGAAAAGCAGAATTCGCCGATCGACCCCGAGCGGTGCGAATGGCCCGAGGAGTATTTTGGGCCCCACCTGTGGTTCCGCGAGTGGCCGAAGAATTTGGCCGTCAAGGTGATCGCGCTCGATCCCAGCAAGGGGGCCGACGCGCGGCACGGCGACTACTCGGCCTACGTGCTGCTGGGGATCGACGGGGCGGGGATGCACTACGTCGAGGCGGACCTGGCGCGGCGGCCGACGCCGCAGATGGTGGCCGACGGGGCGGCGCTCTGCCGGCGGTTTCAACCGCACGCCCTGGGCGTCGAGGCGAACCAGTACCAGGAACTGCTGGCCGGGGAGTTCGTGGCCGAGTTTCGCCGCCGGCGGCAGAAGGTCCTGGCGCCCTACGCCATTCACAACTACGCGAAAAAGCTGGTGCGCATCCGTCGGCTGGGGCCCTGCTTGTCGCAGCAGCGGCTGCGATTCCACGCCGCGAGCCCGTCGACGCGGCTGCTGGTCGACCAGTTGCGCGACTTCCCCCTGGGCGCCCATGACGACGGGCCGGACGCCCTGGAAATGGCCGTGCGATTGGCCGAGGCGGTGCTCGGCGGCGCGGGGCTCAGCGACGGGCTGGGCGATCGGCTCGTCGCGGCGTGACGCACCGACGGATCGCAATCATCACCACCGGCGGCGCGGCTCTCGGCGGCGGGCGCCGGTCCGCCTGCAGGCGTTATTCATCAAGGGAGGCATTCATGTCGTGTTCAGCTTATTCCACCGGCGCCGTCGATCCGCTCGAACAGCGCATCGCCGAGGCCTGCGACTCGCTGTGGGACGCCCTGGTCGACCCCCGCGAGGCCTATCTCGACGACGACGGCTGGTGGCCGGCCGTCGGCGCCATCGGCCAGCGCGGCCTGGGCGCCGGGCTGGCGCCGCTTTCCGAGGAGCAGCTTGCGGCCGTGCGGCTCCAGTGCCGCGAGCTCGTGGCCAGCAACGAGTTCGCCATCAACGGCGTCGAGAACCGCATCAGCTACCTGGTCGGGTCTGGGCACGCTTATCATGCGCGGGCCCGCAAGGGCGCGGCCGTCGACGTCGCGCTGCTCGACGACGTGCAGGCCGTGCTCAGCGAGTTCCTGCAAGAGAACGCCTGGCACGCCCGGCAGCAGGAAATCGTCCGTCGTCTCGACCGCGACGGCGAGGTCTTCTTGCGGGTGTTCGCCTCGGCCGACGGCTTCACGCGGGTGCGGTTCGTCGAGCCCGACGCCGTGTACACGCCCAAGGAGCTGGCGCGCCACGAGCCGGCGAGCTTCGGCATCCACACCGAGCCGGACGACGTCGAGACGCCGCTGGGCTACTACATCGACGGCGAGCCGGTCGAGGCGCGGCACATCCAGCATCGCAAGGCGAACGTGGATGCCAACGTGAAGCGGGGCTTGCCGCTGTACTTCCCGGTGCGGAAGAATCTGCGGCGGGTCGAGAAGCTGCTGCGGAACATGAGCGCCGTGGCCGAGATCCAGTCGGCGATCGCGCTGATTCGCAAGCACCGCAGCGCGCTGCGGAGCGGCGTCGAGCAGTTCGTCGCCGACGGCGCCGCCGAGAGCGTCGAGCCGCGCACCGGCCGGGTGCGGCGGGTGGCGCAGTACGGGCCGGGCACGATTCTCGACGCGCCGGCGGGGCTGGAATACGACTTCCCGGCGGCGGGCGTCAGCGCCGCCGGCTTCGTCACCGTGCTGCAGGCCGAGCTGCGGGCCATCGCCGCGCGGCTGGTGATGCCGGAGTTCATGTTCACCAGCGACGCGTCGAACGCCAACTACGCGTCGACGCTCGTCGCCGAGGGGCCGGCGGTCAAGATGTTCGAACGGCTGCAGGCCAGCCTCAAGAACGACGATCTGCGCGTGATGTGGCGGGTGATCGACAACGCGGCCGCGGCCGGGCGGCTGCCGGCCGACGTGCGGCGGCGGATCGAGCTGCAGGTGACGTTGCCGTCGCTGCGGGTTCGCGACCAGTTGCGCGAATGCCAGATCGAACGGATAGCGTATGAAAAGGGAGTCCTCTCGCCGCAAACCTGGAGCCTGCGGCTGGGCCTGGACTACGACCAGGAGCAGAAGAACCTCGCGCTGCATCGGGGAGAAGGGCCAGGCGCGTAGCGCTGCCAGTGCAAGTGCAGCGCTAAGGCGTCGAACGACTTTTGGACTTGGAAAGGCTTCTAGCTAACAGGAGGCGCGCTTACAGAATTGCTCGCCAGATTGTTGCTGAAATTGGCCGCGCGACTTGCTACCTTCGGCTCTCATGAACGCAGCGCTTACCAACCTGAAGACCAGCAAGCGCGAGCTGGCGCAAGTCGAGTTCGCCAAGCTGCTGGCGGCGGCCGAAACGCGAGGATTTCACGGGTCGGCGAGCATCACGCTGGTGGTCCAGGACGGGCATATCCAGTACGTGAAGGCGGCGGTGGAGCGGATGGTGAAGTGAGGCGCGGGCTGTGAGGCGCGAGGCGCGAGTTACGAGGCGCGAGGCGCGAGTTACGAGGCGCGAGTTGCGAGCGGTGGGGAGCGACGCTCCGCAATCCGACCGCGACCCTCAACCACCACGCAAGAGCATCCCGAACCCATAGGCGAAACTAGGTATCCGAGCGAGCCGGGGGATTGATCCCCGCGGTATCGCGGCGAGCCTCGATGCCAGCCGTGCGCGGCGAGTGCGCACGGTCGGCGGCGAGGCTTTTTTTATTGCGCGATGCTTGCGCGGCTACGGCGTGATTCATCTAGCCCAGCCGCCGCCACAAAGCGAAGGCACGAGTTTACCAAGGAGAACGCATGAACGAAGCACTTCAAGAGTTCGTCGATTCCCGCGGCGTGGAGCTGCGGGTCGATCGCGCCAGCGGCGTGTTGCGCGGCGTCAAGCTCATCGGCCTGGAGTCGCTCAACGGCCGGCGGTACCGGCCGGCGGCGCTGGCCGCGGCCGTCGGCCTCTACGAAGGCGCCAAGGTGAACGTCGATCACCCCAAAAACGGACCGCTAGCGCCCCGCGACTACCGCGACCGGTTGGGCGTCATCCGCCAGGTGGAGTTCCGGCCCGACGAGGGGCTGTTTGGCAATCTGCACTACAACCCCAAGCATCCGCTGGCCGAGCAACTGGCTTGGGACGCGGAACACAACCCGCGGAACGTTGGCTTCTCGCACAACGTGCTGGCGCGGCTCAGCCGCGAGGAGGGGCGCTCGATCGTCGAGTCGATCGCCCACGTGCAGAGCGTCGACCTGGTCGCCGACCCGGCGGCCACGCGGGGCCTGTTCGAGCAGCAGGCCGCCGGCCGCGACGGGTCGGCCGGCGACGTTGCCGCGCCGGGCGAAGCCGCGCGACTTCGCGAGCAGCTCGACGACGCCTTGCGGCGCGAGGCGGGGCTGCGACGGCAGCTCACGATCCGCGAAGCGCTCCAGACGCACCGGCTGGCGCCGGCCGGCGCCCGGTCGCTCGTCGAGACGCTGGGCCGGGCGTTCTACGAGGCGCTGTTGACGGCTGGCGACGAGCAGCAGGTCGAGGCCCTGATCGCCGAACGGGCCGAGGCGCTTCGCGGGGCCCGGGCGGCGGGTTCGAGCGACGACGGCCAGCCTCGTTCGCGACCGTGGCCGGCGGCGGCCGGTCGCCTCGGCGACGGCGTGGAGGGCGCGGCTGAGTTCGCCCGCGCGCTGCGGCTGCCGCAGTAGTGCGGATGGGATTGCCCTGAGCGGCGTGCCCCGCCCGCAGCGTCTCCTTGCAAGCAAGTGAGCCTTGGGCAGCCGCTTCGCGGGACAGCGTTTTCGGATTTCTGCAACCAACTACGGAGGAACGTGACACATGGCCAACACGATGCGCTGGCGATACGGCGACACCAACCCGGTGATGCTGCCGGTGGCTGACTCGACGGTGATCGAAATTGGCGATTTGGTGTATCAGGCGGGGGGCTCGGCCCGGCCGGCGAGCATGCTGGCCGACCTGGGGACCGAAGCGGCCAATCAGGAGGCGTTTCATGATGGATTCGTCGGCGTGGCGATGCAGGCGTCGCCCGACGGGTCGGCGGACCCGATTCGCGTCGCCACCAGCGGCGTTTTTGAATTCGACTGCCTGTCGATGACGGCCGACGTGGGGGACCTGATCGGCGTCGACGAGGACGGCGGCGGCACGGAGCTGCTCAATCAGGTCGTCGCCAAGGTGGCGACGGCCAACCTGGCCGTCGGCCGCTGCGCGAAGCGAATCAATCCCGCGGGCACGAAGGCGCTGGTCGAGATCGTCAGCACCGTCATGCGCGGCGGACCGCAAGTGATGGCGTGAGCGGAGAGCGGAAAGCGGACCTTGATTCCGCATTCCGCATTCCGCATTCCGAATTCCGGTTTCCGCATTCACCATCTAACCGATTGTCGAACCACTCAACATCCATTGTGACCTAAGGAGCACCCACCTGTGTCTCTCAACTATCGGGAATTGAAACGGCGATACGACATGGACGGGCCGGAGAAAACCGTGCAGCACTTGCGCGAGGCGCTGAAGAAACGGGAGCTGGCGCCCGAGGACTTCAGCCTCCGCGACCTGGCCGAGGCCCTGACGCCGGCGGGCCGTCAGTGGGTGGCGTCGCTCGACCCGCGGCGGGGCGGGGTGAGCGTGATGGAATCGACCGAGGGGGTGGACGTCACCGCGTTTTTGAACGTCGCCGGGCAGGTGATTTATGCGAAGATCCTCGACGCGTACACGCAGGAGGCGTTCGTCGCGTCGCGGCTGGTGCAAACCATTCCGACGCGGCTGGACGGCGAAAAGATTCCCGGCGTCACCCGCGTAGCGGACGAAATCGACGTGGTCGAGCCCGGCATGCCCTTCCCGCACTTGGGGTTCGGCGAGACGTACATCGAAACGCCGGGGACTGCCAAGCGGGGGTTCATCGTGCCGGTGACCAAGGAGGCGATCTTCTTCGACCGCACCCACCTGGTGCTGAGCCGGGCGGCGGAGGTCGGCGAAATCCTGGGACTCAACAAGGAGAAGCGGTTGCTGGACCTGGTCATCGGCGTGACGAACAACTACAAGCAGAACGGCGTTACGTACAACACGTATAACGCCACGGGAACGCCGTGGAAGAACGTGCTGGCGGCCAACGAGCTGGTGGACTGGACCGACGTGGACGCCGCCGAACAGCTTTTCGCCGAGATGCTCGATCCCAGCACGGGCGAACCGGTGCTCGTGCGGGGGACGACGGTGCTGGTGATGCCGGCGTATCGGCATGCCGCGCACCGGGTGTTCAATGCGGCGGAGATCACGTACGCCGGCGGCGGCGCCGCGACGGCGACCACAGCGGCCAACCCCTTGGGCAATTACCGGGTCCTGGAGAGCCGGCTGGCCTATCGGCGAATCGTCGCCTCGGGCGTGGCGGCGGCCGACGCGAAGAAGTGGTGGTTCATCGGCGACTTCCGCAAGGCGTTCGCCTACATGGAGAACTGGCCGATCACCGTCACGCAGGCCCCGCTGGGGAGCGAAGCGGAGTTCGCTAGCGACGTGGTGCTCCGCTTCAAGGCCAGCGAGCGCGGCGCCGCGGCCGTGATCAACCCGCGGTACGTGGTGAAGTGCACGGGGTAAAGGTTAGGTGCCAGGTGTCGGGGGGCAGGCCAATCCTATGGCTCACGGCCTCCGGCCTCCAGCCTTCTCGCGTGGAAGCCGTAGCCCCGACCTAGCCAGGTCGGGGCTATGGGCTTTCCAGCGCAGGGGGGATGGATCTGCACAAAAGTTGTTAACGGAGCGAGCATCATGAGCCTAAGCATTGACGAGATCGAAGCGATTCGGGCGCAAACACTCGCGCAGATCGAGAGCCTGCTGGCGACCAGCGGGCGCTGGCGGAGTATCAGCCGTTCGAGGTGCGGACGGAGGCGAGGAGTGGGGGAGAGGGGTGACAGGTGTCAGGTGTCAGGTGACAGGTGTCGGGTGTCGGGTGTCGGGTGTCGCGGGGCAGAGGGCTGCCTACAGCCTACCGCCTACTGCCCACCGCCTACAGCCTACTGCCCACTGCCCGGCGGCTGGGGGGCGGTGATTCGGCGGTAGAGCATGGCCACGAATTCCTGCAAGTGGGGGCCTTCGCGGGTTTCGAGGATGACGGCGACCTGTTTGAGAATCTCGCGGCGGCGGTTCATCGCGGCGACGGCGGCCAGGGCCCCTTCATCAGTCAGCTCGCCGCCGACGGCGACGCGGCTGTACAGCTCGTCGAATTCCGCGCCGGTCCAGTTGGCGAACAGCCGCGGCTGGCTGTGGATCAGCCGGGTGACGGCCGGGTTCGACTGGCGATCGAACGCCGACGCGCCTTCCCGCGGGTCGCGGAACAACTCGTCGGCGTCCACGCCCAGCCCCTCGGCCAGCTTGTAGAGCGTGCGGGCATGCGGCCGCGTCGTGCCGCGGAGGATGCTCCGCACCGTCCGCTCATCGAGCCCCGTGGCGGCGACCACGTCGGCCAGCTTCATGTTCAGCCGTACCATGAGCCGGCGGACATTGGCCCCGTGCAGCACGCGACCGTCGGCGAGATGGACGCGATCAGCGGCTGCGAAAGCAGGTGACATCGGCTGGCAGGGCCCCGGGGGAGAAAGCCTGGCGGTTATGGACATACGTACACATATCGGCCGCGGCTGTCAAGAGGCGGGGGCCGCGAGAAGGCCTGGGGAGAGCCGCAAGAAGGCACAAAAGACGCAAAAATCGGTGATCAGCGATCAGGGCATGGGCGGGTGGTTAGCCGCCGCTCAACGAGCGGCCGGAACGGAGAATGGGGAATGCGGAATGCGGAATGGGGCGTTAGCCGCCGCTCAACGAGCGGCCGGAAGGATGGGCAATGGCCGGGGACGATAATTGGCCATCAATAGCGCACGCCCAGTCGCTCCCGTTCTATTCTTCGCTTTTGCGTCTCTTGTGCCTTTTCGCGGCTACCCCCATGGCCCGTTTGCGGCCGCCATGCCGCTAGAACTCGATTTCCATGCGGTCGACGCCGATTTCGGTGTTGCGGAAAACGCGCCGCGCCGCGGCCAGGTGCAGCTCGCCGTCGTCTTCCAGCAGCGGGTTGATGTGCACCAGCACGAGCCGGCCGACCTTCGCTTGGGCGGCGACTTGCACGGCGGCGCCGAGGCAGCTATGGCCGGTGAGCTCGGCTTGTTCGGCCTCGTCGTCGCTGAAGTAGGCTTCGTGCAGCAGCAGGTCGACGCCGCGGATTTTTTCGACGTAGGCGGCCCCGACCGCGGCCGTCGTGTCGGTGACGTACGCCAGCGAGCGACCGGGCCAGTCGATGCGAAAGCCGAGCGAGCCGCCCGGGTGCTTGAGGGGAAAATGGGTGAGCCTGGCGCCGTCGGCGAGCGCCATCTCGCGGGGCAGCGGCTGAAGCTCCACCGGCGGGTGGACGGGGAAGAGCAACTCGGCGAGCAGGTGCCGCTGGATCGCCTGGAGCTTGTCGGGTTCGGCGTAGGCCGTCACGCGGGCCAGCTTGCTGCGATGCTGCACGTCGAACAGGAACGTCAGCCCGATGCAGTGGTCGAGGTGCGCGTGCGTCAGGAAGACGTCGAGCGAGTCCGTCTGGACATAGTCGCTCGCGCGGTAGAGCCCCGTGCCGGCGTCGAGCACCACGCCGAGCTGCGGCAACATGAACGAGGCCGTCTGGCGACGGTCGTTCGGGTGATAGCCGGTGGTGCCCAGCAGCACGAGCTTCATGGCGGAGCGGCTCGTAAAGACCCCGCTAAGCCGCAAGCGGCGCGGCGGGCGATGAAACAGCCCGGATGCCCTATAATGCGGACATTCTAATAAGCGGCGGCGGCATTCACCACTGCGGGCCGTGGAGGCGTCGAGATGGGTACTGCAATAGCGCGGGCGGCGGCGATGGCCGCGGCGCTGGCGTCGGCGATCGGCTGTGCGCCGCGGGCGGACGAGGAGGTCGTCGTCTACACGGCGCTCGACGAGGAGTTCTCGCGGCCGATTTTCGAGGCGTTCACGCGGGAAACCGGCGTCGCCGTGCGGGCCAAGTTCGACGTCGAATCGACCAAGAGCGTGGCGCTGGCGCAGGCGATCCTCGCCGAGCGCGAGCGGCCCCGATGCGACGTGTTTTGGAACAACGAGGTCGTCAACACGCTGCGGCTGGATCGGCAGGGGTTGCTCGCGGTGCACCGATCGGCCGCCGGGGCGGACTATCCGCCGCAGTATCGCTCGCCGCGGGGGACGTGGTATGGGTTTGCCGCGCGGGCGCGGGTGCTGATCGTGAACACGAAGCTGCTGGGCGACGCTCCGGGCGGGGATGCTGTTGCGACAGGCGGCGTCGACTCGTCTGAAAACCCTCCGGTCGCAAACGCATCCCGACCGCGTCTGCCGGAAACCTGGCCGCGGTCGATTCGGGACCTCGCCGATCCGCAATGGAAAGGTCGCTGCGGCATCGCCAAGCCGCTGGCTGGCACCACGGCGACCCATGCGGCCGTGCTGTTTGCGGCCTGGGGGGACGACGCGGCGAAGGAGTTCTTTCGAGCGGTGAAGGCCAACGCGCAAGTCATGGGGGGCAACAAGCAGGTGGCCCGCGCCGTGGCCGACGGCGAATTGGCGTGGGGGCTGACCGACACGGACGACGCGATTATCGAGCTGGAGAGCGGCCGGCCGGTGGCGATCGTGTTTCCGGATCAAACGGCCGCCGGCTCTGACCAGCCCTTGGGGACGCTAATGATTCCCAACACGCTGGCGATCATCGAGGGGGCCCCGCATCGGGCCGAGGCGGAGCGGCTGGTGGAGTATTTGCTTTCGCCGGAGGTGGAGGGGCGGTTGGCGGCGGGGCCCAGCGCGCAGTTTCCGCTCAGCCGCAAGCGGCAGGGTGGGTCGCGGGTGGCGCCGGCGGGGGGGATTCGGGAGATGGAGGTTGATTTCGCCGCGGCGGCCGAGAAGTGGGAGGCGGCGGCGACGTTCTTGCGAGACGAACTGGCGACGGCGGAGTGAGTTCTCAGAGTGCCCGCCGGTGGCGGCGAGGCGCGCGTTTGCCGGGGGGCGGAGGCGGAGCGGGCGCCGCGGGCTGCGCGGGCGTTGCGGCGGGTTGCGCCGGCGCGGCGCCGGCAGGGTAGAGCGGGCCGGCGGGCGGGGCCTGGGGCGGGGCCACGCGTTCGACCGCGATGAAGCCGTCGATCTCGTCGCGGGTGAGCAGCTTGTTGATCAGCATCTCGATCCGCGTCAGCTCGTTGCCCTGCTCGGGCGTGACGAAAGTGAAGGCGATTCCCTCGCGGCCCATGCGGCCGGTGCGGCCGACGCGGTGGACGTAGTCGTCCGACGACTGGGGGATGTCGTAATTGATGATGTGGGAGATGCTGCTCACGTCGATGCCGCGGCCGACGACGTCGGTGGCGACGAGGATCTTCGTTTCGCCGGCGCGGAAGGCCTTCATCACGCGGTCGCGGACGTTCTGGGCCATGTCGCCGTGCATGCAGTCGACGCCTTGCACCATCTGCGACAGCTTGCGATGGACTTTATCCGTGCCGCGCTTGGTGCGGCAGAAGATGATGGCCTGCTGCGGCTGCTCGCGCTTGAGCAGCTCGACCAGCAGGTCGAATTTCCGCGGGTCGTCGACGGTGAAATAGCGCTGCTCGATGGTGTCGACCGTCTTGCCCTTGGGGGAGAAGTCCATCACCTCCGGATCGCGCATGTAGCGCTTCGCCAGCCGCTCGACGGGCGGGGCGACGGTGGCGCTCAGCAGCAGCGTTTGGCGGCTGGCCGGGCAGCGGCGGAGGATTTTTTCGATGTCGGGCCGGAAGCCGATGTCGAGCATGCGGTCGGCCTCGTCCAGGACGACGACTTGGAGTTGGTCGAGCTGCAGCGTGCCGCGGCCGAGGTGGTCGAGCACGCGGCCGGGGGTGCCGATGACGATGTCGGCGCCCTTTTGCAGCCGCGAGATTTGGGTCCGCAGCGGCTTGCCGCCGTAGACGGCCGTGGCCCGCAGCTTGCGGCCGTGGGCGAGGCGTTCCACCTCGTCGCGGACTTGGACGGCCAGCTCGCGGGTGGGGGCCAGCACCAGGGCGCGGGGCTGGTGGCCGCGGGTGGGCTGGTCGAGCCGTTCGAGGATGGGGATGGCGAAGGCGGCCGTCTTGCCGGTGCCGGTGCGGGCCTGGCCGAGGATATCGGCGCCGGCCAGGGCGCGGGGGATGAGGCCGGCCTGCACCGGCGTAGGGGACTCGTACGCCACGTGCCGCAGGGCGGCGAGCATGGCGTCGGAGAGGCCGAGCTCCGCGAACGTGGGCGCTGGGGCCGAGGGTTTGGGGGCGGAGCCGGGCGAGTCGGTCAGTGAATCAGCCAATGGGCGAAAGAATCCAGCGTCGCAGAAGCGCAAGTCGCGAACCCGGGGGCGTCGATGCGCGGCGGCGACCGTCCGGGCGAGGGTTTTCAGCGTATCAGCGGTGCGGGGGATGGTCAACGTGGCGCGCCGTCGACGTGCAGGGCGGCCGGGCGGGCGAGGGTGGGGAGGCCCGAGGCGGGGCTTCCCGGAGGGCGGTGGCCCTCCGGCTACTTGGGCGGTGGCCCCTCCGGCTAAAGGGGCGGCGGCCCTGGGGGTGGGTTGAAGGGAGTGGAAAGCAACAAAGGCTGAGCGCGCCGCGGTCGGCGCGATCAGCCTTGCAAATCACTCCCTCGGCGGTCGCGGCTGGCTTAGGCGCCCGCCGGGCGGGAGGTCGCCGGCTTGGCCGGAGCTGCCGCCGGGGCGGCCTTCTTGGCCCGCGAGGCCTTCTTCTTGGGGCTCTTCTTGGCGGCCTTCTTAGCAGCCTTTTTCTTGGGGCTCTTCTTGGCGGCCTTTTTCGCGGCCTTCTTCTTGGGGCTCTTCTTGGCGGCCTTTTTGGGGGCAGCTTTCTTCGCAGCCATAACGGCTCCTTCCCTGATGGCGCCCGGTGTTGAAGACGGTCCTCCCCCTGGGCGCAGAGAGAAGGAGACAGGACCGGTTAGACTTGCCAGCGAAGCCGATCTCCGAGCCCTAGCCGGGCCTATAGACGGGAGAGGCTTCGAGGACTCCAAGAGAGTGTAGCGCTTGCTTGGGACAATCCTTTGTGAACCCAGTGGAGACGGTCGGACGCGGCGTCGCGCGGGATAATGCAGCGGATGAAGGGGATGACAGCCAGGCGACGGCGGACGGCCGAGACAGCGATTAACACCAGTACGCGGTTCAAGAGATTGAAGGCGCCTCGCGATTGTCGCTTAAGCGCTGCGAGGCGGCGTTCGACAGGACGCTCAGGTCGGCGTGATCGTAGCGCTGGACCTTGCTAATTCCTATCGACCGCTAACACTGCGCGCATTGAAACAATTATGCCGGGATCGAGTCAAGGCGAATTGCGAGAAAAGCGTGCGAAGGCGGCAAGATTTTTTTGGAAGCGCGCCGCGCGACGCACGTGAGCGCGACGCGCGCCGTTCACGCGCCCATAGCCGCGGCTATTTGCTCGTTGAGTTGCGGCTACTCCGCTTGTTGAGCCGCGGCCCAGGCCTCGAGCATGCGGTGCTGGTCGGCGAACGCGGCCGGGGCGTCGCCTTGGGGACTCTTGAAGAAGCTGGCCAGGAACGGCAACACGCCGGTTTCGCCGCGGCGGCGGGCCCAGGCGACCAGCCGGGCCAGGTCGAGCACCAGCGGCGCCGCCAGCAGCGAATCGCACCCTTGCCAGACGAACTGCAGCGTCATCGGCGTATCGAGAAAGCCGCGGAAGTGGATGTGGTCCCAAGCGGTCTTCCAGTCGCCGAGGCTCTCGACGTGCTCGATCGAGATCAGCGTCTGCGGCTGGTAGCCGAGAATGTCGGCGACCAGCCGGTCCTTGCTCTGCAGCTTCGCCTGCTTGTTGGCGGGGTCGTCGAGGACCCGGCCGTCGAGGTTGCCGAAAATGTTGTGGCCGACCCAGCTCATCACGTGGAGTCGCCGGGCGGCGAACATCGGGGCTAGTACGCTCTTGAGGAGCGTTTCGCCGGTCTTGCCGTCGCGGCCGGCGTGGCACGTGCCGCGGAGGCGGGCCAGCTCGTCGATGCCCGCCGGCGCCGCGCCCAGCGACGGCGTGAAGTTGACGTAGGGCAAGCCCGCGTCGAGGGCGGCGATGGCATACAGCGTGCTGGCCGGCAGCGGGCAGTCGGGCTTGGCGAGCAACTGCTCGGCGACGGCCCACGAGCCGGGCCAGTGGCGCTGGTCGGGCAGCGGCTCGGTCGAGGCGACGTTGAGGACGACGACTTCGTCCAGTTCGTGCCGGGCGCGGAAAGCGGCGAGGTCGGCTTGCAGCCGCTCGACGATCGCGCGGGCCGGCCGCTGGTCGAGCGCCGGCAGGTCCGCCAGGTCGCACAACTGGGCGATGCGAGGGCCGACGTTCCAGAGCGTGCCGGGGCGGATTTCGGCGTCGATCCGCTCCAGTTCCGGCCGGACGGCGGCGACGAGCTGCGGCGCGAGGACGCGGCTGTCGCGATGGAGCCGCTCGAGCTCGTCGGCCAGCGGGGCGGTGCGAATGTCGTGGCCGCCGACGACGATATCGCCCCAGGCCGGTAGGGGGAGGCGAGCAAACGGGGGCGACTCGGTGACCAGGCCGACGCCGTCGGCCAGTCCGAGCCGCTGGGCCGCCAGGCCGGCCATCGCGCTGATGGCCACTCCGCCGCGGGCGCCGATGAGCCAGAGTCCGAGCCGAGGCTGGGTGGGTGGGTTCATGGTGGGTTGGAAGGGCCTCGTGCGGGACCTATCATTGTCGCATGCGTGGAGAGAGGGGGGGAGGGGGTGGTAGGTGATCGTGATCAGTGATCGGTGATCGGTGGCGGGAGGGGCGTGATTTGTTTCTGCCCCTGCCTTCTGCCCGCTGCCGACTTACTTTGAGGATATGCGCGATGTTCGAACGGGTGGAGGCGGCGCCGAAGGACGCGATTCTGGGGCTGACCGAGGCGTTCCAGGCGGACCCGCGGCCGGAGAAGATCAACCTGAGCGTCGGCGTGTACCAGGACGAGAACGGGCGGACGCCGCTCTTGGAGTGCGTCCAGGAGGCCGAGCGGCGGCTGGCCGCGGCGCCGACGACGAAGTCGTATCTGCCGATCGCCGGCTTGGGTGAGTACACGGCGGCGGTGGCGGAGCTGGCGTTCGGGGCGGAGGCGGCGGCGCTAAGCCGCGAGCGAATGGCGGCGGCGCAGACGCCGGGGGGGACCGGGGCGCTGCGCGTGGCGGCGGATTTTATTCGGGCGAACTTGCCGGGGGCCTCGGCGTGGCTCAGCGAGCCGACGTGGCCGAACCATCCGCAGATCTTCAGCGCCGCCGGCGTGGCGACCAAGACGTATCCGTATTTCGACGCGCAGAGCAATTCGCTCGACCTGGAGGGGATGCTGGCGGCCATCGCCAAGGCGCCGGCCGGCGACGTGATTCTGTTGCACGGCTGCTGCCACAATCCGACGGGCATTGACCCAACGCTGCAAGAGTGGCGGCGGATCGCCGAGGCGGTGCATGACCGCGGGCTGTTGCCGCTGGTGGACTTCGCCTACCAGGGATTCGCCGACGGCATCGACCAGGACGCCGCCGGCTTGCGGGTCCTTGCGCGGCCGGGGGCCGAGGTGCTGGCGTGCACGTCGTTTTCCAAGAACTTCAGTTTGTACCGGGAGCGGGTGGGGGCGATTTTTGCGCTGGCCGGCAGCGGCGAGGCTGCCCGGCGGGTGCAATCGCAGCTTGAGAAGGCGATCCGGGCGAACTATTCGAACCCGCCGGGTCACGGCGCCGAGGTGGTCGCGACGATCCTCCGCGACGCCGATCTGCGCCGGCAGTGGGAAGGGGAAGTCGCCACGATGCGCAACCGCATCAACGGCATGCGGAGCGAGCTGGTCAAGGCGCTCCAGGACTACCACGTGCCGGGCGACTATTCGTTCATCACGCGGCAGCGGGGGATGTTTTCGTTCTCCGGGCTGTCCAAGGCGCAGGTCGAGCGGCTGCGGGAGGAGTTCGCCATTTACGTCGTCGGCTCCGGGCGGATCAACGTCGCCGGGCTGACGCCGTGCAACGTCGACCGCGTAGCGGAGTCGATCGGCAAGGTGGTGAAGGCTTAGCCGGCGAAGATGCTTAGCCGCGAAGAGTCTTAGCCGCGAAGAGGCACAAGAGACGCAAAAAGGAACGGATAAGAATACGGAAGAATTGCGGGCGGGGTGAAATTGAGCGTGGGGTCCTGATGGGCGATCATGCCCCATGCTGATCACTGATCACGAGCATGTGCCTGGCGCCGTCCTGATTGGCTCGAACATTCTGGTGCTTCCTTTTGCGTCTCTTGTGCCTTTTTGCGGCTCCCCTTAGTCCCACAAGAACATTTCCAACGTGAACATACTTTTTGCGACCAGCGAGGCGACGCCGTTTTGCAAGACGGGCGGCTTGGGCGACGTGTGCGGGGCCTTGCCGCGGGAACTGGCCAAGCTCGGCCACGGCGTGACGATCGTGTTGCCGGCGTTCCGCCAGGCCCGCGAGGCCGGCGTGCCGATCGAGCCGACCGGCGTGTACGTCGAGGCGCCGATCGGGCAGAAGCACGTGCGGGGCCACCTGCTCCGCAGCCGGTTGCCGCATTCGACGGTCGACGTGGTGCTGGTGGAGCAAGACCATTTCTACGACCGGCCGCACCTCTACCGCGTCGAGGGCGAGGATTATCGCGACAACTGCGAGCGGTTCACGTTCTTCTGCCGGGCGGCGCTGGAGGCGATCCCCAAGCTGGGGCTGGCGGTCGACGCGGTGCATTGCCACGACTGGACGGCGGGGCTGATCCCGGCGTACATCAAGACGCTCTACGGCGCCCACCAGCCGTGGCGGGGCCTGGTGAGTCTGCTGACGATTCACAACCTGGCCTACCAGGGGAACTTCTGGCACTGGGACATGGCGCTGACGGGCCTCGACTGGAAATACTTCAACTGGCGACAGATGGAGTTCTACGGCAACCTCAGCTTTTTGAAGACGGGGATCGTCTTCGCCGACGCGCTGACGACGGTCAGCCCCACCTACGCGCGGGAGATTCTGTCATCGCCGCTCGGCGCCGGCATGGAAGGAGCGTTGCAGCGTCGCCAGGCGGATTTGCACGGCATCATCAACGGCGTGGACTACGACGTGTGGAATCCGGCGGTCGATCGCTACCTGGGCGACCGCCGCTACGGCCAGCACGACTACGCCGCGGGAAAAGCGGCGTGCAAGCAGCAACTGCAGCGGCGGTTGCACCTGCCGCAGCGGCCCGACGCGCCGCTGCTGGCCGCCATCAGCCGGCTGGCGGACCAGAAGGGCTTCGACCTGATCGTGCGGGTCATGCGGCATTGGGCTGAGCGGGTCGACGCCCAGTGGGTCGTGCTGGGGACCGGCGAGCCGAAGTACCACGAGGCGCTCAGCTTGCTGGCTGTCGAATTTCCGGACCGCGTGGCGGTCCGGCTGGAGTTCTCCGATGAGCTGGCGCACCAGATCGAGGCGGGGGCCGATATCTTCGTCATGCCCAGCGCGTACGAGCCGTGCGGGTTGAACCAGCTTTACAGCCTGCGGTACGGCACAGTGCCGGTGGTGCGGGCGACCGGCGGGTTGGCCGACACGGTGGTCAACGCCACCGAGGAGACGCTTGCCGCGGGGACGGCCACCGGTTTTTCGTTCGAGGACTATACGTCGTTGGCCCTGGCCGAGGCGCTCGATCGGGCCGTGCGGGCGTATCAGCACAAGCCGGTGTGGGCGCAGCTTATCGAAACCGGCATGCGGCAGGACTGGTCGTGGCGGCACAGCGCCGAGCAGTACGTGCGGCTCTATGAGCAGACGGTGCGTCGCGGCCCGGTGGAGGCGCTGGGGTAGGGAGGCGACGCTCGACCGCAGCGCGGGGCGACGCTGCTAGCCCGCGACCGGGCTCGGTCGGGCTGCTTGCTGCTGGCGCGACTGGCGGCGGTGCGTTCTCTTGCGTTTTGCGCCCGCACAGGCCGTCTACTCGGCGAGACCTGACGAGGGCCCCGCGGTTTGCATTCGGGAACGGCCAGAATGTGGTCAACTGCGGTGTTAAGCCGCGCCGATGCAGTAAACTGGGCGGGTCGGGTGGTCGCTCGGGGCTGTGCCGCTTAAGGCGGCGTGTGCCATCGCCATCTTTTCGCGATCGGCAAAACCGGCGGGAAGTCCGCTAGCCTCGCCCTGCAAAGAACGCAAATATAGTACGATTCGCCCGGTCGCGCGATTCGTCAGAGCCCCCCAGCCGCGATAGCATTCCCACACTCCGCCATGACCCAACCCTTGCGCCTCGCCCTGGTTCTTCACAACCACCAGCCCATCGGCAACTTCGACGGCGTCTTTGAACAGGCCTATCACGACAGCTATCTGCCGTTCTTGGAGGTGTTCGAGCGGTATGAGGGGCTGAAGATCGGCCTCCATACCAGCGGCTCGCTCATGGAATGGCTCGACGCCCGGCATCCGGAGTACGTCGACCGCCTCGGGCAATTGGTCGCCGCGGGCAAGATCGAAATCGTCGGCGGGCCGTTCTTCGAACCGATTCTCACGATGATCCCCTCGCGGGACCGCATCGGGCAGATCACGGCGTACAGCGACTGGCTGCAGCGGCGGATCGGCGCGGCGGTCCGCGGCATGTGGATGCCCGAGCGGGTCTGGGAGCAGTCGCTCACCGGCGACCTCGTGCGGGCCGGGATCGAATACACGGTGCTCGACGACTTCCATTTCAAGAACGCGGGCCTCGGCGAAGAACAGCTCGACGGCTATTACGTGACCGAAGACGACGGCCACGTGCTGAAGGTGCTGCCGGGCAGCGAGAAGCTGCGGTACACGATTCCGTTTCAGGAGCCGCACGAGACGATCGACTACCTGCGGGGGGTGGCCGAGCGGCGGCCGGGGACGCTGGTGGTCTTCGGCGACGACGGGGAGAAGTTCGGCACCTGGCCGGGGACGCGGGAACACGTGTACGACCACGGCTGGCTGACGCGGTTCTTCGACGCGCTGTTGGCCGAGCGGGAGTGGCTCCACATCGTGACGCCGGCCGAGGCGATCGACGGCGTGGCGCCGCTGGGCAAGGTGTATATCCCCGAGGGCAGCTATCGCGAGATGACCGAGTGGGCCCTGCCGCCGGCGCGGATCAACCAGTACGAGGACGCCCGGCACGAGTTGGAGCACCACGGGCAGTGGGATTTGATCAAGCCGTTCGTCCGCGGCGGGTACTGGCGGAACTTCAAAGTGAAGTATCCCGAAACCAACGCCATGTATGCGCGAATGCAGATGGTCAGCCGGCGGCTGCAAAAGATGACCGACGAAGGCGCCCGCGGCGAGCTGGTGGATCAGGCCCGCATGGAGCTGTACCGCGGCCAGTGCAACTGCAGCTACTGGCACGGGGCGTTCGGCGGCACGTATTTGCCCCACCTGCGGAACGCGGTGTACCGGCATCTGATCGCCGCGGGGAACTTGCTCGACCAGTACGAAGGTCGCTCGTGGCAGCCGGACCAGCAGTCGTGGTGCGAGATTTCGCAGGGGGACTACAACCTGGACGGCCGGCCGGAGGTTCGCATCGAGAACAACCGTCTGCTGGGCCTGGCGGCGCCGGCCGAGGGGGGGCAGTTGTACGAGCTGGACGTGAAGGCGATTTGCCATAACCTGACGGCGTCGCTGGCGCGGCGGCCGGAGGCGTATCACCGCGCGGTGCTGCGAGGCCCGTCGAACAACGGCGACGGCGTGGCGAGCATTCACGACCGCGTGGTGTTCAAGCAGGAAGGGCTCAACGAGCGGATCGGCTACGACCGCTGGCAGCGGAATTCGCTGGTCGATCACTTCTTCGCGCCGGAGGTCGACGCGGCGGCGGTGGCCGCGGGGCGGGCGGAGGAATTGGGCGATTTTCTCCACGCCCCCTATGAGGCCCGTCTCCGCCGCAACGACGGCCGCGTGCAGGTGCTGCTCTCCCGCGAGGGGTCCGTGCTGGGCCGGCGGGTGAAGCTGACCAAGGGCCTCACGCTCAACGCCGGCGAAGCGGCCTTGGAGATCGCGTATTTCCTGGAGAACGTGCCGGCGGACATCGCCCTGCACCTGGCGCCGGAGTTCAATTTCGCCGGCCTGCCGGCAGGCGCCGACGATCGCTACTTTTCCGGCGGGCAAGGCCAGCGGCTGGGTCAGCTTGGCCACCAGCTCGACTTGGGCGGGATGACGCAGCTTGGGTTGACCGACGAATGGCTCGGCATCGGCGTGACGCTGGCCTTCGACCAGCCGGCCGCGATCTGGACGTACCCCGTCGAGACGGTGAGCCAATCGGAAGGGGGCTTCGAGCTGGTCCACCAGTCGGTGGCCGTCGTGCCGCACTGGATCGTCATCCCGGACGCCGAGGGCCGGTGGAGCGCCACGATGCGGCTGTCGATCGACACGCGGATGGCCGAATCGCGGATGCCGCAGTTGGCCGAAGCGGCGGCGGTGTGAGGGGCGGGGAGCAAGGAGCGTGGCAGGCGTGGGCTAGGCGACGCTGGCAAGGGATTGCCAGTCGACGGGGGGGGCGAATTGGCGGGCGTTTGGATTTACGACGGCCAGCAGCGGGGCGTTGCACCGGGCGGACAGCTCGCGGGCATTGGAGGCGAGGCTTTCGTCGCCGGGACGCGGCGCCGGCTGATTGAGCACGACGCCGGCGATCGGCAGGCGAGGCGCCTTGGTTTGCGCGGTGATGATCGTTTGCAGCGCGGCGTTGATGACGCCCAGTTCATTGGCGGCGACGATCACCAGCGGCAGTCCCAGTTCGGCGGCGAGGTCGATGTTGTAATCCTCGTCGGAAAGCGGCGACATCAGCCCGCCGGCGCCTTCCACCAGCACCAGGTCGCTCATCGCGAGCCACGGGTCAAGGCCGGTCCGCAGTAGATGGCGGTCGACGCGACGGCCTTCGGCGGCGGCCGCCAACGGCGGGGCCAGCGCGGCGGCGAACCGCTGCGGGCAGACCTGCGGCAGCGTTGCCGGGCGACCGGCGGCCTCCCACAGCGCGGCGGCGTCGTCGGCCATGAGCTGGCCGTCGCTCATGCGGCAGCCGCTGGCGGCGGGCTTGTAGACCCCGACGCGGATGCCGGCGGCGACAAGCGCCCGGGCGATCATGGCGCCGACGTGCGTCTTGCCGACGCCCGTTCCCGTGCCGGCAATGAATAATCCGCGAGCCGACATGGCGAATCGCTTGCTAGGTTAGCCGCCGCTCAACACAAGTAGCCGCCGCTCAACGAGCGGCCGGAGCGGGGGCGCCGTCTTTCGCTACCGCTCCGGCGGCTCGTTGAGCCGCGGCTAATCGCTCGTTGAGCCGCGGCTAATCGCTCGTTGAGTTGCGGCTAATCACTCGTTGAGTTGCGGCTAATCGCTCGTTGAGTTGCGGCTAATCGCTCGTTGAGTTGCGGCTAATCGCTCGTTGAGTTGCGGTCAGAGCACGAGGAACTCCTCGACCGCTTCGCGCATGGCGTCGCGGTCGGGCTGGCGGCCGGTCCAGATGTGGAACGCCAGCGCCGCTTGCTCGACCAGCAGCGTCAGCCCGTCGATCGTCTTGAGCCCGCGCCGCTTCGCTTCGCGCATCAGGCGGGTCGTCGGCGGGTTATACACCATGTCGACCACCAGCGTCTCGGCCGGGAGGCGTTCCAGGTCGATCGGCAGCGCGGCGGCCGGATCGTTGCGGCCCACCGGCGTGGCGTTAGCCAGCAGCCGCACGTCGTCGGCCAGGGCGATGGTCTGGCCCGGCTCGGGCCAGGGGACGACTTGCAGTTCGACGGCGGCCGTCAGCGGGTCGGCCTTCAGCGCGGCCGCCAGCGGCTCGGCCTGTTCGGGCTTGATGCACGCCAACTGGAGGCTCGCCGCGCCGGCCAGCGCCAGTTCGGCGGCGAGGGATTTGCCGGTGCGGCCGCAGCCGAGGATGACGGCCTTGGCGCCCTTGAGCGTCGCCTTGCCCTCGGCCAGCGCGCGGAGGGCGGGACCTTCGGTATTGTGGCCGCGGAGCTCGCCGCGGTTGAACTGCAGGCAGTTGACCTGGCCGCTGAGCCGGGCGACGTCAGTGGCGGAGTCGAGAAAGCGGTGGACTTCGCCGCGATGGGGGGCGGCGAGCATCACGCCGCGGAACTCGAAGATCCGCACGCCTTTGAGTGCCGCTTCAAAATCGGCCGACGGGACTTCGAAAGTGAGGAACCGCCAGTCGAGATCGGCGACGGTGAAGGCCTTCTCCAGCATGTAGTGGGTGGGATTCTCGGCGACGGGGTCGCCCATCAAACAGCAGACGTCCTGCTGGGCGTGGCTCCGCACGGGCGGCGGCGGCGGGTTCTTGCTGGCTTTCATCGGGGTCGGCTCGTGCGGCGGTGAACCGCCCATTCTCGCGGGCGGCTGCGGCTTTTTCAACGCCGCGGCGCCAGCGCTGGCGGCTGGGAACGATAAGCGGCGCGTACCGGACCGACCCGCACACTAGCCGGACCGCCGCCGCGGTCCGGCTAGCGGTGCGACCGACGACAGTGACCGGCTGCCGCGTTTGCGCGACTCCCGGCGGGCGTGGCCCGCCGGCTAGGGCGCCAGGAGTTTGGCTTGGCGGGGGCTGCGACTTCTGAGGTATCCTGGAGGCATGCACTGGTTTCGTGAGCGACCGTTGACGTGGCTGTTCTGGATGGCGACGGCGTGCATTTCGCTCGCCGGGTTTGCGCGTGCCGGCCACTCGGCCTGGTTCGGCATGTTTTTAGAAGGCGTGCTTTTGGTCTTGAGCGCCTGGGCGGCGATTGGGCGGGCGCATCGACTGGCGCGGGGCGCCGTGCGGGTGTGCGCCCCGTTGCCGCTGGCGGCGGTGGCGCACAGTTACGGGCGGGCCGCCGACGAGGCCGCCTGGGTGCTGGGCGTGGCGATGGCGTACGGCTTGACAGCGTTTGCGACGGCGGGGATGGCTGCGTGGGGCCTGGCGATTTGGTCGCACCAGCGCCCGCCGGCCGTTCGCTGGCGGTTCTCGGTCATCGAGCTGATGGGCTGGATGATCGTGGTGGCCATCGGCAGTTGGGCGGTGAGCTACGCGCGGATGCCGCCGTGGCACACGCCGCTGTTGTCGCCGCTAGTGCTGGTCGACGCCGTGCCGCCGGCGGCGGCCATGGCGCTGTTCGCGTCGTGGCGGCGGCGCGATCCGGCGAGCCTCGGCGCGGCCGCCGTGTTGCTGGCGGCGTACGCGGCGTCGTCGCAGGGCTCCGCCGCCATGCCGGACGTACGCGACCTGGCGGTGAGTTATGCGTATGTCGCGGCCTGGATCGTCGTCGTGCGCTTGGACGAAGCCAGTCGACGGGCCGCCGCGACGTAAAGCCGCGCGGTTCACAGGAGGATGGCTTGTTCGCTGGGGCAGTCGGCCGCCGCACGCCGCCGCCGCCGCGCCTTGATCCGCAGGTAGGGCGCGACGTACCGCGCGCGATGGGCGAACGAGCCGCGCGGGGCGTCGGGCTGGGCGTGCAGCGGTTCGAGAACGTCTTCGATCGCAAAGCCGGCGCGGCAGACGCCGCCCAGCAGCTCTTCCCAGCGGTGGAGAAACTCCAGGGTGCCGTGCTCGCGGAGCCGGCTTGCCGGGGCGGCCGGGAGCGGCCCTTCGCGGTAGTACGGCTCGACGAGCGCATAGCCGCCGTCGACCGCCGGCGTGAGCGACGCCTGCAGGCTTGCCGGCGACTTGTGCTGGCTGACGTACAGCCCGTCGGGCCGCGTCACGCGGGCGACCGCTCGAAAGACGGGCCGCACATCGGGCACGTAGCAGGTGCTGACCGGATGGACGACCAGGTCGAACTCGCCGGGGGCGAACATGGCGAGGTCGTCCATGGATGTTTGCACGAGCCGCACGTCGAAGCCGCGCTGCCGCGCGACGGTTCGATCGAGGTCGAGCATTTCGCTGCTGGCGTCGACGACGGTCACCGTGGCGCCAGCGGCGGCGTAGAGGGCGCTGTGCCGGCCGCCGGCGGCGGCGAGGCAGAGCACGCGCCAGCCGCGGATATCGTCGCCGAGCCAGCCGGCGGGGTCCACGACGGCGAGCGGAGTGCGCACTTCAGCGTCGCTGGCCGGCGTGGCCAGCGCGACGCGCTGTCGCGCCAGCGCATCCCAAGCGCGGGCGTTGTGAGCGTGTACGGCCGCGGCTGGCGTGGCGTCGGCCGCCTCGAGCGGCCGGTGAGAATCGTCGCGCAAAATTACGCCCGCGAGATGGTTCGCAGAATTAGTCCCTGGTGCCCCTCGATTGAACCATCCCGCGGGCGATTTGTCAGCGCGTGCTAAGTTGAGAGAGATTCGCGGGCCGACCCGTGAACGCTGCTGCGGCGTGTGGCGCCGGTCGCGGCGTTGTGGGCGTGTACCCGGGACGGACTGGTCGCTTGAGCGACTAGTCCGGCGCCAGTTGTTCGGTCGCCTGCGTTGTTTCGCGCCGGCGATGTGGCGTTGTCGAATCCTCCCCTGCCACTCACCTTAGCGTCGCGCACGGTTTTGCCAAGCAAATAGGACGAAGAAAGCCAAAAAAGGACAAAACGGCGGTTCTGGCACTGCTGTCACGGGCGGCTGGGCGGGGGAAACATCGAGCAGCACCGAGGCGCCGTAGCTTTGCTGCCACCGCAGCAAATCGGCGCCGGCGACGATGCCGTCGCCATCGGCGTCGCCGATTGCCGGGCCGGCCGGGCTGAGGCCGAAGGACTGGCTCCAGACGGCCAAATCGCCGGCGTCGACCTGGCCGCTGGAGTTGAAATCTTCAGGCGCGGCGGGCGAGAGGAGCGTGATGGCCGGCTGTTCGATCGCGAAGCCGTAATCGGCCACGGCGAGGACCCGCCGCGCCGGTCCGCTGAACGGCTCGAACGGCGTGGCGTCGGGGCTGAGCGTGATGGCGGTGGCGAAAAGCTGCGGATTGTCGTCGGAAAAGAACGCCGATTCCATGGCCGGCTCGCCGCTGAGCTGGTACACGCCGCCGCGGCCGGTGACGAAGACGTCGCCTTCGGAGTCGACCAGCACGCCCGCGGCGGCGCTGGCGGCGTCGATGACGGGCGTCGGCTGGCCGAACGACAGCCCGCCGGGCGTTTGCGAGATGGGGACTCTCCGCAAGCGGCCGAGATAGGGCGCCGTGGCGGCGGCGTCCTGCACGAGCAGGTCGCCGGCATTGTCGAACGCCAGGCCGGCGCCGAAGTCGAGGCCCCCCAGCACGGGGGAAGCTGCGCCGGTCTGGCGATCGACCTGAAAGACGCCGCCTTGGCCGGGGCCCAGCGCGGTCGAAACGAAGATTTCGCCCGTCGAGCGAACGGCGACGCCGGCGATCGCGCTGAGGCCGGTGGCCAGCGTTTGCCGCACGCCGTCCGCTACGGCGTACAGTCGGCCGTCGGCCGTGTTGTCCGTGATGAGCAGCCGGTCGGCGAGCGGATCGTAGGCCATGCCGCCGACGAAGAAGTTGTTCGGATCGTCGCCTTCGATTTCCACGGCGGCGCCGAACGAACCGTCGGGCGCCATGGGCCGCAGGTGCGCGACGTTGTTGCCGAAGCCGGCCTCTTCGAGGACCCACAGCGCGCCGTGGGCGTCGAAGGCCAGCCCGACGGCGGGCGCCTCCAGCGGCAGCTTCTGGGCGACGTAGCCGCTGCGGGTTTCGGCCGATAACGGCGACGCGAGGGCTAGGAGGGCGACCGGCGCGAGGAAGGCGTGTAAATAGCGGGTACGCGAGGCGAACATGGCGTGATCCATGGGGGGTGAGCGCGGAGGTTGGTTGCGAGGGTCAAGGCATGACGGCGGAGTCGATCGGCGGCTCGTCGCCTTGGCGGGTGGCCAGGCTGCGGACGATGCGGGGGTCGATCGACTGGCTGAGCAACCAGACGCCGCCGTCGCACCGCAGCGCCAAGGCCCGCTGGGGATGATCGCTCCAGATTTCGTTGTCCTGCTGGGCGTTGATCTCGCCGTTGAGATCGAAGATGTTTTCTCCGTTGATCCAGTCGCCGTCGGTGGCGAAGCCGCGTCCCGAATCCTCCCACACGGCGGCGGTGTGCGACGTGCCGTCGGTGACTTCGGCTAGCGCGACGGCCGCGTCGTACAGCAGCACGCCGTTGGCCGCCGGGGACGTGAACGCGGCGCCGTAGTTGCCGCCGTAGTCGATGGCGCCGCGGACGCGGCCGGCCGGGTCGACGATATGCGCGGGCCGCCGATCTTCGAGCAGCCGCTCGGCGCTGGGGCACAGAAACATGGGCCGGGCATTGGCGGCCGCGGCCGCGTTGCGCGGGCTATCGAAGGCGTCGCTGAAATCGACCTGGCGGGCTACCGCCGCTTGCTCGAGCTGCGGCAAGATGGCCGCCGACCACGCCAACTGCCGCCCGGACGGGTTCTTCGCGGTTCGCTTGTCGATGCACCCGGCCGGCAGCGCGCGCCGCGCATCGTGATAGGCGTGCAGCGCGAGGCCGATTTGCCGCAGGTGGTTCTGGCACTGGGTTTGCCGCGCGGTTTCGCGGGCCGCTTGCACGGCTGGCAGCAGGATGGCCGTCAGTACGCCGATGATGGCGATTACGACGAGCAATTCGACGAGCGTGAGTCCAGCCGGAGGCGTTTGTGCGACCGCTGGCGTCGCCTCGGCGGGGCTAACGTCTCTGTGCGGCTGCGCAGGCGGGATGGCGGGTCCCGTTGCCGGCCCGCGACGTTCCGCGGGGCCGATGCCGAAAAGCGCTCGTGCAGCCATTGGTCGGAGGGGCGCAGGCGCGTGCTTGCGTTCGCCGTGAGGCGAAGAAGGCTGGCAAGTCGCCGTCGCCGGAATACGCAATTGGCGCAAGCCGCCCGTCCCGCGCGTGCGACGACTTGCCGTTGCGTGCGGTGGTAGGTCTTCTGACTCCCAGGCTCAGCCGGACGCGCCTTCTTGCGGCGGCACGGGTCGCTGAAGCGACTCGCCGGCACGCCGCAATGGCTTGAAGAAGTGTCCGACTGTCAGGCGCCTGGTCACAGCGGCGGGGCCGTCCCGGAATTGCACCGAGTTCCCTGTTGCGTCGGCGGCGGCGACAAGTGCCGCGGCCGACCACCATCGCACGGTGATCCAAACACGGGAGAAGTCTAACGCGCGGCGTGCCGCGTGTAAAGCAACCGTTGAAATCTGCCGCCTGTCAGCGGGTAAACGCCGCGCCAGCCTCAGCAAGTCGCCAGCAAGTAGCCGGCCAGCGCTAGGCCAATGGCTGCAATTGTCGCCGCAAACCATGTCGACCAACTGAGCACGTAGTTGCGGGGCAGGTCGGCTGGCTTCAACTCGCGGCAGAACCGCACGTGCTGCCAGGCGGCGAGGGCGATGGCGATCGCCCCGAGCACCACCAGTCCCACGCCGATGATCGTCGAGCCGAAATGTGGCGTAGCGTTAACTTGGCCGCGAATCATCCGCAGAAACAATCCAAACCGTGCGACGACGAAACCCAGACCGACGAGCGCCAGTCCCGTGCGCAGCCACGCCAGCAGCGTCCGTTCGGCGGCGAAGTACACGCGCGGATCGATGCTGTCAGGCATGGGCAAGGCGCGAATGCTCGGCGCGCCGGGGCTTAGAAGTCAAATTGCACCCGGGCGCCAAATACGTCGGCCTCCGTTTCATTTCCCGCTGGTCGATCCAAGACAGCATGGATGTAGTTGAACTCCCAGCGGGCGAAGCGGTTGAGGTACCAGTTCAGGCCCAGGGTGAGGTCCTGCAGGCGGCCGCCGGTTACTTCGTCGTCGTTGAGATCGATGAACGAGTAACGGCCAGCGACTTCCCAGGCGCCCCAGCGGCCCTTTCCGAAGGGCGCCGCCGGCGTGACGCGGCCGAAGGCGGCAGCCTGGGAATTATAGGGTCGCCTCTCGCCGGTGAGTACATACGCCAGCTGCGCGTATCCGGCGGGCAGGGCGAGCTGCGAAGCGCCGTCGCGGCTTAGATAACCGTAAATCAACTCCGACTGAAACAGCCACGCGCCCACGCCCGCTGCCAGCTCGCCGCCGATGATCTGGTAGTTGTCAGTCGGCTGCATCCCCGTGTCG
>QEVI01000057.1 GCA_003576855.1 Planctomycetota bacterium
CGGCGTCGGCGCTGGTGCTCACGCCGCTATGGCGCGCAAAGCCGCCTGGCGCGTGAGATTGACCGTGTGTTTTGTTGCCCGCGACTCACGCAATTAATCGCGAAAGGGAAAGAACGGTGCGGGCCGATTCATGTGTTTCTCGCTATTGCCGCCTGGTTCATTCAATTCGCGTTCGTTCGCGTGATTCGCGGGCAACTCGGTCGGCGGCCGTTTCGCCACTTGTTATCATGTGAGCGAGTCACAGTTTGTCGCCCATTTGGAGACGCTATGCGAGAACCGGCCTTGGACACGGTCGCGGTTGCGGAGATTATCGTCGCGGACAGCGATCTGGCCTGCTCGATGGCGCCGCCGCACCAGCGGACCGAGTTCCCCGCCGTGCTGGCCACGGCGCGGATGGTGGCGCTGATGGAGCTCGCCAGCGCGCGGGTGTTGCTGCCGTTCGTGCGACCGGGCGAGCAGTCCGTCGGCGTGACCATCGAAGTCGAACATACCGCTCCGACGCCGGCGGGCGCGGCGGTGCGGGCTACCGCCCGCTTCGTGGGCCGCGACGGCAAGCTGTTTCTCTTCGAAATCCGCGCGGAAGACGGCGGCGGCCAGATTGGCCGCGGCACGCATAAGCGGGCCATCGTTTCCGTGGACCGCTTAGAGAACCGCGCCGCCTCGCGCAACGGCGCGAGCCATGGCAATAGCCAACCGGGCGAATAGCGCCGCCCCGGATACCAGGCGCCGGGTCGGGCCGCCGGGCGGAGCAACGGCCGCTCAGGGCGCCGCTTGGAACTGCTGGCGAAGTTTCTTCACGGCGTCGAGTTCCGTTTGTTGCCGGGCAAGGTCCTCGATTTCGCCCTGCAGCTCGCCGACGCGCGATTCGGCGGCTGCGGCCTGTTGCTCCTTGGCCGCATGGTCGTCGGCCAGGGCCTTGAGCGCGGCTTGAGCTTCGGCGAGCTTCGCCTGCAGCGCTGCCAGTTGGGCGGCGATCTCGTTCACGACGGCCTGCTGGTTGTCGACGCCGGCCTTCGACTGTTCGCGGGCCGCAATCGCCCCAGCGGCGGCCGCTTCCGCCGCGGCGAGCTCGTCCTTCGCCGCGGTAAGTGCCGCAGCGATTTCGGCGGCCCGCTGATCGTAAGCCGCCTTCTCGGCAGCCGCGGCCGATAGCTTCTGCTCGGCGGCGCTGAGCTTCGTCATGCTCTCGGCGTGAAGCTGCGCTTTCGCTTGGGCAAGTGCCTGCGCCTGCTGGAGCGCACTGGTCGCCGCGGCGACCTGCTGCTGCGCGAGCGTCACCTCCTGCTGGGCCTGCTCGGCGGTCTGCCGGAGGCCGGTGACTTCGGCTTCGACGGCGGCCAGCCGCTCGGCGATCGTCGGCGGGTTGGGGTCGATGGTCGCCACCAGGGCGCCGCTGGCGGCCTCGACGACGCGAACGTTTCCCTTCCAGTCGGTGGCGATCACCTTGGCGCCGTCGTGCGTGAATCTCGCCGCGAGGGCCAAATCGTCCAGCGTGGCCACGTCGCGAATCGCGGCGCCGTCGGCCTGCCAGGTTCGCACGAGGTGGTCGCGTCCGGAACTGACAATCTGCCCGTCGCGGGCGACCTCGACCGAAGCCACGCCGCCGCCGTGGGCGGTCCAGCTCTTGAGCTGCACTGAATCGGTCTGCCACAGCCGGACCGTGTCGTCCTCGCTGGCCGAGGCCAGGACAGCGCTATCGCCGCGCCACGAAACCGCAGTAATTTGCTCGGCGTGACCGCGAAAATCGCCCCGCTCGCGACCGGTCTCGGCGTCCCACAGCAGCAGGCCGCCGCTGCGATCGCCGGTAGCAAGGTATTTGCCGTCGGGGCTGAACTCCAGCGCCGTGACCCAGTCGGTGTGCTTCGTGAGTTCATAGGCAAGCGAGCCGTCAGCCACGCGGTAGACGCGGACGACTTTCCGGGGGCCGCCGAGGGCGACCAAGGCGTGGTCGGCCCGGATGTCCGCGGCGAGCACCGCATCGAGTTCGTCGCCCAACGTCGCGAGCCGTTTGCCGGTCTTCACGTCGAACAGCGCGACGACGCCGCGAGCCGCCGATCGACCCCCGCCGGCGAGCAGCAAGCTGCCGTCGCGGCTGAAGCGGAGGACGAACGGGCTCCCCTCGACGAACGGCAGCACGCCCAGTAGCTCGCCGCTTTCGGTGTTGTAGAGCGTGATTTGGTAGGGCGCCCCGACGGCCGCCAGCGGCGCCCAGGGACTGGCGGCCAGCGCCGTCGGCGCTCCGCGATGCTTGGCGTGCAGGACGGGTTCGCGGAGGACGCCCTGTGGCATGGCCGGCTCCCCGGCGGGGCGGTTATCGGCCGTCGGCGTGAAGGCGGCGACTTTGGGCTTCGACGGCTTGCGGGCGACCGAGTCCCCTTTTTCGAGCAAACCGCCGGCGATCCACGCCTTGATGAGCGCCAATTCCGCGTCGGAAAGCTTCGCGCCGCCGGGGGGCATCGCCGGCTCCAGTTCGTGCGTCACCAGCATGTACAGGTAGGAGCTGTCCGGATCGCCCGAGAGCACGACTTCGCCGCTGGCGCCACCGGTCATCGCGGCGACGTAAGAATCGAGCGCCAAGTCATTCTTCTTCGTATCCGGCCCGTGGCAGGCGAAGCAATGCTGCCTGAAGATGGGCTGGATATGATCGGCGTAAGTGACCTTTTCGGGTACCTCTTGCGCAACGGCGGCGACCGCGGGCAAGGCGGCCAAGAGGGCGCCGCAGGCAGGGGCGACGATGCTTGAAACAATGCGCCGTGAGAGGTGCATAGATCGGCAGTGCATGAATCGGGGGAATTGGGCCGCTCCGGCCGCTCGTTAAGCGGCGGCCGCGGGCTGATCAATGGACGAACAGGAACTCGCGGGAGTTCAGCACGGCCCAGAACACGTCCTGCAGTTCGGCGACGGGCTTTTCAGCCGAGCCGCACAACTGGGCGATGCTGTTCAGCTCGGCTTCGGTCGGCTTTCGCGAGAGGCAGCGGAGGAATATTTCTTCGACGACCTCCGCGGGCTTCTTGCCTGTTTCGAGCATTGTCTCAATCAGCCGGCCTTGCGCGATCTTGTCGTGCACGGCCGAGCCGTTGAGCATGTGCAGCGCCTGCGACAACGTCGGCTCGGCCTTGGCCTCGCAGGCGCACACGGTGTTCCGGGGGGCCCGACCGAACGTCGTGAGAAAGTAGGTGCTGAGCCCGCCGTCGGCGATCTGCACGGCGCGGGCGCCCAGCGGCAATCCCGGGAACTTCTCTTGGGCGCCCGTCACCTGGCAGAGCGAATCGAGCAAGGCTTCCGCCGGGATGCGCCGAATCCGCGCATAGGCGAAGTTCTTGCTGTCCTCGGCGTTGGTCTCGTTGGGCACGGCCGATCGCTGGTAGGCGCGGCTATTGCAGATGTCGCGCACTAACTGGCGCAGGTCGTACTTGTATTCGACGAGCTTGGCGCCGAGCGCGGCGTGCAGCTCCGGGTTGCTCGGCGGATTGCTGATGCGAACGTCGTCGACTGGTTCGACGACGCCGACGCCCATGAAGTGGGCCCACACGCGATTGGCCACATTCACGGCGAAGTACGGATTCTGCGGCGAGGTGACCCACTCGGCCAGCACCGCCCGGCGGTCCTTGCCGGTCGTATCCGGCTCGGCGCCGCCGAGGAACTTCGGCTTCATGGCGCGGCCGTCGACCAGGTGCGCCGTTTCGCCGCTGCGGGCGTCGAAGACGATCGTTTCGCGGTAGTCCTCGCCGGTTTTGCGGCCGATCTGGGCGAAGAAGGCCGTGAACGAGTAATAGTCGTCCATCGTCCAGCGATCGAACGGATGGTTGTGGCACTGGGCGCACTGCAGGCGCGTGCCGAGGAAAATCTGGGCGACGTTCTCGGCCGTTTTTTGCGTCGTCTCTTCGATTTGGTAGAAGTTGACGGCCGGGCTGGCGAAGGAGCCGCCGCTGGCGCCCAACAGCGACCGGACCATTTCGTCCAGCGGCACGCCGCCGGCGATCTGCCGGGTGATCCACTGGGAGTACAAGAACATCGGCTTGTACTCGACGCGGTTGGGAATCGACTTCACCATCAGCAGCTCGGACCACTTCATCGCCCACAACTCGGCGAACTCCTTGCGGCCGAGCAGCTCGTCGATCTTCGCCGCCCGCTTCGCCGGACTGGCATCGGCCATGAAGGCGTCGTACTCGGCGCGGGTGGGCAAGCCGCCGACGATGTCCAGGTGGACTCGCCGGAGGAACTCCTCGTCGGTGCACACTGGGCTGGGGTTCATCCGCAATGTGCGGAGCTTGGCGCCCACCAACTCGTCGATGTAATTGGCGGGCTGCTCCTCCAGCGGCGTGAAGGGCACGCCCTTCGGCAGAACCAGCACCTGGCTGCCAACGGTATGTGTGTCGAACCGGGCCATGACGAACGCTTCGCCCCGTTTGCCGGCGACGACGAGGCCATCGGCGTCGATCGCGGCGGACGAATCGTTGTTGCTCATGAACAGCGCCAGATTAGTGACGTCGCGGGTGCGACCGTCGGCGTAGTGGGCCACGGCGATGAACCGCTGCCGCGCCGCCTCGCCCTCCAGCACGGCTCGCGGCGGAAACAACTCGACCTTGGTGACGGCCGGCGCCTCGGCCACGTCGTTGACCGCGCCGCCGGCGACCCAATCGCGGAGCCATTTTGCGTACACGCTGTCGGCTTCAAACTTCTTGCCGCCCGTATGGGGAACGGCGCCGGTCGCCTTGAGCACCAGCAGGCTTTCCTCCGGTATGCTGAGATTGATCCGCCGCACGGCTTGTTCGCGCGTGAGCCGGTGGTAGTCGCCGGCCGGATCGAATCCGAACAGACTTAAGCGAAAGCCGTCTTTGCCGCGGGCGGCGCCATGGCAGCCGCCGGCATTGCAGCCGCCGCGCAGAAACAACGGCATGACGTCGTGGCGGAAACTTACCGGCGGCTGGTTTCCGGCGCCGGCGACCGTCACCTTTGCCTCGGCGGTCTTGTCGCCATACACGGCCTTGAGCACCGCCTGGCCGTCGGCTACAGGCAGAAGCCGGGTTCCGTCGAGCCTGGCGGCGCCTTCGACGCTCCACGTTGCTTGGTCGGTGACGTCGATCGTGACGCCGTCGGCGCGGGTCGCCACGGCCATCACGCCCTGATAGTCGTCCGCGCGATCCAGCACAATATCCGAGGGGTAAACGGCGATGCTCTGAACGGCCGCGACCTCTTCCGGCGTCGGCGCCGGGACCGTGTTGGCGGCGTGCGACGCCGAGCGGCAGACGAGCAGGGCGGTCACCAAAAAAGCGGCGACGACGCCAGCGGCCGCCTTGGCGGCAATCGAATTGAGCAGGACGCAACGCTTGTTCATGACGACTCTCCTGCCGCGGCGGCCGGTTGCTGGGCGGTTTGGGCGGGATCGGCGGGCTTCAGCGGCTCGTCGATCCGCAGCTCGCCCGTGCCGATGGTGTGGACGACCGGCTCGCCGTTCTCGATGACGGTCACCTGGCAATACAGTTGACGATGATGCCCGACCCGCGCATCGGCGGCGACCGACAGCGGAAACTTCACTTCCGTGGAATCCTTGGTGATCTCCTGCGGCGTCGTCGCCACCCCCGGGGGCAGCCCGACGAGCTCGACTTTCGCCGGACCGTCGAACGGCGTCGTGTGCGACAGGGCGATGGAGTAATCGACCGACTTGCCTTGCTCGGTGGCGACCGGCGGGAAGGTCATCGCCAGGTAGGGCGGAACGAGCTTCAGCGTGGCGAATTCCGTCGAGGTCCGCACGGGCCCGTTGACGTCGGCCTCGGCGACGACGATGACCTTCCAGTCTCGCGCCCAGGCGTTGCCGGCCGTGGTGAGCGGGATGAGCGCTTCGGTTTGCCCCGGCTCGATGCCAATGCCCTGATGCGACGACAACCCCGGCGGGTCGTAGAGGAGCCGCACGGCGATGCGGCCATCGAAGCCGTCACGGCGCTCGGCGACGACCTTCAAATCCTTCGAGCCGCTTTGCACGATCGGCGCCTTCGGCTCGACGATGCTTATGGTGAACGGCGCCGGCTGGACGACGGCCACCGCGGCCCGTTCGGCCCAGTGGTTCCACACGGGCACGTTGTTCGAGCCGCGCACGAGCCAGGTTTGCTGCTTGAACCGGCTGGCGATTGGTTGCGATTTGTCCGCCAGTTCGGCGGTGACGGTCGTCAGCACGCCCGCCAGCGGCGCGTCCGGGGCGGCTCGCAAGAGGACCGGTAGGCGGTTGTAATCGGCTGCCAGCGGGTTCGCCTCTTGCGCGACGCCAGGGGGGAGCTCGCCGAGGGCGACGTTCAACTCCCCGGCCACGTCGGCGCGATTGGCGGCGACCATAACCGCCATGCGGTTGCCCTGCGGCACGACGATTTCCGTGGCCTCGTACTGGATCCGCTCTTCCAGCGCCAAATCCACCGCCGCGGCGGGGCGACTTACTTCAACGCGGTAAAGATACGTCGGCTGGCCTTGCCGCAAATGGTCTTCCACCTCGACGACATACTGGCCGTCTTCGGGAATCGTAAAACGGAAATAGGCGTCTGGTTTACCGCCGTTGTCGTCGGCGGCGGCGATCACCTCGCCCTTGGCGTTGCGCAGGCGAAGCACGCCATCGAGCGGCGATCGGATCTCGCGGGCGATCAAATTGAAGTCGAAGACCTCGCCTTTCTTCGCGGTGAAGCTGAATCGATCCCCATCTTCGGCCTCGCCGATGACGCCGCAAAAGGCGCCAGGGACTTCGCCCCTGGTGGCTTGTTCCATCTCCTTATTCGGCTCCACTTCGATAATGTTCGGTAGATCGACCGCGCGTAGCGGCGTCCCGGTCGGCGCCGCGCCGTGCTGGTCGCTCGCAGAAATGCGGAAGCCCAGCGGCGCTGGGTTCGGCAGGGTCACCGTTTCAATTTTTTCGCCGGCCGGGTCGCCAAGCCATTTGATTTCCAGCGGCTGTCCCGGCCGCCCGCCGCCGGGAAACGCTGCGGCAGGCCGCGGGAACTTACCGATGTGGAGCCGGTAGGTCGAGGCGTCGTCGCCGCGATACGACGTTTCGCGCAGTTCGATGACGTACTTCCCCGACTTCGGGGCCAGCACGCAGCAGTACGAGTCTTGCTGCAACAGCGGCGAATCGTCGGCCGAGGCGACTTCGAACCGCTTATCATCGAACACCGTCACCGCGGGATCGAAGAACGTGCGTCCCAAGCGGAGCCCCTCGACCTCGACGCTGATCCGCTCGCCCTCGTGGGCTTCGATCGCGAGGTAATCGACGTCTTCGCTGGTTACGACGCCGTTGACGGCCACGCCGAAATCGACCGGCTGCGGGCTCTCGAACGCATTGTTCGGTTCCGTCTCGACGACTTCCGGCAAGGCGCCGACATGAAAGGTCCGCAGGTTCGTCAGGCCGGTCGCGGTTCTCACACGCAGTCCGTGAATGCCCGGCTGGCAATCGGGATCGATGACGAATGTCGCCTTCGCCTGGTTGTCGTCGATCCGTTCGATGCCCTTGAGGGCGATGCCGGGATCGTAGAACAACACGTCTTGCGGGTCCTGCCCGATACGGCTGCCGATGAGCGTAACGACGACCTCGGCGCCCCGCTGTCCGCCTTGCGGCTGGAGATGGTCCAGCCGCGGTCCGGCGGCAAGCGAAGCTCGGACGACGACTGCCCAAAGCAGGAGAGCAACAAACGGCCGCTGTACCATGATCCGCCCTTATGACCGAGCCAGGGATGACGCGCAGCGCAGGACGCCGCGGCGTGTCGGACTGCGCGCTTAACTGTCGCGTCGGCGCAGCGGTTTCCGCGGCGTGCCGCCCGACGAGCCGCGAGGCCGTTACGCCAGCATTTCCTTCCGCACCGTGCCGCCGTTGACGATCTCGATGGGCCGGTCGCCCGGCGCCATCAGTTCCTTTTCGGCTGCGATGCCGAGTTGGTGGTAAATCGTCGTCGCCAGGTCTTCGGGCGACACCGGCGCGGTTTCCGGTTCGCTGGCCGTCGGCCCGGAGGAGCCGATAACGGCGCCTCGTTTCAGCCCGCCGCCGGCCATGACCACGCTGAACACCTTGGGCCAATGATCGCGGCCAGCCGTGCCGTTGATCTTCGGCGTTCGTCCGAACTCGGTGGACGCCAGCACGATGGTCTTGGCGAGCAGCCCCCGCTCGTCGAGATCGCTCACCAGCGCGGCCAGCGCCTGGTCGAACGCCGGCAACTGCGCCCGCATGCCCGCCACAATGCTTACGTGGTGATCCCAGCCGCCATAGGTCAGCGTGACGAATCGGGCGCCGGCTTCCACTAGGCGCCGTGCGAGCAGCATCCGCTGCCCGGCTTCGCTCCGGCCGTACCGATCGCGCATTTCGGCTGGCTCGGCTTCGATGTTGAAAGCCTCGCGGGCGGTTGGCGAGCCGATCAGGTCGAACGCCCGCTCGTAGAACGTGCTCATCGCGGCGACGTTGTCGGCTTTGGTTTGCTTGGCGAACCGTTCGTTGACGGCTTCGAGGGCCTTGAGTCGCCGCTCATAGCGGGCCTGATCGACTCCGCCCGGCAGATTGAGATCTTGCACGCGGAAGCCAGCCCGCGCCGGGTCGTCGCCCAGGCTAAAGGGCGCGAACGAGGAACTGAGATACCCCGGCCCGGCGTGGATCGTGCTTGCCGACGGAATGCAAATGTACGGAGGCAAATTGTTCCTGGGGCCGAACTCGTGGCTGACGACGCTCCCCATGCTCGGATAGAGCAAGGCGGGACTCGGCCGATAGCCGGTGAACATGTTGTGCTCGCCCCGCTCGTGCGCGGCCTCGCCGTGCGTCATCGAGCGGATGATGGTCAGCTTGTCGGCGATATCGGCGCTCTTGGGCAGCAGTTCGCCGAAGCTCTCCCCGGGCAGCTTGGTGGGAATCGCTTTCATCTCGCCGCGGTACTCCAGCGGAGCATACGGCTTGGGATCCCAGGTTTCCTGCGAGGACAAGCCGCCCGGCAGGTAGATGTGGATGACGCTCTCGGCCACGACTGGCGGCGTCTCGTACTCGTTCTGCGCGGCCTGAGCCGCCCGAATAGCGAAAAAGTCCGCCAGGTCGAGGCCGAAGCCGGCCATGCCCACCGCCAGAAAACCGCGACGACCTAAACGGGGTCCGGCACAACCCATGACAGCATCCTCCGCTGATTACGATCGAGACTGCTAAAGTGCGTAGCTGCTCGCGAATCGCGCGAATAAGCGCGAGGCGAGAAACCAGGACCGTCTTCTGAGCTAACGACTGCGGTCAGCGATGGCCAGTGACGCAGTGCGCGTCGCTCAGGCTGCTGCTTTTCGAGTTAATTCGGGAGCTTCGCGGGCGTTCAATCGTGCGCATTCGAACCGGGGAACGATACGGAATTGACCGGGTCGCAAGCGCGGACGCCGCGTCGGTTACCGGATCAATCGGTCTTGAATTGCGGCCGGGCCGTCGTGCGAGTCGGATTTGGGGCGGGCAGTACGGTAGGAATTCAAACAGGCGGGTAGAGCAGAGCGAGTAACGGCAACCCCGACGACGTAGGTGACAAATTACAGCGCTCGAGCATCGTTGTCAAAGAAGTGAGTCCAGTTTTCCAGTCGCGGCCGCGACGGCGCCGAACCCGACCCCGGGGGATCAAGCGGTCCGCCGCGCAAGTGCATGCAAACGTCTGCGCCGCAAGGCCTTACAGCTTCCGTGAATCGCTGCTCGGCGATGCTCCAGGGCGGCCCCAGTTCGTCACCTAGCGGTTACGCCGTGCGGCTCTGTCCCATCGGTTCGCCGGCGTCGTGCGCGGGCGCCAAGGAAAGGGTGACTACAAAAGTCGTGCCGCGATTGGGTTCACTTCGGCATTCGATGGTCCCGCCGTGATTGTGAACGACGGACTGGCAAATGCTCAGTCCCAGCCCGGCGCCGCACGCGCCGTTGCTGCGCGAACGCGCCGATTCGGCGCGATAGAACCGCTCGAAGATGTGCCGCTGGTCGTGCGGAGCGATGCCAGGGCCGGTGTCCGAAACGCGTAACCGCACCTGGCGGGCCGGCCGGTCGGCGACCAGCGCCACCTCGATTTCTCCGCCCTCAGGCGTGTACTTCACCGCGTTGTCGAGCAGGTTGTTGAGCAGTTGCCGCAGGTGTTGCGCGCTGCCCAGCACAGGAGCGTGTTCCACGGCCGCGGTCTGCAGAGCGACGCCGCGAGCTTCGGCCACGCCGCTGAACATATCGACCGCCTTCATTACCAAGCCTCGCAGGTCGAGCGGTTCGAACTTCGCCGTCGGCAAGTCGGCCTCCGTCTCGGACAACAGCAGCAGTTGATTCACCAGCGCTTCCAATGCGCTGCACTCGGCGATGACGTCGACCAGCAAGTCCTGGTACTCCTCGTTCGAGCGGTCGTCGTTCAGTGCGACTTCCACGGTGCTACGAATCGCGGCCAGCGGCGTACGCAGCTCGTGCGCCGCGTTGGCGAGGAAGTCGCGCTTCGTGTTGAGGTAGGCGGCAATCCGGTCGAGCAGCGAGTTGATCGTGTGCGCGAGCTGGTCCAGCTCGTCGCCTGAGCCGCGGATGGGCAGCCGCTCGTCCAAGTGACTGGGCCGCAAGCGCGAGGCCGCGGATATGATTTCTCCGACGGTGCGCGCCGCCCTGGAGGCCAGCCAGTAACCGCACGCCGGCGCCGCCAATAGTACGGCCCCGGCCGCCAGGAACACCCAGCGGTCGATGCGCGCCATGTCCTCGTTGATGAAATCGAGCTTAGCGCCGACGTGGATGTACTGAATGCCGTTAACCGGCTCTGGCAGCCGATTCAGAACGATGCGATATCCGCCGAACGTAAACGGCGAAAGCTCGGGGGCGTACCGGGGTCGGGGATCGTCGGACTGACTTCCGGGGCTCGTCCACAACTCGCGCTGCTCGGCGTCGAGCAGTTTGACGTACCAACTATGGTGCTCGTGGCCCTGGGCCTTTCGCATCAGTTCGTCGGTTAACGGCTCGACCCCGCGGCGCGCACTGCTGGCGACGGACAGCGCGATTTCATGCGCGTCATCGATGAGCACCTGATCCAGTTCATGCAGCAGCGCCCAACGCACGCCTTGCCGCAGGCCAAGGAGCGTCACCAGCGCCGTGACGACGACCACGGCGGCGTTCCACGCCGCGAGCCGGAACCGCAGCGTGCGCCACACGCGGCCATACGATCGGGGCGAGGGCGTCGCATTGCCGAACATACCGAGTTCCAACGCCGTCCGGCCGCTGAATCGGCGCGGACGCAAACAACCAACATGCCTCACACGGCCCGCAATACGTATCCTCGCCCGCGCACGGTTTGCAGCAAGGGGGGATGGAAGTCGCGGTCGATTTTTGCGCGCAACCGAGTGATGTGCACTTCAATGACGTTCGTCACGCCTTCCCAGTCGGAATCCCACAGGTGCTCGCTCAGCATTTTGCGCGTCAGCACCTGGCCGGGGTTTCGCATAAAGAACTCCAGCAAACTGAATTCGGTGGGCGTCAGGTCGATTTCTTGTCCGTCCCGAATCACCCGGCGGGTCGACAGGTCAAGCGACAGCGGACCGACGCAATGCTGCTGGGCGGTAAGGCTGATCGATCGGCGAGTTACCGCGTTAAGCCGCGCCAGCAACTCGGGGAAGGAAAACGGTTTGATGAGGTAGTCGTCGGCGCCGGCGTCCAAACCCGTGACTCGTTCCTCGATGCTGCCCAGCGCCGTGAGAATGACTACCGGCGTCTGGATGCCCTGTCGCCGAATTTCTCGCAATACGTCTAGTCCTGGGCGATCGGGCAGCAGCAAATCGAGCACGATGGCGTCGCACTTTTGCGCGGTCGCCAACGACAGCGCCTTTTCGCCGCTTTTGGCCCATGTGCAGCAATGTCCGGCTTCCTCGAGGCCGCGGCGGAGCGCCTTGCCCAGCACGGCGTCGTCTTCAACGACTAATACATCCATGGCTCTTCGATGTAATGGCGCCCCCTGCATTCGACGCGGCGCCGCCGCAAAACGCGAAAGAAACCTCATTGTTCCACAGGGCGACGTAGCGAGCGCGAAGCAACGCGCACGACTTACGAAAATGTAATCTAGTCGCGGTAGTGGCAGTCGGCGAGGGAAAGTATACCAGTCATTGCCGTCCGAGGGACGCCTGCCGGCGTCCTCCGCCCGCCCGTTTCGCCGCCCGCCTGCCGAGAGCCACACTCGATCGTGTCCACCGTTGAAATCCAGCGCTCGCCGACCAATTCGGATCGTCGGCGCTCAGCCTTGCCGTCGCTGGAACGCCTGATTGAGCACGCGGCGCACCTGCTGCCCACGCAAGGACCAATCTCCGTATTCGTGCACCACAACACGCTGCACGCCTTCGAGGATTTGCCGTTCGCTGAGGCGCTCCAGCAGGCGAAGCAAGTATATGGTTGCGAGCCGTACCTAGCCGAGGACCGCTACCGGGCGGAGTTGGATCGCGGCCGCATTCGTTGCGACGACCTGGCGGTCGTACTGCAGGACGACCTGGGGGACCGCGCCGACGAGTTGATCGGACTTCTAGGCACGCGGTTTCATTTGCGGTTGGCGATGCTAGCCCACCCGCTGCGCACCGCGCCAAACGAAGAGCTGCGCTGGGTGATTGCCGAGACGGACGCGGCGCGGCGGTTTCGCCGCGACGTTGCGCCAGACGCCCGCCGGCGGGTCATCGAGAGCACACGACGCTGGATCATGCGGGACTTCCGCAATGGCCGCGAGCATTTGGCCGTTGCCCCGTACGCGCCGCAACTGGCGCCAATCCTCGCCGAGCTGCTTGAAAGCTTTGGCCAAGGGACGATTGACCAGTGGAGCGACGCAACCTGGGAGGCCTTTACGCTGCAACTGCTGTGGCGCATTTGCGTCAACGGCGCCGGCGCCAGTGCGCCGACGCGGACGGAGTCGCCGCTGCGGCGACATCGCGACCTCTTGCTACAAGCTGCTGGCGAAGACGCGGATGAGCTGACTCACGACGTGCTCATCCGCTTCTGCGCCGCCTTTCTCGATCAAGGGCTTGCTCATTGGGGGCTCCCGAACCGAGACCGAGGACTGTTCGCGGCGTTCGTCGAACTGTTCGGTAGCCGTGGCGGCGTACTGCCGCACTGGCTGCGCGGCCTGCGCCAAGAACTTGTTCGCCTGCGTGATGAAAATACCCAGCCGCTGGAGTCAATTGAAGAATCGCTCGAACTGCTGGGCGTCGGCGACGACGAGCGGGAGCCGTTCATCTCGGCGACCTTGCTGGCGCTTCGAGGCTGGGCCGGAATGATCTGGCAGTTGGAAACCAACGCCGAGTGGACCGCGCGACCGGCGCCGCGCGGTACGCTCGTTGAGTATCTTGCCGTGCGCTTGATCGTCGAGCGGTTCGCGCTGGCCCATATTGCCAGGGAGTGTCTAGGCTACCGCGGCCCGCTGCGCCAGTTGCGGTCGTTTGCGAGCCGCCACGGCAGTTGCAGCGTCGCATCGGGAGACCTGCAACGGGCGTTCGTGTTCTTCCAGTTGGCCCAGGTGCTTGGGCTGCGGCCGGAAGACCTGCAAAGTTTACCCGAAAACACATGGTCGCGTCTGGCAGCCGAGATCGAGACGTTTCCGGAGATCGAACGCCGCCGCGTTTTTCAGTTGGCGTACGAGCGGCGCTATCGCAACGAAACGCTCGACGCCGTGGCCGCGCATGCACGCCATGCTCCGCAGCGCCAGGCCCGACTGCACGAGACGGCGCCAGACTTCCAAGTCATGTGCTGCATCGACGACCGGGAGGAGTCGTTTCGACGACATCTCGAGGAGGTTCACCCGCGCTGCGAAACGTTCGGCTATGCGGGGTTTTTCGGCGTGGCGATGTACTATCGCGGCGCCGCCGACGCCGGGTTTCGCCCCCTGTGCCCAGTCGTGATCAAGCCGCAGCACTACGTCGAGGAGCTGCCGGTATTCACGTGCGAGGAGTCGCACCGCCGCCGGGCGCGCACGCGCCGGCTGTTGGGCGTTGCCTTGCACTACGTCCACCGTGCAAGCCGGCTGATGATCGCCGGTGCACTTACCTCCGCCATGGGGGCTCTGGCTTCGGCGCCGCTGGTCGGGCGAATTCTTTTTCCGCGCTCGGCGGCACGGTTGCGGGGACTTTTCGGCCGTTTCGTCCGCCCGCCGGCAGCGACGCAACTGCTGTTGCAGCGCTGCCATCCCGCGCCCGGACCTGACGACGGACACGTCGGCTACTGCTTGAGCGAAATGGCCGACGTCGTCGAGCGCACGCTCCGCCAGTGCGGGCTGACGTCCGGTTTTGCACCGATTGTCGTGGTTTGCGGCCATGGTTCGTCGAGTTTGAACAATCCGCATGAAAGCGCCTACAACTGCGGCGCCTGCAGCGGCGGACGCGGCGGCCCCAACGCCCGCGCCTTTGCCCACATGGCCAATGATCCGCGCGTACGGTCGATTCTGGCGGATCGCGGGCTGTTGTTGCCCGCGGAGACGTACTTCGTGGGGGCGCAGCACAACACGTGCAACGACGCGGTCGACTATTTCGACCTGGACCGGCTGCCGCTGGTGCACAAGAGCCGGTTCTCCGGGGCCGTTTGCGCCATCGACGAGGCCCGCCGGCGTAACGCGCACGAGCGCTGTCGCCGCTTCGAATCGGCAGGGCTGGCCGTCACGCCGCACGCCGCGCTGGTGCATGTCGAGGAGCGATCGGAGGATCTCTCGCAAGCTCGGCCAGAATACAATCACGCCGGTTGCGCGGTGGCGGTCGTCGGCCGCCGCGCCAGCACGCGCGGCCTGTTTATGGACCGACGTAGCTTTCTCGCCTCCTACGATCCGACTCAAGACGACGAGCAGGGTACGATCCTCGCGCAGGTCCTCGCCGCGGCAATCCCCGTCTGCGCAGGCATCAGTCTGGAGTACTACTTCTCGTGCGTCGATCCGCACGGTTACGGCTGCGGTTCCAAGCTTCCGCACAACATCGCGGCGCTTCTGGGCGTCATGGAGGGAGCGCAAAGCGACTTGCGGCCAGGCCTTTCCGCCCAGATGGTGGAAATCCACGAGCCGATGCGAGTGCTGTTCATCATCGAGACGACGCCGAACGTGCTGCAGCGCACGATCTCAGCCAACCCGGTCCTCGATCGTCTCGTTCGGAACGAGTGGGTGCAAGTCGCAACGCTCGATCCGCAAACAAAAACGGTTTGCCTGTATCGGAATAGCCGCTTCGAGCCGTATCAGCCCGAGAGCGGCGAGTTGCCCGCGGCGAGTTGCTCGGTGGATTGGTACCGAGGCTGGCGCGACAATCTCGGCTACGCCAGCGTAATAGAAGAGGAATGGGTTGCAGGCTGCGACGCGACGGGAGCTGCGCAGTGACCGGAGATCAGGTGTTCAATGCCGTGGGGCCGTTGGTCGTGGCGTCGCCCGCAGTGCTGCTGGCGCTGCTGGGCATGGCGGCGCTGCTGGGCAAGCCGTTCTCCGAACGCACGACGGCTCGGCTCGTGCAAGCGGCGATCGTCGTAGGCCTGACGTGCTCGCTGACGGTGCTGGCGATCATGCTCGCCTCGGACCGGCGGCTGCTCAGCCTGACGCTGGGCAACTGGATCGTCTTGCCGCAAGAGCACTTTCGCTTCACGTTCAAGTTCACGTTCGATCGGCTTTCCGTGCCGTTTGTCATACTTTCGTTCGTACTTTGCGGTACGACCAGCGCCTTCGCGTCGAAGTACCTGCATCGAGAAGCCGGGTATCATCGCTTTTTCGTTCTGTTCGCGCTATTTCTGCTGGGCATGGTGGCCAGTTCGCTCGCTGGAACCATCGAAACGCTTTTCGCGGGCTGGGAGCTGGTGGGGTTGTCATCGGCGCTGTTGGTCGGGTTCTTCCACGAGCGATCGACGCCTGTGACCAACGGCCTCCGCGTGTGGACGGTGTATCGGTGCTCGGACGCGGCGTTCCTGGTAGCGATGGTGCTGTTGCACCACGTTACGGCGGGCGGCGACTTCATCCGGCTCCTAGGTAGCCGCCCCTGGCCCGAAGGCGAAGCGCTGTTGACGTCCGGGCAGGCGCTGTCGATCGGCATGTTGCTGCTGGTCGCCGCCGCTGGAAAAAGCGCGCTTGTGCCGTTTTGCGGTTGGCTACCGCGGGCGATGGAAGGCCCGACGCCGTCGTCCGCGATTTTTTACGGAGCGCTGTCAGTCCACCTGGGGGCGTTTTTGCTGCTCCGCGTAGGCCCCTTGCTGGAACAATCGTTCCTGTTGTGCGCAATGGTCGCGGCGCTGGGGTTGGCGACGGCCGTCTTCGGCGCCTTAGCCGCCCGCGTGCAGGCCGACGTGAAGTCCGCCTTGGCCTGTGCCTCGCTGGCGCAGGTGGGGCTGATCGTCGCCGAGATTGGTTGCGGCCTCCGTTACGTCCCGCTGATCCACATCATCGGCCATGCCTGTTTGCGAACGCTGCAATTGCTCCGCGCTCCGACGCTGCTGCTGGACTACCATGCGCTGGAAAACGCTATTGGGAATCGCTTGTCGAACGTCTCTCCCGCGTGGGAGCCGGCGACGCCCGAGCGATGGCGGCGACGGCTCTACCGATTCGCCCTGGAGCGAGGCTATTTCGACGTGATCTTGGATGATTGCATCGCTCGCCCTTTCGCGCGGATCTTCCAGTGGTGCGACGCCGCGGAACGGCGCTGGACCGACTTCCTCGCCGGCGGGCCATCGCGCGAATCCGATGCACTGGGCGTTCCCGGCCCAGTGCCAGTGGCGGAGGAGCTGCAATGACCGAGCTTCACGGGCCGTGGCTCGAAATGGCAATCGCCGCGCCGATCGTCGGTGCGCTCTGGCTGCTCCGCATTCACAATTCTGAGTCGGCGCGACTGCATAGCGTCGCCTTCACCGGGCTGGCTTTGGCCTGCTCCATTGCCGCGTGGCTCGATTTTAGCGGGCTTCAGTGCTCTGAAGCGCATGACCGCTGGTCTGTCGGCTGGCATGCGGCTCGCGTCGAGCCGTTTGTCATCGACGAGCTGAGCGCTCCGCTGCTGCCCATGGCGGCGCTGCTGTACTTTGTTACGTGCCTGGCGACGCTGCGCACGAAGGCCCGGCGCTTTTCGTTTGGTTGGATGCTTCTGTCGGAGGGCATTCTGCTTGCGACGTTCAGTTGTCGCCATCCGTGGGGGATTATTGCCCTCATGGCGCTCGGCGCGGCGCCGCCGCTTGGGGAGCTCCATGCCCGCCGGCGGCCGATGCGCGTGTTTGCGATTCACATGGGCGCGGGCGTCGGCCTGCTGGCCGCGGGATGGCTGCTGGTAGAAAACGCCGCCGCCGGCAGTCCTCCGCCGATAGTGGGCATCGCGTTGCTGATGGCCGCCGTGCTGATGCGGAGCGGGATCGCGCCGACCCACTGCTGGATGACCGATTTGTTCGAACACGCTTCGTTCGGCTCCGCACTGCTGTTTGTGACGCCGATGGTCGGCGTGTACGCCGGCGTCCGGCTGTTGCTGCCCATTGCGCCTGACTGGGCGCTTCGCGGCATCGCGCTGGTTTCGCTGGCGACAGCCGTGTACGCGGCCGGCATGGCGCTCGTGCAGCGCGAGGCCCGCCGGTTCTTTTGCTACATCGTGCTAAGCCACTCCTCGCTGGTGCTGGTGGGCCTGGAGATGGCGACGCCCGTCGGGCTCGCCGGGGCCCTCTGTCTGTGGATTTCAGTCGGACTCGCCCTGACTGGATTTGGCCTAACGCTCCGTTCGATCGAAGCCCGCAAAGGACGGCTGCTGTTATCGCAGTTCCACGGCCTGTACGAGCACACGCCCATGCTGGCCGCGTTCTTTCTGATCACAGGCTTGGCGAGCATCGGGTTTCCCGGCACGATCGGCTTTGTCGGCGCCGAACTGCTCATCGAAGGCGCCGTCGACGTCTATCCGCTCGTGGGCATGGCGGTCGTGATCGCGGCGGCCCTCAACGGCGTCGCTGTCCTGCGGGCTTATACGAAATTATTCACCGGGCGACGCTACCACCCCTCGGTTTCGCTCAAGTGCCGCGGCCCCGAGCGGACAGCCGTTCTGACGCTGACGCTGCTGATTTTCGGCGGCGGCATCGTACCGCAACCGGGGCTTTCGTCGCGGTACCACGCCGCCGAAGAAGTGATCCGGGCCCGACGCATCGCCCTGGGCGACGCCGCACGAATCGCAGCGCGCCGCACTAGCGCTCGGTTTGGCGACGGCGACCTGCACGGGGATCCCGCAAACTAGCCGCGCCCCCCGGCAGCCTGCTGCGCTGCCGGGGGGCATTTGTTTTTGGAGCCGTCGAACCATGTCGAGCATCGCAGAAGTCCCCCGCGGAAACCTGAAAGGATTTCGCCAGCACCTGAGGCATGACCTGGTCTCGGGCTTTTTCGTCTTCCTGATCGCCTTGCCGCTCTGCCTGGCGATTTCGCTGGCATCGGGATTCCCGCCGATCGCCGGCGTCTTCACGGCCATCGTGGGCTCGATCGTCACGTCGCTGCCGAGCAATTCCGAACTGACGATTAAAGGTCCGGCAGCCGGGCTGATCGTGATCGTCGTTGGCGCCGTTACGTCGTTCGGATACACCGGCGGAAAGAACGAGCTGGCCGACCATCGCGCCTATCAGATGGCGCTGGCCGTGGGCGTGGCCGCGGGATTGATCCAGGTCGTCTTCGGCCTGGTGAAGGCGGGCACGCTGGGAGACTTTTTTCCGACCTCGACGGTGCATGGCATGCTCGCCGCCATCGGCGTAATCATCATGCTCAAACAGCTACCGGTCGCCGTCGGGCAGTCGGCGACGGGCGAGCCGCTGGAGATCCTCAAAGAACTGCCGCAGAAGTTCGCCAACGCCAATCCGGAGATCGCGGCCATCGGCCTGACGAGCCTGGCGATTCTGTTCGGGCTGCCGGTGCTGAAAAAGGCGGTGAAGAACCGCTTCGTGTCCATGATTCCCGCGCCGCTGGTCGTGCTGCTGGCGGCCGTGCCAATGGGCATTTGGTTCGATCTTTCGCATGAGCACACGTACTCGTTCCACAACCACGTATACAAGGTCGGCGAGCAATTCCTGATCGACGTGCCGCCCAACCTGTTCGGGGCGATTACGACTCCCGACTTCTCCGTGTTTGCCAATCCGCAGACCCGTTACCAGGCGCTGGGCTGGGTGTTTATGTTCACGCTCATCGGCAGCCTGGAGTCGCTGCTGAGCGCCAAGGCGATCGACATGATCGACCCCTGGCGACGCAAGACGAACCTGAACCGCGATTTGGTGGCCGTCGGCGTCGCCAATGCCGCGGTGGCGCTGGTCGGCGGGCTGCCGATGATCTCCGAGATCGTCCGCAGCAAAGCCAATATCGACAGCGGCGCCCGCACCCGTTTCGCCGACATGTGGCACGGCCTATTTCTGCTCGGATTCGTGGCGCTCGCGCCCGGTATGATCCACCGCATCCCGCAAGCCGCGCTGGCGGCGATGTTGGTGTACACCGGCTTCCGGCTTGCTTCGCCGCGGGAGTTCATCAACGTGCTGAAGGTGGGCCCGGAACAGCTCGTCATTTTCACGGCCACGATCGTCGGCGTGCTGGCCACCGACTTGCTGATCGGCATCGGCATCGGCATTGCCGTGAAGGCGGCGATCCACGTCATCAACGGCGTTCCCGTCACGTCCATTTACAAGTCGTACCTCGAAGTGGCGACGCAAGGAGAAGACACGGTCGTGATCAGCGCCAGCGGATCGGCCGTGTTCACCAACTGGATCCCATTCAAACGCGAGATTGAACAGCTTGGCCTGGCCGAAAGGAACAACGTCATTATCGATCTCTCCGGGACGAAGCTCGTGGACCACAGCGTGATGGAAAAGTTGCACGCGATGGAGCAGGACTTCCAGCAGGCGGGGTTGCGGCTGGAAGTGACGGGACTCGAAGGCCACAGCCAGCTCTCGGCTCATCCGCTGGCAGCGCGAAAGAAAGGCCCTGGCACGCTCCGCCGTCTTACCGTCATCGCCGAGGATTCTCTCGAGGAGCTGGTCGAAGAGGAGCTAACGCGGCTGGCCATCCGGCAGTACGTCGCCGTTCCGTGTCGCGCGGCCGTTGATTCGCCCGAACCCCGTAACGGATACGTAAGGTTGGAAATCATC
>QEVI01000389.1 GCA_003576855.1 Planctomycetota bacterium
GTCACGTGCTGCTGGCCCTGGGGCTGAGCGAGGACCTGGCCCGCAGCACCCTGCGTTTTGGCCTCGGCCGGTTCAACGGGCCGGAAGACGTCGAGTTCGCGATTGAAGCGGTCGCCGCCGCCATCAACAAACTCCGGCAATTCGCCTAAATGAGCCGCCCCCCAGCCGCTCGCGGCTTAGCGCCGTGCCGTTCGCGGCTTAGCCCGCGAACCCCGATCTCGGCAATCCGCTCTTTTCTCACAACCGCCGCTGTTATAATTTGGGAGGCCAAGAGCCAGTTTTCAAACACTTGAGCGCCGCCGGCTCGGCTACGTCCGGCGGACGACTGACGCAGACCGCGGGGAGCCCTTCAAAATGAGCGTGATTCTGACCGAAAAAGCGGCGAACGAAGTCAAGCGGATTATGCAAGCGCAGAAGTACGAGGATTACTTCCTCCGCGTGGGCGTCACCGGCGGCGGCTGTAGCGGGTTCAGCTATTCGCTGGGATTCGCCAAGGACTACGACGAAAAGGCCGATTCCAAGTACGAATTCCACGGAATCCCCGTCGTCGTCGATAAGAAAAGCGCCCTGTACCTGGACGGCACGACCGTCGATTTCTACGAGGGCATCGATCGCCGCGGCTTCATGTTCGACAACCCCAATGCCGTAAAGTCCTGCGGCTGCGGCAGTTCGTTCCAAGCCTAGACGTGCCAGGCCGAATCCGCCGCCGGCGGCCGGGGCGATGCGATGCCGAAGGGCGATGCCTTCGTGGCGCCCGGCCGTGGGCGTGCTTTAGCCGTTACAAGCCGCCCGCGGCGACTCGGTTTTCGACCGATTCTTGCACTTCTACCGGCGAAGTCGCCGCACAGGCCCGCGGCATGGCGTAGCCTTGAAGTGTCCGGGGCGAGCGGGAAGTGCTCGCCACGCTCCTCCCCGTTGTCGGAACGATCTCTTTTCTCGGCAAGTGATGCCATGGCCAAATTCTTCGCACGCTTATGGAAGGACGAAAGCGGACCGACGGCCGTTGAATACGCCGTGATGCTGGCCCTGATTGTCGGCGTATGCATTACGTCCGTGCAGGTGCTGGCTCGCAACACGGGCGACAGCTTCGACCGGTCCGCGACCGAGCTTTCCACCGCGCTCGGAAGCTGAGCCAATAACCGCCGTCGCTCCGCAGCGCCCTTGGTCCGTCACCCTACCGGCAGCCCGGCCCCCTACGGTCGGGCTGCGTTTTTTTACGCGGTCCAGACACGCTGTCACTGGATGAGCATCGCATCGCCGTAGCTGTAAAACCTGTATTGCTCGGCCACGGCCGTCTCATAAGCACGGCGAATCAGCTCCGTTCCGCCAAAGGCCTGGACAAGCAGCAGCAGCGTCGTGCGGGGAAAGTGGAAATTCGTGAGCATCGCGTCCGTGGCCAGAAACTCATACGGCGGTCGTATGAACAGCCCCGTTTCGCCTTCCCAGGGGGCGAGCAGTTCCTCGGCGCCTGCCTTGCGACGTAGGGCGGCCACCGTCTCGAGCACGCGAACCACGGTCGTGCCGACGTTAACGATGCGGCCCCCCTGCGACCGCGTCTGATTGATTTCGTCGGCCGCGGCTGGGGTTACCTGCGCCCATTCCGAGTGCATCGGGTGCTCGGCCGGGTCGTCCGCGGCAATCGGACGAAACGTCCCCATGCCTACGTGCAAGGTCACCGCCGATAGCCCGACCGCCCGCTGGCTGATCGTGCGGAGCAGTTCTGGCGTGAAGTGCAGGCCGGCCGTCGGCGCCGCCACTGCTCCCGGCCGACGGGCGAACACGGTCTGGTATCGCTCGACGTCGCGGTCCACCATGTTCCCGCCGCGGATGTAGGGTGGCAGCGGAACGCGGCCAACCCGCTCGAGCAGGGCGAACGTCTCGTGGGGCTGGTCCAGGTGGGCCCGCCACTGGCCGTCGTCCAGTCGCTCAAGGAGCCAGAGCCTGGCCGCGGGGCGGCTTTCCCGGTCCAGCAAGGTCACGGCTTCAGGTTCCCGGATACGACCCCTGGTTTTGGCGAGCAGCACCCAGTCGCCGTTGGGCCGCGACCCCAGGAAAAGCCCTTGCCACCGCCCGCCCGTTTTTTCCCGGAGGCCGCGAAGTTGGGCCGGCAGCACCCTGGTATCGTTGAGAACCAAGCGATCGCCCTGCCGCAGCAGCTCCGGCAGGTCGCGGATGTGGGCATGGTCGATCGACCGCCGCCGGCGATCGACGATCATTAGCCGCGCGTCGACGCGGTTGGGCAACGGTTCCTGGGCCACCAAGGCCGGCGGCAGTGTGTAATCGAACCAGGGTTCCATAGCGTCCGCGGCAGCTTGCCCGCGCCGCAAATCATGAACTGTTGCCAACTTCCGCAACGGGCCTCACGCCGCGTCGGCAACGCCGCCGAAAACGCAGCGGAGCGTGTAAGTATAGGCGCCGCTTCACCTTACCGGCTACCACAAACCGCGCGTCACCGCGCCGCGACGCCGGCTGATGGGCGCGCTGCGCCGGCGAAGCGAAGTTTCTGCCAAGTTCTGAATCGTCGCAACTCATTGCGGGCCAAGCGACAACCAATTCCCGATCCGCCGCCTGGACAACCTTCAGGTTTAAATGTCCGTTGACGCGTGGGCCGGGCGAAGTATCTTGGGGGCCTGTGGTGACCATTGGGGAAAATTGGGGCCAGCGCCATGCTGCTAACAGGGTCGTATCGCCGTGCCCTGGACGACAAGCAGCGGCTTGCCATCCCCAAGCCCCTTCGCGAACAGCTCGCGCCCGGCGAGCCCCTCTATCTGACGCCCGGCT
>QEVI01000390.1 GCA_003576855.1 Planctomycetota bacterium
GAAGTTCATCGCCGGCAGATCAACCTGCGGACGCATATCGCCGAGACGATTCCCTATCACCACGTCGCCGACGAGGCCCCGGCGCTGGAAACGATCGTCGAGCCCCACCTCGAGGACTTCGCTTCTAAGCAGCAAGACATCACCCGCGAACTGGAGCGAATCAGCGAGCAACTCGCCGCCGCCCAGCGCCAGTCGGGCGAACAGGTGCACTTGGAACGGCCCAAGGCCGCGCTTGCGGATGCCGTCGCGCGGAGCCGCGAAGCGGCCGACGCGCTCCATACCGGCCGAGCCATCGATGCCGTACGTACGCAAGAGGCGGCCGTGGCCGCGTTGGAAGAGACCTCGGCCCGTCTGAAAAACCATCGCGTGGCGGCCGGACTGGGCATGCTGACCATCGCCGTCATCATGCTTTGGCAGAAGTTCTCGCCGCGGAGGCTGAGATTGGCCCCGGCGCCGCTGCTGGCCATCATCGCCGCGACGGCGCTGGCAGCCGCCTTCGACTTGCCCGTGTTGTACGTGGAGGTCCCGGAAAGCCTGGCGGATGAAATCCGTTGGCCCCGCTGGAGCCTCTTGCAGAACGTCTCCTGGACCGAGGTGCTCGGCGCGGGCCTGCTCATCGCCGTCGTCGCCAGCGCCGAGACGCTGCTGTGCGCCACGGCGGTCGATCAACTCGCCAAGGGCATCCGCACCAACTACGATCGCGAGCTCGCCGCCCAGGGCGTCGGCAACATGGTCTGCGGCCTGCTGGGCGCCTTGCCGATGACCGGCGTCATCGTGCGTAGCTCCGCCAACGTGCAAGCCGGCGCCAAGAGCCGCCTCTCATCGGTGCTCCACGGCGCCTGGCTGTTGCTGTTCGTCGTGGCGCTGGCTGAGCTGCTGCAGATGATTCCCACCGCCAGCCTGGCGGCCGTGCTGGTGTACACCGGTTACAAGCTCGTGAACGTCAAGCAAATCAAGAAACTGGCCCAGGCCGGATGGGGCGAGCTGGCCATCTACTTCGCGACGCTCATAACGATTGTCGTCGAGGACCTGTTGATCGGCGTGTTAGTCGGCGTCGCGCTGGCCGCCGCCAAGCTGCTCTACACGTTCTCGCACCTGGTAGTCAGCGTCGAGCGGGACGAACGTCGCGATCGGTATGTGCTCCACCTCGCCGGCGCCGCCACGTTCGTCCGGCTGCCGCGGCTGGCGTCGGCGCTGGAGACGATTCCTCCGAGCGCCGAACTCCACGTGGAACTCGACCGCTTGACGTACATCGACCACGCGTGCCTGGAACTGCTCACCAATCAGGCCCACCAGCATGAAGCCAACGGCGGACGGGTGATCATCGACTGGGACACGCTGCACGCCAGTTTCCGCGAAGGCCCGGAGGCGTTGACCGCCGGCGGCGTCAACGGCGAAGCCCGCCGCGAAAGCCGGCGCGAACCGGCCTGGGTTGGCTGACCGCCTCGCACCCCGTTACGGCTCGTGCGGCGGGCGGCTGCCATAGAGAACGACGCCGCTATCGGCAAGACCCCCCGCCGCGGCCAGCGCCGCGTCGATGCCGTAGAGATGGTCCACCGGCCTCCCGCTAGCCGCCGGTCGCACTCGGCCGGAGGAGGCTTCGCCGCCCGTACTCCGCGGTTCGTACAACACGCGCCGCTGGCGGCTCTGCGGCGAATCGGCGGCCGGCCAGTTCGACATCGCTTCATCCACCGCCTCGTGGCGGTCGGCGTCCCACGCCGCTGGCGCCGTCGGACCGGCCAGCTCAAGCCGCCAAGGCGACATGCTCGCCCCGCCGCCGTCAGCCGGCCCGTCAGCCGGACCCTCCACCGCGTTGAGCGGGGCCTCGCTGGCCGCCGCCACGGCGGTGACGGCCAGTGCCGTCTGACCGAGTTGCCGCTGCCACATGAGGAAGTCGCTGCCGTCGACAAGCCCGTTGGACGATCCATCGGAGCCGATTCCCGGAAACACCGTTTCGCCCCACTGGGCGGCCAGCACGCTGCGATCGGCCTGGTTCACCGCGCCGTTGGCATCGTAGTCTCCGGCAACGAACGCCCGGTTCGGATCCGGCGTGCCGGAGGGCGTCTCGATCGGCGTAGTCTTCGGTATGGGGACGCCGAAGTTGGGCGTGCCGTCGGCGAACCACGTGAACGGCTGAATCAAAATATCCCGGTTGTCCTGCCAGTTGTTCTTGTCGTGGTGGGCATGATACACGATCCACGACTGCGTCCCATCGGGCGACTCGGTGAACGAGGCGTGGCCCGTGCCGACGATTTCGCCCGATTGCATGAACACCGGCGACGGCGCCTTGGTCCAACTCGACGCGCTCAGCAGCGAGCCGGAGCCTTTGTACGTGAGCCGGCCCAGCGCATACTGGTGCGTCCAGTAGCCGCTGGCCGAGTAAATGATGTGCAACCTGCCGTCGCGCATGAGCACCTGGGGACCTTCGTTGATCGGCAGGCCGTGTCGTTCCCAGGAGTGGGTCGGCGTGGAGATAAGCGTGCGGCTGCCGCTGATCGTCCACGGGTTCGACATCTCGGCGATGTACAGGTTCTGCTGACCGTCGGTCGTCCCCGGCCAGCCGGACCAGATGAAGTAAAGCTGGCCGTTCCACTGCAGGACGGTGCCGTCGATGGCCCAGCGATCGGGCGTCGGCGTGAGCTGGCCCTTGAAGGCGTACGAGCCCATGGGATTCGGGTTGTCGGGCTCCAGGACGTACATGCGGTGCGTGGAATTGTCGTTGTTCGCCGCGGCCGCCATGCCGTAGCGAACCGCCT
>QEVI01000391.1 GCA_003576855.1 Planctomycetota bacterium
GGGGGTCGGGTGTCGGGGGTCGGGTGTCGGGTGTCAGGTGTCAGGGGGCAGGGGGCAGGGGGCAGGGGGCAGGGGGCAGGGGGCAGGGGGCAGGGGGCAGGGGGCAGGGGGCAGGGGGCAGGGGGCAGGGGGCATTGCGGGGCGAGCCGCTCTGGTTCAAGCGAAATGCGCTCTACGACCTCGCGGCGCCGCCCGCGTTCTGACACCTGACACCTTACCGCTGCCTGCTCACCGTTGGTAAATCGGCAGGTAGCCGTTCTCTAGCTGCAAAATAATCAAATTCAGTGCGGTCGTGTAAACCGGGCCCACGTAGCCTTGTTGCCACATGTACGCCGGCTCGTCGCCCAGCTTGACCTCGGTCGCCTCGCTGAGGATGCGCTTTTCCACGGCTCGGCGGTAGGCGTCCCACGTCTCGCCCCCCTCGCGGTATTGGACCTGCGAATAGTAGAAGTGGGCGTAGTGCCAGTGGCCGAAGCTGTCGCGGGTGCTGGGATCGAGCTGTTTGCGGCAGTAGTCCATCATGCGCGGAACGTAGTCGTCGTCGTATTCGCCGGCGTTATACAGGCAGGCGATGGCCGCGGCGGTGATGGCCGGGCGGCCCCCGCCCCCCTTGGAACTGTACTGCACGGCCCCGTCCTTCATCGTGCAGCCGTGGATGTACTTGACGGCCTTGTCGATGATTTCCTTCGGCACGGGGATCCCGGCGTTGCGGCAGCCGCGCAGGCCCTGCACTTGCGTGATCGTGGTCGAGCCTTCGTCGAAGCCGCCGCCGTCCTTTGAGCTGACGTAGCCCCAGCCGCCGGCCGGCGTCTGCGCGTTGCCCGTGAATTCCACCGCCTTGGCGAGCACGCGGATCAGCTCTTCGCGGCGCTCCAGATCCTCTTCTTCGCCCAGCACCTCCGACAGAAACAGCATCGCAAAGCCATGGCCGTAGGTGTAGCGATCGTCGTCCGCGTCGCCGATCAAGCCGTTGGGCCGGCTGCGGTTGGTCAGAAAATCAACGGCCCGCCGGATGTTCTCGGCGTACCGGCCCTGGGTAGTCGTCGAGCCCTCGCAGAGCATGGCCATGCCGGCCAGCGCGGTCATCGCTGTGGGGTAGCGACCTTGAGCGGTCCATTGGCCCATCTTCTGCTGTTGGCTGGCCAGCCATTGCAGTCCGCCGTCGATCGTCTGGCGGACCTGCGGGTCCTCGATTCCCGCGCAAACCACGCCAGCCGGCAGCGCGACCACGAGCAGGGCGATAGTGACGATCCCTCGGCGCATGTCGCGTAAACGTGCCCTTCGCTGGGACGCTCCTTAAAAAAACGGCGCAAGTTATGTGATCGCGGCAGCAGGCCGGTCGGCTGTTCGACGCACGCCTGCCCGCCCACGGGCGGACGGCGGGGCCGCGCATGCCGGTCGTCGGCCTGTGCTCAGTTCCCAATGCCGAAAATGATTCCCATCAGTCCGCCGGAGCCCTTGTCGTCGGCGGATTCCACTTCCGCCAGGGCCGGCGGTTCCGGCGGGCGCCGCCCATCGGTGAATTGTAGCAGAATCGTGCGGCCGGCCATCTCCACGGCGGCCTGGCGACTGGCCGCGTCGGCGAGCCGCGCCACGCAGTAGTTGCCATTCTGCGGCAAGTCGTCCTTCTGGTAGAGCGTCCGCCCGGTCGCCCGATCGAGAATCATTAGCTTCGACGTCGGCCGGCCGGCGCCGGCCTCGCTCACGATTTGCCCGGCGAAGACGATCAGCGGCAGGTCCACCGGCTGCGCGAGCAAAAGGCCCTGCTGCAAGACCTCGGCCGGCCGGTTCCATCGCATCGCGCCCGACCAGCGGTCGAATAGCAGGACGTACCCGTCGAGGATTTGCGAATCCAGCGCATGCAGCGGCTGAACGTTCCGTCGCGAAGGGCCGACCCTGGGACGCCTGACCGCGACGAAGAACGTATCGCGACCGACGGCCAGGTGGACCTCGTCGACCCGCGGCACGACAGGCCCTGAGTAGTCCACGCAAATCGTCCCGTCCGCGGCATCGACCACGACGACGCGACCGCCCGGCTCCGCGACGGCGACGTACCGCCCCCTTTCGACATCAACCTGGGCATTAGCCGCGAACCGGTGCTTCCAACCGGTCGTCCCCGCCACGGGGTTCAACGAGGTCAGTTCGTATTGGTCGTCGGCCCGCTGCCAGCAGATGAGGTTGGCTCCGAGTGCGACCAGTTGGTTCCGCCAGGGGGGAACGTTCGCCTGGCCCATCGCGCGGCCGTCCATGGCGCTGAATACCAGCGCCTTGGTCGAACCCATCGGCACGGCCAGCACGTGGCGATCGTCGCCGAACAAGTCACATCCCGGCGGCACGTCGCTCCGCGACCAGCGCAACTCGCCGGTGAGGGCGTCGACGCACATTAGACGACGCTGATCCTGAAACACGACTCCCTGGGCCGTCACCGGCCCGATGACGCCGATCCACTTTTCGTCTTCGACCGCTCGCGGGGCGCGGAATGAACCGGGCCGGGCCGCCCCGCCGCCGGGCTGCTGGCCATAGAAAACCTGGGCATACTCCAGATTGCTCGTGAGACTGGCCTTCCACAACTGCGCAGGCCCGACGTTGGCGGCCGCCAGCGTGTTGAACGCCGTCATTTGCCGGCCCAGCGACACCACTAGCAGATTGCCACGCGCGACGGCGTACACATTGCCGCCTGACGGACGGGAATACACCTGGGCCTCGTGCTCGAGATTGGTACGGAAGAACTCGCGT
>QEVI01000058.1 GCA_003576855.1 Planctomycetota bacterium
GGTCCCATGGTCCTATAGTCCCACGGTCCCATGGTCCTACAGTCCCAAAGTCCCCCAATCCAACTTCCTCCGTCCACGCCTATCGTTGATTATTCGCTCGCTGCTACGTCCGCCGCGCCCCCTTGGACAGCTCATAAAACTTCTCGTCGAGCTCGCGCTGTTCGACGCCTAGGTCCGCAGGCTGGCCGTCGAACACCAGCCGACCTTCGTTAATGAACAGTACGCGGTTGCACATGGCTTCGACCTCTTGCAGGATGTGGGTCGAAAGCAGGATGGTCTTGTTCTTGCCCAGCTCGCGGATGAGCTTCCGCACTTCGCGAATCTGGTTGGGATCGAGCCCCGCCGTCGGTTCGTCGAGGATCAGCACGTCCGGATCGTGCAGCAGCGCCTGCGCCATGCCGACCCGCTGGCGATAGCCCTTCGACAGCTTGCCGATCGGCTTGCCGATCACCGCTTCCAGATGGCAGATGTCCACCACCTCCCCCAGCCGCCGCTCCAGTTCCGTTCCCGACAGGCCGCGGGCGTTGCCGAAGAACGTCAGCAGGCTCCGCGGCGACATGTCCGGATAGAGCGGGCCGTTCTCGGGCAGATAGCCGAGCCGTTCGGCGCCGAGCAATCGCTCGACGGACATATCGAACCCGGCGATCCGCGCCGTCCCGGCCGAGGGGGCCAGGTACCCGGTCAGCAGCTTCATCGTCGTGCTCTTGCCGGCGCCGTTGGGCCCGAGGAAGGCGGCGACTTCGCCCTTGTTGATCGCAAACGTGACGTCCCGGGCCGCCGCGAAATTGCCGTAGTACTTCGAGAGGCCGACGGCCTCGATCATCGGCGTTTCCGCTCCGCGCGGGGAAACGTACTCCGCCACGCGTGGGCGATCGCTGGGTAGAGTGCTCATACGTCAATGCAACCTGGATGAAGCGTTGGAACCATGCGGGCGCCTGGTCACGGGGCCGACGACGCCTCACATGCCAGCTAGCCGGTGGACGGCCTCGTTCACCGGCACGGGCGCGGGAATCGGGCCGACGGCTAGTCGAGCGACGACCTACGGCCGCCGCCAGCGCGCCCCGCGATGCGGGACTGGAGAAACCGCCTGCAATGCTTAAGGCGCCGTCAATACGGCAGTTACGGCTACCTGCCCCGCGAGGGACGCCTCGCGGGCGGCAGGGCCGAGGGGGTTAGGCAGAAAAAAGCCTACCCCCCTCGTTTTCGCCTGTCTATACCACCCGCTACGCCGGCGCCGTGGCCGCGGTTCGCAAACTATGGCAAATCGCGGGGATTTACTTGCTCCCGCCGTGGGGCCCCGCCGCGGCTACTCGCAGGGCCGTAAGCCATCGAACGCCGCCGGCGTGTCGAGCCCCAGGACCGAAAAAACCGGGGCGACGCGCCCAATTCATTGCGTTTTTTAGGCAGCGCAGTTGGTCGCTATAATATCCACATGAGCACCGCCTTCTCGACATACGTCGGCCCCCCCGGCGTGGGAACGATCACGCTGCCCGTCAGCCCGCTGACGACCGAGCAGTATCTCCGGATGATCGACGCCGGCATTCTCGGCCCCTCCGACAAGGTGGAGCTCATCGGAGGCCTGATCACGCCTATGGCGCCCGCTGGACCTGAACACAATGGCTCGCTGCTGCAATTGACCGAGATTTTCGCGAGGGTCGCGGACAGATTCGGTTTGCTCATTCAAGGCACGGTGCGCATTGCCGAAGGGCAGGTCTTCGACCCCGACCTCGCGCTGCTACGCCGTAAGCCGGGGGCATATCGAAAGGCGCTTCCTCAGCCCGACGATATTCTGTTGATTGTCGAATCGGCTTCCACGTCGCTGGTCAAGGATCGTCACGTAAAGCTGCCGATCTACGCGGCGGCCGGCATCCAGGAGTATTGGATCGCCGACCTGGAACGGCAGGTGCTCCACGTCTTCCGCGACCCGCAGGGCGACGGATATAACAGCGAACGTGCTTTAAAGGGCGATCAGACCGTTACTCCTCTCGCCTGTCCCGATCTCGCTGTGAGGGCTGCCGATATCTTCCAATGATATCGTGGGAACCGCCGGGCCTGTTGGCGCGTCCTGCCTCGCCGACCGGCGCCGCTCGCGGCTTAGCGTTCCGTCGCCGCATGCTCCCGCCGGTCGCTGCACCGCACTTTCCAGCGCACGTCGTTCTGTTCCGGGAAATCGCTGCGCAGGTGTACGCCGCGGGATTCCTCGCGCCGCAGCGCCGCGCCGATCATCAGCCGCGCGACCGTCAGCATGTTCTGCAATTCCCAGCCGGCCGGGTCGTTGAACTGCTGATGCAGCACATAGCGCTGCCAGCGGTCGATGGTGCTGGCCGCCTCGCGAAGGTCCGGGCCGTTGCGCCGCACGCCCACGGCTCGCCACACCAGGCTCTTCAGCGAGTTGCGAATGTCCTGCAAGTCGAGGTGCTCGGCCGCGGGCGGAATCGGCGGGTTCTCCAGCGGCACGATGCGGTACGCGTCGGGCATCGCCAGCGCTTCGGCCGACGCCGCCTCGCCCGCGCGGGCGCCGTACACCAGGCCCTCCAGCAAGCTGTTCGACGCCAGCCGGTTGGCGCCGTGCAACCCGCTGCTGGTGACTTCTCCCGCGGCGAGCAGTCCCCGCAGCGACGTGCGACCATCGAGGTCCACTTTCACGCCGCCGATCATGTAATGGGCGCCCGGACGCACCGGGATGCGGTCGACGGCAATATCGAGCCCGAACTCGCGGCACCGCTGCGCGATGCCCGGAAACCGCTTCACCACGGTCTTCGCATCGAGATGGCTCAGGTCCAAGTACACGCACGGGTGGTGCGTTTTCGTCATGCGGTCGGCAATGGCCTGGCTCACCACGTCGCGCGGCGCCAGCTCGGCCCGCGGGTCGTAATCGGGCATGAATCGCCGTCCCGCCGCATCGACCAGGATGGCGCCCTCGCCGCGGACCGCCTCGCTGATGAGGCTGCGGCTGCTGCCGGCGATGTAGAGCACCGTCGGATGGAATTGCATAAATTCCATGTCGGCCAGCTCGGCCCCCGCGCGGTAGGCGGCGGCATGGCCGTCGCCGGTCGCCACCAGCGGGTTGGTGGTCTCGCGATAAACTTGCCCGACGCCGCCGGTTGCCAGGATCGTTTGCTTCGCCCACACGAACGTTTTGCCGTGCCGCTCGTTCCACACCAGGGCGCCGCAGCACGACCCGTCGTTGGTCAACAAGTCGATCGTGAAGGTGTTTTGCCAAAACTGCGCCCGCAGGGCGTCGCGGGCCCGGGCGATCATCGCCCGCATGATTTCCTGCCCTGTCGCGTCGCCCAGCGCGTGGACGATGCGATTGTGGCTGTGTCCCCCCTCGCGGCCCAGCAGCAATTCGCCGTCGGCCGTATCGAACGACGTGCCCCACTCGATAAGTTGGCGAATGTGCTGCGGCGCCTCGCGAACGACCATCTCCACCACCTGCCGGTCGCACAGTCCGGCGCCGGCGACCAGCGTGTCTTCGACATGGTCTTCGAAGCGATCGTCCGCTCCCAGCACGCCGGCGATGCCCCCCTGGGCGTATTGGCTGTTCGATTCCTGCAGCTTGTCCTTGGTCACCACCAGGGCGGTAAGTCGCGGATCGAGGGCCATCGTCGCGCGCAGCCCGGCAATCCCGCCGCCGACGACCAACACGTCCACGAAGTGGTGCGACACGCGCTTCGGGTGGAACGGGACCAGGTATCGCGGCACGGCGGGGTTCATCGGCGTCGATCTACGGCGGCAGGGCGTGGGCAGCCCAAACTGCCATTATGCCGCATGAACGGGACGCTGGCTAACGGGAGCGGTCATTCAACTCGCAACGCACTGCCGGCGAGGCTTTGTTTTCGAGCAGTCGTATTGATCGACTTACGGATTAATGAACTGGTCCGCCCAGCGTTCGTCTATACTATAAGAGGCGGGAGTTTGATCAGTGCCAACCCTAGTCGATCGCCAGAAGTTACCATTTCCGTCAGGACTCGCCGGCACGGGGTTTGCTAAACTTCCCACGCACATTCGTCCGACCTGAAGGAGACGCTCGCCATGACCGGGACCAGGCAACAGGCCCTTCGACGACAGCTTGAAGCGTTGCGGGATCGGCTCCGGCCGGCCGTCAACAATCTCACCGAGCAGACTCTCAAAGCTGCCGGCGGCCAGGCGTCGCAGGAGCTCTCCAACGCGCCGTTCCACTTGGGCGACGCCGGCACCGAAGAGTACCTCCACGACCTCAACGCCACGCTCTTGGAAAACGAAGAATACCTGGCCAATGAAGTTCAAGCGGCGCTGCGCCGCATGGACGACGCTTCCTATGGCAAGTGCGAAGCATGCGGCAAGGACATTGCCGCGGCCCGCTTGGAAGCGATTCCCTATACCCGCTACTGCATCAAGTGCGCCGATTCCGCCACCAATGCGCCTGACGTGAACCTCAACAAGGGGCGACCTCACACGCCCGACGACACGCTTGCGCCTGAAGGCGAGATGGGCGAATGGCGCGGCCGCAATCATCAAAGCGCCTTCACCGACTTGGAAGACGAGAACGATCGCGGCCGCAATCGCGCCGACGTGCACGCGGTCGGCACGCCCGGCGGCGGCGGTCCCGCCGGCGGCCTGGCGGGAACCAACGAGGGCCACGGCGATCCGGATCTCTCCAACCTGGAAGATTCCATGGGCAGCGGCAACTTCGACGTCGAAGACGCCCGCAACGACGACCGCGACGAACCCCGCTCCGGCCGCTCCGGCGGCGCCGTCGGCGGCACGCCAGCAGGAAAGCGAGCCCGCTAAGCCCGGCCAACGCGCTCACGGCCGTCTCGCCAACCGGACGGCCACGCCACCAGCCGGACGGCCACGCCGTCCGGGAAGTAGCGCAACAGCGCCCCCGTCGCAGCAACTCCGCATCCGCCCCCGGAGGCAAGCCCGCCAACTACCGCTGGCCTTCCGCAATGTTCTTTTGGAACAGCCGCACCCGCTCGGCATACTCCAGCGGCGCCGACTTGCGGACCCCTTCCTTCAGGTCGCGAACCTCGTCGGCCGACGCGCCGGCTTGAAACCGCGTCGGCCCCTGCGGGCGCAATCCGAGGCTCCGCAGCGCAGCCTCCAGTTCGCGCTGGGCGCCTGGGTCTTTCTGGTCGCTCGTGGCCCGCTGCTTGAGGTTCTTCCAGCGGTCGACGAACCGGCGCAGCTCCTGCTCCGTCCAGCCAAGGCTGTTCAACAACTCCTTGTCCACTTGCTTTTTCGCCAGTTGCTGGTCGAGTCGTTCCAGCACCAGGTCGGTCTGCTGGCGGGCGTATTCCAGGTTCGCGGCGTCGGGCGACTGGCCTTCCCTCGTCTCCGGCGCGCCGCTTAAGGCGCCGGAGCCGCTGGGGCCGCCGCCGCTCGGCCGGCCTGCCGCGGAGGCATCGGAGCTGGATTGCTGATCCGATTGCGCTGCATCGCTCGGCTCGCCTTGGGGCGGCCGGTCTTGCTGAGGCGGCGACGCACCGTCGCGCTGCCCCTGCTGGCGCGGTCCGTCCGCGGCCGCGCCATCGCCCGAGTTTTGCGGCGCGTCGAGTGTCTCCTGCCCAGGCGTCTGCTGGTCACCGCTGGGCTCCCCGCCTTCCCCTTTTCGTTCTCCGCTTTCCGCTCCCGGCTCGCCCGTATCGGGCTTCTCTTGGCCGGCCGCTTGTTCGTTCGCCGCGGGCGAAGCAAAATCGTCGGCCTCTCGCTGACGGCTTCCCGCGCCCGCCTGGTCGCCGCTCGACTTGCCGGTCTTGCCGGCGGCAAGCTGGTCGCGGCCCGCTTCGTTGGCCGTTTCTCCCTCGCCTTGTTCGTCCGCGCGGCTGCCCCCTTCGTCGGCCGCTTCATGCTGGCCGGCGTCCCCCTTGCCAGCGGCGTCGGCCTTCTGGCCGGCGCCCGCTTGGCCGCCGCCGCTTTGCTCGCCGCTCTTGCCGCCGCGTGAATCGCTCTCCCGCTTGTCGGGCGAACCGCCGGGCGGCTCCTCGTCGTCCATCGCTCGGCGATTGTCCGCGTCATTCTTCTGCCGGCCCTGCTTGAAGTGCTCGTCGCTCGCCGGCGAACCTTGTTGCTCGTTGGTGCTGTGGCCAGATCCCGCATCGCCGTCGTCGCGATTCATGCCGCTGTCAGGCGACGGCTGCTGGGCCGCTTGCGGATCGTTCGGATTGCCGTCGCCGTTGTTGGTCTCGCGCGGCGTATCCGCGCCGGGTCGTTCGCTGGGATTCTCGCCGCTAGCGGACTGCTGCTCCGCTTCGCTGGCGTCTTCGCGCGGTTGCCCGGCCGTCGCCGCTTGCGGTCGAGCGTCTTGCTGCGACGGCCGCTCATGGCCGGCCGCGCTGCTGCGCTCCTCGGGCCGGCCTTCGCCCTCGCCGGATTGCTCGACCTCTTGGCCGGCGCCGTCGCGCTGTTGCGAGGCGCCGTTGTCGCCTTGCGGCTGGCCCGCGGGGTCGCCGTCCTGGGCGTTTTCCTGGTTGCCGTCGGCGGGCTGCCGGTTTTGGTTCGCTTCGGCCTGACTGCCGCCCGGTGGCTGCTCGCCCGACTGCCGATCGTCCTGCTGCTTCCCCTTCAGGAAATCCGCAATGCGTTGCATCGCGCTGCCGTCTTCCGAGCCGTCGGAAGAGACCTTGCCCTGGCCGTCAGTCCCTGGTTGCGACGGCTGTTGCCCATTTTGCGGTTGGCCTGGCTGCTGGCCGCTGCCAACCTGCCGCTGCTGCGATTGGTTGGCGGGCCGCTGCTGACCGCTCGGTTGGCCTTCCCGCTGTTGGCCCTGTTGCGGCTCGCCGTCCGGCTGTCCCGCCTGCTCGCCCGCCGCGGCGGGGTCGGACTGCATCTGGCCGTCCTGCATCTGGCCGTCGTGCGGCTGAGCGCCCTGCTGCGACGGCGCCGCTTGGCCGTCGGCGGCGTTGGCGTTGCCCGCGTCCTGGCGCTGGCCGTCGTTCTGGCCGGCTGGCTGCTGCTGGCCGCTGTTGCCCGCGGGATTGCTGCCGCCGTCCGCCGGCTGTTGCGAGCCTTCGCCTCCTTCGCCGCCGGCTCCGTTTTCGCCGGTCTCATTGCCGGGCTGCTGTTGTGCGGTCCCCTCGCCCTGGCCGCCGCCGTTGGCCTGCGGCTGACCCTGCCCCTGGCCGCTGGGGTCTTCGCCCTCGTTGGCTTGTTCGCCGCCGCCGGCCCCCTGGGCGCCGGGCTGACCGTCTGCCTGCTGGCCCTGGCCGCCGCCGTCCTGCTGCCGCTGGTCTTGGCGTCCCTCGCCCCCCTGCTGCGGCGGTTGTCCGTTCTGCGGCTGATTGGCGGGGGCGGCGATCTTCAGTCGGCGTCGCTCCGTCGCCGCCTGGTTCGCGGTCGGCGCCTTGTTGTCAGCGGCTACCGCCCAGTATTCCAATACGTCGCCCGGTTTGAGCCGCGCCTCCGCCGGCGTGAACGGCCGTTCCACGCCGAAGCGCCCCTCGTGGCGGCCCTGGAACAACTCGGCCAGCACCTGCTCGTCGCCGTCGCCGACGCGCCCGACGAGCTTCACGTTCGCCAGGGCGAAGTCCGGATCCCGCGCCTCGACGCCGATGACTACCGCTTCATCCACCTTGGCAGTCCGCTCAGGCTCTTCCGGCTTGGTGATCCTGATTTCCGGCGCGTAATCGGGCGTGACCTCGATCCGGTACGTCGGCGGGTCGGTGTTCGTGCGGCCCTCGGTGGTCGTGAACCGCAGCAGGTACTCCGGATGCTGCGGCATCCGGCGGTCGTCGCGGAGCGCCAGCTCGAACGTCGCCGTCGCGTGCACGCCGTCGACGGTCATCTGCAGGTCGTTCGTGCCGTCGGCGTCGAAATCGACATGGGCGCTCTTAATCGGCCGACTTGCCAGCGCGGCGATGACGACCTTCGTCCCCTCGATCCCGCGGATGTCGCCCGTGCTGTCGGTCTCTTTCGACGGGAAACCGGTGTACGCCGGGAACTCGTATCGCACCTTCTGGACGATGATCGTCGGGCGATCGAAAACGCCCACCTTGTAGCGCCGCGAGCGAGCGTCGCCCGCCTCGATCCAGTAGTGAAGGTCTTGCAGGACGCCGGCGTCGCTGCCGTCCCCCTCGACGCGGCGGGGGAGCGTCGCTTCGAACCGGTTGCCCGCGGCGGCGGCCGTCATGGCGATGGAATCGTCTAGCCGTCCGTCGGAGCTGGCCAGCCGCAGTCGCACCCGCTCCTCGTCGCGCAGGCCGTGGATTTCCGCCGACACGGTTACGTACTCGCCGCGGGCCACGGACAGGTCGCCCGGCTTGACGTCGAAGAGTTTGACCCGGCTCGGCGCCGCGATGTCCATCCAAGGGGCCAGCGCCCGGCCGGCCGACGCAGCCATGTCCTTCGGCGACAGGACCGCATAGGCGGCGCACGCGGCGACCATGATCAGCAGCACGTAGCCCAGCCGCAGCAACGCCGCGTGGTCGATCGCCGCATCGGCCGACGTGGCCGAGAGCCGCAGCGCCGCCTGTTGCTCGATCGCATGATACACCCGCGCTGACAGCTCCTGCCGATGGGCGCGAAACAGCAGCAGGTTCAGCAAGCTGTTCTTTAGCGACGGCGCACTGCGTTCGATCGTCTGAGCGGCGTACACGGGATTGATCGGCCGCGCCAGCGGCGCCAACTTCTTCCACGCGTACCAGGCGATCCCCGCCAAAAACGCCGCGAACAACGCGGCCCGACCGGCCGTATTGAGCCCCCCCGGCACGACCCAATGGTCGATGACCGCCGCCGTCAGGACGAATCCCAGCAGCCCGATCGCCAACGTAATGAGCCCCGCGGCCAGATCGACCGCCTTCAGCGATCGCCGCGCTTTGCGGATGTGCTCGTCAACGTACCGCTCGCTATCGACGAGCGCGGGGTTTAGCGGTTTCGGCGGCGGTGCGATAGTTGACATAGCGTTTGCCGAAGCGCGACGGGATGGGGCAAGTGCAACCAGTTCCCCCTCGCGCGCCTACGGTGTCGTTTTCCAAAAAGAACCGGCCGCAAACCGGCCCCGGCCCCTTCATTATAGGAGCGGCGCCTGAACTTCCGACGCTTCCGCCGCACAATTCGTGCCCTGACCCTGGTGAATTCTAGCCGTTTTTCCGAGAATCGCGGTTTCGTCCGCCCAGCCCCTGCGACCCGCCGAGCGCGTGATCTCTCCCACGACATTCCGCGAGATTGCCAGCGGTCGCCGTCGCGGGATGGCGCCGGCGCTGCTGCGGCTGGCCTTGCGGGCGGCGAGCACTGCCTACCGGTGCGCGGTCAGCATCCGCAATCGCCGCTACGACCTCGCCCGTTGCGAAATCCATCGACCGCCCGTGCCGGTGGTGAGCGTCGGGAACCTGACTGTCGGCGGCACCGGCAAAACGCCCATGGTCGAGTGGCTGTCGCGGCGGCTGCGGGAGCAGGGAGCGCGCGTGGCGATTCTCAGCCGCGGTTACGGGGCGGAGCAGGGGGGGCTCAACGACGAAGCCTTGGAACTGGAGCTGGCGCTGGCCGATGTGCCCCATCTCCAAAACCCTGATCGCGCGGCCTCGGCGGAGATCGCCGTCGAGGAGCTCGCCTCGCAGATTCTCGTCCTCGACGACGCCTTTCAGCATCGTCGCTTGGCCCGCGACCTCGACATCGTGCTGCTCGACGCCAGTGAACCGTTCGGCTTCGGCTACCTGCTTCCCCGCGGGCTGCTCCGCGAACCGCTGGCCGCCCTGGCCCGTGCAGACGTGGTCGTGCTGAGCCGCGCCGACATGATCGACGCCGCCGCCCGCCAGGCGATCCGCCGCCGCGTGGAATCGCTGGCCCCGCGGTCGCTGTGGTGCGAAGTCGTCCACCGTCCTGCGGGGCTGACCGATTCGCAGGGCGGTGCGTACCCGCTCAGCGAACTGCAAGACAAGCGGGTCGCCGCGTTCTGCGGCATCGGCAACCCGGCGGGTTTCCGCCATACGCTGTCAGCGCTCGGTTGCCGGCTGGTCGGCTGGCGCGAATTTCCCGATCATCACGATTACGACCGCCACGACGTCGAGCGCCTGGCCCATGACCTGCGCCAATCCGGCGCCGAGTTGGCGGTGTGCACGCGGAAAGATCTCGTCAAGCTCCGCACCGGTTCGCTCGGCGGCGTTCCGCTCCGCGCGCTGGCCGTCGAACTGCAGTTCCTCGAAGGCGAGCCGCGCCTGCTGTCGGCGCTGCAGCCGCTGGTCGAACGCGCCCGCGCCGTTGAACCGCCGTGGCTGTAGCCCCGCGGCGATGCCCGTGCCCGTGCGGCGGCTCGCGCGGCGCGCTTATCGCGTGGGCCGCACTTCGATCTCATTAACCAGGCGGCCCAGCATGCGGGCTTCCATGGCGCGCATGGCGAAGTGACCGGCAAGCTGCTTGGCGTAATAGGAGTTCGATACGCCGTGCAGCGTGAACACGCCGTCGTGCTCGTCGATCGCCAGTCGCTGGACTCTCGTCGGCAGCCGCTCTTCAATCGCCGCTATCATCTCTTCGGCGGTGATTCTCGCCTGCAACCGGGAGAGCCGATTGGCACGGCGCGGGGCGGCGGGCGCCTTCTGGCGAAATGTGCGTGCGTCGGTCTCGCCGCAGGTTTGCTCGAGCGTGGCCGCCAACCACGACTCATGATCGCCGGCGGCGCCTTTTTCGTGAAACAAACCGCGAGGCGCGACGGCCGTTGCTGGCATCGAGCGAGAAACCATGTGGACCTCCTTGATGCGGGTCCTCGCGCGGCGGCTCAACGTCCGTCAAGCCGCTGCGATAAATCGGATGAACTCATCCGCAAGGACATGCGTCCTATCCCGCTGCTGCGTGCTGTCCAAGATGCGCTTCGTTGCGCTGCTGTTCGCAGGCGTCGGGCGTTCCGGTGCGAGAGTCGGCAAGACGACTAATGCGGAGAATCCTAGAAGAAAACGCCGAAGCTCCCGTGGCATCAATCTACCGGCTCCGTTCGAGCAGCGTCAACACAGTTTCGCGTGAAGTTTTTGCTGCGAACGCCGTAAACTACTGCTAGCATTCCCTCGGCTTCGGCGCGATCGCCGCCGGTATCTTGCCGCAGGCGGCGAGCAGCTCCAGGACTTCGTCGGCCAGCGCCGCAGGGCTCGCCTCGGCGGAGCGCAACGTCAATTCCGGACTCAGCGGCGGCTCGTAGGGCGCGTCGATGCCGGTAAAGTCCTTGAGCACTCCGGCGCGGGCCTTCTTGTATAGCCCCTTCGGATCGCGCGCTTCGCACACCTCCAACGGGGCGTCCACCCAGACTTCGAGAAAATCGCCCGGCTCGAGCATGGCTCGTACGGCGTCGCGGTCGGATCGGTAGGGGCTCACAAACGCAGTCAGCGTTATCAGGCCCGCATCGCACATCAGCCGGGCAACGGCGCCGACCCGGCGGATGTTCTCCTGGCGATCCTGCTGGCCGAATCCCAAACCGAATCGCTCGGCGTAGGCCTCCCCGTAACGCTCTCGCAGCATGTGCGGCGTGGCGTTGAGGCCGTGCCGGATGTTGTCGCCGTCCAGGACGTAGCTGCGGACGCCGCGCTGGTGGAGCTTTTGGTCGACTGCATTGGCGACCGTGCTCTTGCCGCAGCCGCTGAGACCCGTAAACCACACGACGCAGCCGCGATGGCCGTTAAGCTGCTCGCGCGCTGCCCGCGAGACGGCGTGATCGTGCCACACGACAATCGGGTTTTCGTCAGCGGAAGGCATGGGGAAGGGGCGGGGGCAGGGGGCAGGGAGCAGGGGGCAGGGCTGGTGGGCGGTGAACCCGTCGCTTCAGACTGGCCCCGCCAACCCTCCGGCCTCCAGTCTCCAGCCTACAGCCTCCGGGCTACCGCTTACAGCCCACCCGCAACCCGCTCTCCGCTCTCCACTTTCCGCTCTCAACTCCCCCTTCTACTCCAGGATGCCCGCCAGCTCGCACAGGTTCGCTGCCAGGACCGGCTGCGGGCAGCTCCAGACGAGGAAGAACAGCGCCTCGCGGCACCAGCGTCCCGCCGGGTGGCCGACGACATAACCGGCCCCTTTCGCCGCCGCCAAGGCCGACTGGGTCGCCCGCAGCACGAGGCTATTGGCCCGCTGTCGCAGTTCGTCGTTCGAACACGCCGGCTCGCCGCGGGCGGCAGCGAGCAGGTCCTCCTCGGCCTTGGCCGCCTCGCGCCGCAGGGCTTCCAGCGGTTCCAGCAGCTCGGCCCGCACCGGCGCTTCGTCCTCCAGCCACCGCAGCGCCGCTTGCGCCAGCCCCAACGCGAGCGCCGAGGTGCCCAGTCCGCCCGTGCCGGCGCCTTTGCCGGCGGCCATGACGTTGGGCGCGGGCGGCCCCAACAGCCACTGCTCCGGCAGGGCGACGTTGTCGAACGCCAAGCGGCCAGTATGGCTTGCTGAAAGTCCGACAAGCCGCACGGGCGTTTCGGGCTTGACCCCGGCCAAGGTCAGGGGCACGGCGGCCAGAATTTGCTCCTCCTTGGCTGTACCGTCGTCGTTGACGCCGGTGGCGCCGACGACGACGACGTCGGCATGGTCCGCCCCGGTGACCCACGGGCTGAAGCCGCTGAGCTTCACGCCGCCCGCTGCGCCAATAGAGTACGACAGCACGGGCCTGGCGAGGTGGCGGCGGCTGGTCGTGAGGTGCGAAATGCCCACCGTGGCGAATAGTTCGCCGCGCACCAGTCGCGGCAGCAGCTTCGCTTGGAGCGCCGTGTTGTTCGAGCTTTCGATGCGGCGGCAAGCCCCTTCACGCTGCGTGAGAACAAACGCCGTGGTCAGGCAAGAACTGGCAATGGCCAGATACGCTCGGAGGACGTCCTGCTGGCTCCAAGCCTGGCCCCCCCACTGGCGGCCGACGAACCACTCATAAACGCCATACTCGCCGCACAGGCGCAGTTGCTCAGCCGGCCAATCGCCGCTGGCGTCGAGCGCTTCGGCGACCCCCGCCAGGCGGCCGCACAGCTCCGCCAAAGCAGGATCGTCAGCAGACGTTATCACTCGGGGCATAACTGGCGCTGGGGATTCCGACAAGCTGCGGCTCGTCAATGTAACGCACCGGGCCGGCATGCTATGATACCGTCATTGCCGCACGAGAGCACATGGCCAAGCTCGATCCCCACGCCGCACATTCGCCGTCGCCGCCGCCCGCCGAGCCGCTGCCGGAGGCGCTGCGGCCGCCGTTCTGGGATCATTCCTTCGATGAACTCGACTGGGCCGCGCACGGCGATTTCATCATTGGCCGAATCCTCGCGGCCGGCGACTGGAACGCCGTCCAGGGGCTCCGCGGCCGCGTCGGCCCCCAGCGCTGCGGGCATGGTTCGAGCGGCGCGAGGGCCGCGGATTGACGCCGCAGCAGTTGCGTTTTTGGGAGCTCGTGCTGCGATTGCCTGCAGGCCAGGTCGACCGGTGGCTAGCCGAGCGGAAGCTGTTTCCGTGAGTCTCCAAGAGGCGCCGATGGACCCCTGTTTAGAGGCAATTACGGACGAACAGCGGCAAGTCATCCGCCAGTTGGGGCCGTTGACGATTGAACGCGGTACGCGACTGGAGGTCGCGCAAACGCCAATAGGTTCGCCAGTCGCAAGCGACGCCCGACCGCATGCTGCGCGGCGCCCCGCTCGGCCTACCGCACGCTCATGTCGGAGCTCAATCCGCCGGCGGCGACTAGGTAGCCCTTCTGCACGTAGTCGATCACCATCCGGTGGGCGCTGAACCGCGCCGCCAGCGTCGCGATCGAGTTGGTCATCCGCTGGATCCACTCGCGGGGCAGCCCGTCGGCGTCGCGCTTGTAGAACAGCGGAATCACTTCCTCTTGAAGCACGCGCAACAGGTCGTCGCCGTCGCGCGAGTCGTTGATGTCCTCGTTGGCGTGCGACGTGCCGTTGCCGATCGAAAAGCCGTTCATGCCGTTGAAGGCCTCGGCCCACCAGCCGTCGAGCACCGAGCAGTTCAGCCCGCCGTTGAGCACGGCCTTCTGCCCGCTGGTGCCGGAAGCCTCCAGCGGCCGGCGCGGGTTGTTGAGCCACACGTCCACGCCCTGCACCATGTGCCGAGCGACGTTGATGTCATAGTCCTCGATAAACACCACCCGGCCCGCAAATCGCGGATCGTGACGCAGGTTGGCCACCCGCTGAATGAGCCGCTTGCCGGGCTCGTCGGCCGGATGCGCTTTGCCGGCGAAGATGAACTGCACTGGCCGGTTGGCATCGTCGATCATCTGGGCCATGCGGTCGAAGTTCCGCAGGAACAAATCGGCCCGCTTGTACGTGGCGAAGCGCCGCGCAAAGCCGATCGTCAGCGCGTTGGGATCGAGGATCGTGCGGGCGGCCTCGATGACCGCCGGATCCTCGTTCCGCCGCCGCGACTGGCGACTGACCCGCCGCCGCACGAATTCCAGCAGCCGGCTCTTGAGGGCGTTGTGCGTTTCCCACAATTCGCCCGGATCGACGCCGTAGATCGCTTGCCACACCTCCGGCTCGCCCATCCGGTCGTGCCATTCGGGACCCAGGTACTTGTCGTAAAGCTGGACCATCGGGTACGCCAGCCACGTGGGAATGTGAACGCCGTTGGTGATGTGGCCGATGGGAATTTCCTCTTCCACGCGCCACGGCCAGAGGTTGGCCCACATCCGCCGCGAGACGTGGCCGTGCAGCGAGCTGACGGCGTTGGCGCGTCGCGACAGCTTCAGGCCGATCACCGTCATGCAGAACGCCTCGTGCTCGTTCTGCGGATCGACGCGGCCCAGGCCCATGAGCTGCTCGAACGAGATACCCAGCTTCTGCCGCAGCGGGCCGAGGTGCTCTTCCACCAGCCCGCCATCGAACCGATCGTGCCCCGCCGGCACGGGGGTGTGCGTGGTGAACACCGTTTGCGAGGCCACCTCGCGGAGCGCGTCGTCGAACGCCAGGCCGTCTTCCTGCATCCGCTGCCGCATGACCTCCAGCGGCGCAAAGGCGCTGTGGCCCTCGTTCAGGTGGTAGACGCCCGGCTTGACGCCCAGCGCCCGCAGCGCCTTGACGCCGCCGACCCCCAGCACCAACTCCTGCCGGATGCGAGTCCGCGAGTCGCCGCCGTACAGCCGGGAGGTCAGCTCGCGGTCTTCGGGGCTGTTCCCTTCGACGTCGCAGTCCAGCAGGTACAAGTGGACGCGGCCGACGTGCATCAGCCACACCTTGGCCAGCAGCCGGCCGTGCAGCGTTTCGATCTCCACGGTAATGGGTCGGCCCTGCGTATCACGGGCGGGCTCGATCGGGAGATTTTCGACCTTCGTGTCCAGATATTCTTCGACCTGCCAGCCTTCGTCGTTCAGCCGCTGCTTGAAGTATCCCTGGTCGTAATACAGTCCGATGGCCACCAGCGGCACGCCCAGGCCGCTGGCGCTTTTGATGTGGTCGCCCGAAAGCACGCCCAGGCCGCCGCTGTAAATCGGCACCGATTCGTGGATGCCGAACTCGGCCGAGAAGTAGGCCACTGGCCGCGCGCCCAGGACCCCCGCCTCGCGGGCGCCCCAGCTCGTGCGGGTGTTGTTCAGGTAATCCTTCAACCGGCGATGCGCCTGGTTGATGCGCGTGTAGAGGACCATTTCCGACGCCCGCTCGGCCACCTGCTCGGGCGTCATCTCGGCGAGCAGCACAATCGGATTGTGATCGATTTGCCGCCACCGCACCGGGTCCAAGTCGCGGAACAGGTTGACCACCTCCGGGTGCCAACTCCACCACAGGTTGCGGGCCAGCGCGAGCAGCTTGTCGTACAGGTCCTGAGCGGTGAGCTCGGTCCAGTTGGGGCGCGAAATGCTCGCCGCCGGGGCGGGTACTTGAATCTGGCTCATGCGGGACGATTCCCTTCCTTCGTCGAGTGGCCGCCTGGGAAACGAGGCAAGGTGCGCGGCAGGCGGCGCTGTCCAAGACCCGGAATTATACAACGCACTTGACGTTACGCGACCAATATTATCGAGCGCCGCGGCCCGGCGGCGCTAGTGCGGCTGACCCCACGCCGCCCGCAGAAATTGCCCCGCCTGCGCATCCGCTTCCGTTGAGCAGCAGCCTGGCGACGACCGCTTGCGGCAATCGGCAGCGTCTAATATGCGATTGCCCCGCCAATGGGCCGCTGCAGCCTCGGCCTTTGGCCGAGGGTCGGTCTCCATCGGGACCAAATCAGTCCTGGTGGTAAGCGACCCCCGGGCGGAGGCCGGGGCTGCATTCGTCGGAATGGCGGCTCGTTGGCTGCGCAACTCTCGATAAAGCCGGCCGCCGCCAGCTAAACCCGCGCCAGGTCCGGCAGCCGGCCGGTGCTGTCGCCAAGGGCGTCGACGTCGATCCCGCACACATCGAGCATCGACAGATACAGATTCATCAACGGCGTCGCCTTCGGGTAGCGCATGTGCCGCCCGGTTTGGAGGGCTCCGCCGCCGGCGCCGGCCAGCAGCACCGGCAGGTCGTCGTGATTGTGGGCATTGCCGTCGCCCAGCCCCCCGCCGTAGACCACCAGCGCGTGGTCCAGCAGCGTGCCGTCCCCTTCGGGGATCGAATCGAGCCGTTCCAAGAAGTAGGCCAACTGCTCCACGTGGTAACGGTTGATCTTGGCGATTTTCGCCTGTTTTTCCGCGTCTCCCTGGTGGTGCGAAAGGGAGTGGTGACCCTCGGCCACTTCGATGGCGCGGTACGATTTATCGCTCCCCTCGTTGGCGAACATCCACGAGGCGATCCGCGTCAGGTCGCTCTGGAAGCTTACGGCCAGCAGGTCGGCCATCAGCCGGGCGTGCTTGGCGTAGTCCTCAGGAATGCCCTTGGGACGGGCGAGGCCCTGCTCGTCAAAAAGCGAGTCGCCAGGACTGTCGATCCGCTTTTCAATGTCGCGCAGGCCCGTGAGGTATTCATCGAGCTTCCGGGCGTCCTGCTGGGCCAGGCGCCGCCGCAGCGATCGGGCATCCTCCTGGACCAGGTCGAGAATGCTCTTCTTTTCCAAATCCCGCTTGGCCCGCGACTGCGTGCGGTCGTCGTCGCGACCGGCGCCGAACAGCCGATCGAAAAGCTGCCGCGGATTCACCTCCTTGCCCGCGGGCTCCGTCGGCGAACGCCACGAAATGTTGTTGGAATAGGCGCAGCTATAGCCGCTGTCGCAACTGCCGGCGAGCCGGCCTTCTTCGCAACCCAGCTCCAGCGAAGCGAACCGCGTCTGGCCGCCGAGCCGCTCGGCCGCGACCTGGTCGACCGAGACGCCGGCTCGAATCCCCTTGCCGTCGGTCTTCACCGGGTGAACGCCCGTTAGGAACGTCGCGGCCGAACGCGCATGATCGCCGGCCCCGTCGCCGTGAGCCCAGCCGGCGTCGTGGGCCAGGCCGCTCAGCACGGTGATCTTCCGCCGCACCTGGGCCAGCGGCTCGAGCGTCGGCGGCAGCGTGAAGTCGGCGCCTTCGGCCTCCGGCGTCCAGGCCGGCATGTGCGCGCCGTTGGGAATAAACAGAAACGCCATCCGCAGCGGCGGCTTCTCTGCCGGCGCCCCCCACAGCGGACGCGGCAAGGCGCTGCCTAGCCACGGCAAAGCTACCGCCGTCCCCAACCCGCGAAGAAACGTACGACGCTCAACCTCCGGGAGCCGTGCCATGCGTACCTCCTGGCGGGGCCAATGGGTTATCGTTCGTACCGCCCTCGTTGCGCTGCGTAAACGGAGCGCTCTTCACAATGGCGCGGATCATGCCTCGCAACGTGTCGCCGCCCGACTGCGTCGCCGCGACGATTTCGTTGACCGCGCACCGATCGTACGGCTCCAAGCCGCGACCCAGCGCGTACGTCAACAATCGCTCGGCGATCGAACGGCGGACTCGCTGAAAGTCGGCCAACAGCACGTCGCGCAGGCCCGCCGCTCCGCTGACCTGCCGGCCATCAGGCAACTGGCCGTTGGCGTCAATTCTATCCGCGCCGTCGAACTGCCGCCAACGCCCGATCGCGTCGAAGTTCTCCAGCGCCAGTCCAATCGGATCCATCCGCTTGTGGCACGACGCGCAGGTCGGGTCGGCCCGGTGGATCTCCATCCGCTCGCGGAGCGATTTGCCCGCCAGGTCGCCGGCCGCTTCCGGCAAGGCGCCGGCGTCGGGCGGCGGAGGCGGCGGCGGGTCGGCCAGCAGGTGTTCCAGCACCCACTTGCCCCTTAGCACCGGCGACGTCCGGTCCGCGAACGCCGTGACCGTCAGCACGCTGCCGTGGGCCAGCACGCCGGCTCGCCGCTCTTGGGGCAGCTCGACGCGCACGAACGCATCGGCTTCCCCGCCGGCGGGCGTTTCCAGGCCGTAGTGCCTCGCCAGCCGTGAATTAACGAAGCTGTAGTCCGCCGCCAGGAGCGTCGGCAGCGGCCGGTCGTGGCGCAGGATGTCGGCCAGCAGCCGGTGGGTCTCCTCACGCATGGCGGCCGAAAGCTCGGCGTCGAATTCCGGGAACCGCTGCGGGTCGCGCTTCAGCGTGGCCAGCCGCCGCGTTTCGAGCCACTGCTCGCCGAAGTTGCGAAGCAGTTCATCCGACTTGTCGCTGGCCAGCATGCGGTCGACTTGCGCGTCGAGCCGGTCGTGGAGAATTCCCTCGGCCGCAAGCTGCAGCAATTCGTCGTCCGGCATCGAGCTCCACAGGAAGTAACTCAGCCGCGAAGCCAACTCGTACGCGTCGAGCCGCCGCACCCCGGACGCGCCGGCCGGCGCCGTCTCGCCGCGCATCAAAAACTGCGGGGAAACGAGCGTCGCGGCGACGGCAAGCTGGATCGCCCGTTCAAACGAATCGCCGCGATCTCGCGCGGCCTCGATGAACGCCGCCAGGCGATCGATTTCCTCGTCCGTCGGCGGACGCCGGTACGCCCGCGCCAGCAGCCGCCCGATGAGCTGCCGCACCCGCTCCGACCAGCCCTGGCCGCCGAACCACTCCGCCTGCGTCGGCGCCCAGGACGCGACGCGGCGATGGCTTTCGGGCAATTCATCGGGCTGCAGCTTGTTCGTGGGACCGACGATCGAAATCTCCAGGACGAACAGGTTGCGGTCGCGGCGCGACGCGTCCTCGACCCATGGCATCCAGGCGTCATTGAGCAGCTCAACGCCCACCGGCCGCGTGCCTGGCTCGGCCGTGAACCGGGCCACGTACGTCTGCGGGTCGTCGCCCTCGGCTACGACGGCCGCTTGGCGCAGCTCGTCGTCGCCGGCGAACAGGCGTATCTTCACCGGCTCGTCCCCGGCTTGCGTGGCGTACGCCCGCACTCGCAGAAGATACTCGCCTGGCTGGTCGAAGCGGGCCTCCGCCCAGACTCGCCCGTTGGTAAACAGCCCGCAGACCCCCTGCGAAGCCGCTTCGCCCCCCCGCAGCTTGTTCCAGGCATGCGTCTGGGCGGGCTCAAGGATCGACTCCGGCGTCACAATCGCTTGCGCCGCGATTTCCTCGGCGGCCTGCAGGTACTTCTCCAGCAGCGCCGGCGGCAGCGACAGCACGTCGCCGTTGTTATCGAAGCCGTACCCCAGTTCATCGACCGGAAAAAAACCGGCCGCGTCGAACCCGACGCCCAGCAAGTCGCGGATCGTGTTCTGGTATTCGGTGCGATTGAGCCGCCGCAGCGTCACGTGCCCCGGGTCTTGCGGTTGCGAGCAATCCGGCTCGGCCAGCTCCGCCCGCAGCCACGCAAGCACCGCCTCGCGCTCGGCGGCCTCGGGCTGCGTAGCGTCTTCCGGCGGCATTTCCTGGGCCTGGAGCCGCTCGACGACTCGCTCCCACGACAGCCGCTGGTGGGGCACGTCGCCGCGGTGGCAATCAATGCAATACGTCTCGACGAACGGCTGCAGCGCCGATTCCGCGGCCGGTCGCGGCTGGAGCGACTCTTCCCCGAACGCGGGGGCGAAAACCGTGCTCCACGCCATCGCCAGTACGGCGGCGATCGTCCTCGGCCAAAGGCACGGCACGCTGACCAATCGGCAGGCGCTCTTCAAGACGCTTCCCCGTGAGAACAGAATGACGCAGGCCTACGCGGGCACGACCGCCTAATCGACTCGATTGACGGCCAACAAGCGCCGGGCATTATATCCGACGCCCGCCGCTGCACGCCAACGGCGCTGGACGGCCGGCCCGTATTCGGCCGATTGCGGCTACGCCTTACCCCGCTTAGAGTTATGGAGACGCCCCTCCCGCATCCCCGCGCCGCTTGCGGCCTTAGCGGCCGGAAGTCGCCCTCGAGCCATCGATCCATGACGATTCGCCACGCGTACGGTCCAGGCCGACTCGGCCTGTCGTTTGAACTGTTTCCCCCCAAAACGGCCGAGGGGATGACCAGCCTGTTCGAGCATGTGGACCAACTCGTCGCGTTTCGGCCCAGTTACATCACATGCACCTTCGGCGCCGGCGGCTCGACGCAGGATCGGACGCTGGAAGTCATCGCCGGCGTCCGCGACAAATACCAGTTGCCCGTGGCCACGCACCTGACGTGCGTCGGCCTTACGCCGCCGCGAATCCGCGAGTACCTGGCCCGCGCCGTGGATCTGGGCATTGAGAACGTCGTCGCCTTGCGCGGCGATCCTCCGCGCGGCGAAGCCGCGTTTCGGCCCGTGGACGGCGGCTTCTCATACGCCAATGAGCTGGTGGCCTTCATTCGCCGCGAATTCCCCGCGATGGGCATTGCCGTCGGCGGGTACCCGGAGAAGCACCTCGAAGCGCCGAGTTTCCAGGTCGACCTGGAAAACCTCAAACGCAAAGTCGACGCCGGCGCCGACGTCGTCATTACGCAACTGTTCTACGACAATGACGATTTCTTCCGCTTCCGCGACCGCTGCCGCCAACTGGGCATCGAGCAGCCCATCGTGCCCGGTTTGCTCCCCGTGACCAACGGCAGCCAGATTCAGCGCATCGCGTCGCTGTGCGGCGCCAAGCTGCCGCCGGCGTTTTCGGCCGCGTTGGAAAAGCACGCCAGCGACCCGGCGGGCCAGTTCGAGGTCGGCGTTGAATTCGCCACTCGGCAGGCCGAGGGCCTGCTAGCCGCCGGCGCACCGGGGATTCACTTTTACGTCCTCAACAAGTCCGAAGCGACGCGGCGGGTGCTGACGGCGCTGCCGCATCATTTCGCTCGATCGTCAGAGCCGCCGACACGGGCGTAAGCCCCACGGAAGACCCGGGGTTCGCTGCGCATGGCTGCCAGCCGCGCTGTCGCGTCGCCTCATCAGTTCGCCCATGAACACTGACCCGGCGGAAGTCGATCTGACTGGTCGCGAGCTGGGCGACTACCGCATCCTGCGCCGCCTGGGCGCCGGCGGCATGGCGGTCGTGTACCTGGCCGAGCAACGATCCCTCGGCCGCCGCGTCGCGCTGAAGGTGCTCCAGCCGAGCCTGGCCCGCGACGGCAGCTACGTCCAGCGGTTCCAGAACGAGGCTCGCGCCGCTGCCGCGCTGGTGCACGCCAACATCGTGCAGATCTACGAAGTCGGCCAGCTCGACGGCGTGCATTTCATTGCCCAGGAGTACGTCGCCGGCAAAAACCTCGGCGAAGTCCTCCGGCGGCAAACGGCCCTCGCCCCGCAATTGGTGCTGGACGTCCTCCGCCAGGTCGCCGCCGCGTTGTGCAAGGCCGCCGACGCCGGCATCGTCCACCGCGACCTCAAGCCGGAAAACATCCTGCTGGCTCACTCCGGCGAAGTGAAGGTCGCCGACTTCGGGCTGGCGCGCATGGAAAGCGCCGACGCCAAGACGCTCACGCAGGTCGGCGTCGCCATGGGCACTCCGCTGTACATGAGCCCCGAACAAATCGAAGGCCGGCCGGTGGACGTCCGCAGCGACATCTATTCTTTGGGCGTCACGAGCTATCACCTGCTGGCCGGCACGCCGCCCCACACCGGCGATACGGCCCTGGCGGTCGCGCTGCAGCACCTCAACGCCGCGCCGCGGCCGCTGGAGAACGTGCGCGGCGACGTGCCCAGCGGCTTGGCGCGCATCGTCCACCGCATGATGGCCAAGCGCCCCGAGCAGCGGCAGCAAACCGCCGGCGAACTGCTCGCTGAGCTTCGCAAGCTGGCCGGCGAGGCGGTCGCCGAAGGCTGGGGCGACGACGCCGACCACTGGTCGCTCGCCCAGTGGATCGCCACGACCGATTCCCGGAGTCGCGCCGCCCAGCAACTGGGCCAGCTCATGCAGCAAAGCGCCCGCCTGGAGCGCGTAAGCCGCTTGCGGCTGAGCCGCCTGGCGAAGATCGTCGCCGCGTCGCTGCTGGCGGGCATCGCCCTGGGCGTTCTGCTCCGCCCGCGGCCGTATCTCGCCGGAAAGTCCGCCGTCACGGTTCAACCGCGCGACAACGTGTGGGCGCAACTGTTTCATGCGAACGTCGCGCCCAGCGAGCAGGCCTGGCAGGCCGTCCGCCAGAATTTTCCGGACGCCGATCCCTACGTGCTGCGCCTGGCCGACGAGGGGCTCATTCGGTACTACCTGCTCCAGTCGCGCCAGTTCCGCGAGGCGCTAGAGCCGCTTAACCGGATGCTCGCGTCCGATACGGCCGCGGCCGGCACGCCGCAGCGAGCGTTCGCTTTCGCAGGATTGACGATCGTGCACCAGCGGCTGGGAAACGCGGACCAGGCCCGCGAGGCGGCGTCGCAGCTAACCGCCGAAGCCCGCGACCAATTGCGCCGTTCTGAACCGCGGCTCTACGAGCTTCTGGAAGCCTCGCTCGCGGCCGTGAGCCAGTAGCACGCTCCGGCGCCAGGTGCAACCACGGAGCCACCGAGGGCACGGAGAATGGGCGCGTGGTAATGCGCCGGTCCGACTGGGGAAAAGGGGAAAAGTGCCATTCGTTCCTGACACCTTTTCCTCCTCCGACTACTGGATAGTCGCGGACGACACCGGCATTCCAAAGGAAACCGTCGCAAGACTGCTGTTTCCGGTTCGCGGCGGGTCGAATGGAATCACTTTTTAGCTTCCACCTTTACCCGGCGCATAAGGGTCACAGCCTTTTCGTCCGCGTCGAATAACTCGACCTCGTAGGTTTCGGGGTCGAGCTTGCCCAGCGGAAGCCAATAGTAGTAGTGTTGCACGTCCGACGTTGCCGGCACTGGCGGGGACTGACGATAAGTTAGCCGTATCGTCTTTCCCTCTACGGAAGCGCCCGCAATCGTCCACCACGTAGGAGTGCTAGGACCAGAGCCGAGATACGCAACAAGCCAATGGCTTCCACGAATAGGCTTTGTCACATTGACCGGCGCGGGCGTATCGGCTGCTCTTAATGCCACGAAAACGCCGGCACTCGCCCGAACGGCATCGTCTACGGTTGTTGCGTCAACAAGAAACGCATTTGACGCTCCGCCGCGTGCGTTCTCAAGAATCTGCCGTAGGTAGGGGTTGTCCTTCGCCAAGGCTTCGCGGGCGTACTTTAAGCCGTCCTGTCTGCTAGTTGTGACAACCACCGAAAGCGGAATCTCGCCCATGGCTCTGGATTCGCCACTTGACTGTGCGTTACATTGATCCATCCACGCGGATGCCAACGCGACTATAGCAAGGGTAGATCCAACAGTGCGATTCACTGAACCACGTGACTGGCATAGCTTCAACGATCCGACGGCAAAAAGGCAAATCAGCCAAGCTGAGGGTTCAGGAACCGCCGTAATCGGCGCTGTTGTCCCAAGATGTCGTTGCCAGAAAAGAAAGTCATTCCCGTCGGTATCTCCGTCCCCATCGCCGTCCGAATCGGCGTTCTGTCCGAAGTCGCCCGCCCATTGGAGTAGGTCGGCGGCATCAGTCATTCCGTCGCCATTGAAGTCGCCAAAGCCGCTGGCGGATGCTGTCCACCATGCAACAGCATAGTTCTGATTAGTGCCAACATCTTCGTCTACTTGCTCAACCCAGAATTCATATTCGCCGGTTTCAGGCAGTTGGAAAAAGCTATGCTGGACCGTTCCTTCATTCGCATCGGACGTGGCGATTCTCTGTGAAGGGGCAGCACCTTTGGGTGCTACCCATAGGCGCATGTTATTGATTACGCTATCGCCGAGCGGATTAATTCCGTCGTCAACAAATTCGTCGTAGGTGTCGCCAATGTCATAGACTGATGCGGTTCCCGCTTCGTTGTCTACGGTTACTACACGATCCCACGCAAGCGTGACCGAAATGAAGCTACCGCCGCGAAGTATCGGAGCAATACGGTATCGGTTGACATCGTCCATCCCGGTCGTGGTTCCGTAGTCCCAACCAATTGCAGGGACATCCACCGTCAGCGACGACTCAAATTCGCCGGCGCGGAATTGCGTTAGCGCACGGCTTGCATTTAGATGCCCAGTGCCCATTTCCTCGTCCGTTGGCCAGAAACCGCCTTGTTCGGTTATGTCATCGTGATATGCGTCGGAATCGAACCAAGTAGACGTACCATCTTGCTTTACTACTGTGCGTTCCATGCCCAGCAGATTGCCGCGTGGTATTGGATTGCCGTCGAGCATGAACATGCCATCGTCAAGAATCTTGTCGGCGGAGTTCATTAACACCGCCTTCATAACTTCGTGACGATGGGCATTCGCATTTACATTCCATTGCGGCGAGGCAGCATTCATAATTCGCTCTGCCGCATACTGATGCAACAGAGCCGCCGTGGCAGTGACGTGCGGCGCTGCGATGCTTGTACCGGCCGGATGGGGCGCGGTCGTTGGCGCCGACCCCAAATCAGTGAGTTTCACTTGCGCCCCAGGAGCCAAGAGTGAAATTGACCGTCGATTGAACTCGGCATCGTGCGTGTAATCGTTGTTGGCCCATACCCTGGCATATACTCCACTTTCTAAATCGGATGCAGCGATTGTCATTCCGTTGAAGGTCTCTGTTGGAACATACGTGACTAGCGGAACTTCGTTGCCGGCGACAACGTAGAGAATGTTATGTAATGAGGCGGACCAGTCTGCAAACTGGGTTAGGTGCTGATTGCCGTCAAGAACGGGAGTTGTCTGCCCGTTATGGAAGCTCATGTTGATCGCACGAATACCGCCCGCTGCTGTAATGATATGTTGAGTGCTGATGGCGGCTTCCTCATCAAAGTCGGGTCCAATTGGATTGAACCCAATGGAGTGCAACTGTGCGGCGGGCGCGACGCCAGTTGGCGAGTCGCCATCCATGTCGGGGTCCGTCGTATCACTTGAAATCTTCACGCCAGCGACCCAAGTGCCGTGC
>QEVI01000392.1:0-2726 GCA_003576855.1 Planctomycetota bacterium
TTGGCGGCGGCCCTCGCGGGCACGCCGGTGGCTTATGCTGTGCGGGTGCAAAATCCTAGCGAGCTAAACAACTTGCGTCGAGGGCGAGTGCCCCGTGAGGGCCCTGCTAGCCAGCGCGACGCGGACGGGCTATTGAGTCGTGGAATCGTAGGCCGCGGGGCTCGGAAAGACCGGCGGCGCCGGCGCCGCCGGCTGATGGTTGGTTTGTAGCTGGGCGTTCTCCTGCATGACCTGCTGGCGAGCGGCCTCGTTGGCCCGCCGTTCCAGCTCGCGGACCCGCTCTTCCATTTCTTTGCCCGGTTTGAACGTCACCACAAACTTTTCTGGCACAAAGACTTTCTCGCCGGTGCGGGGATTGCGAGCTTTGCGGGCGGCGCGGCGTTTAACCTCGAACACGCCAAAGTTTCGCAGCTCAATGCGGTGATCTTCCACCAGCGTCTCCACGATCGCGTCAAACGTCTTTTGCACGATCTCCTTGGTCTTGAGCTGCGTGAGGCCAATCTCATCGGAGATGGTCTTCACGATTTCTTTTTTGGTCACGACGAGGTCCCCTATGACAAGGTCTTCGGCTGCCTTTTCGGCGTCTAGCGACCGAGCAAACGGAGGGTGGTCACTCGCTCCAAGTGTAATTGGCGTAAGAACTACAGTCAAGGAAGCGACCCGCCGCCGGGGCCTCGCGATTTTTCGTAAGTCATCAGCGACTGATTCGCCGAAGGCCGCCGCCCGAGGGGGCGTGCGCCTGCAGCGAAAGCATTAGCGGTTCAATTGCCAAAGAGCGCACCGCAGGGCTAAAAGCGTCCGCGGACCGCCGGCCCAAGCGGCTAGCGTCGCGGTCCTGCCCAGCAGGTCCGTCTGCAGCAGGTATCGGCCGGCCCAGGCCGCAGACTTTAGCCAACCGGAAAAATCATGATCCGCGGCAATATCGGCGCCAGCACCTCCGCCAGCGCCGTGACCGTCGAGGGCAGCGCCCTGGCGCTAATTCCGCCGCCGCGCGACCCCGGAGCTGAGAAACAGCGCCGTGAACAGCACCACGGCGGCCGATCCCCAGGCGGGAATCGCCCAGAACTGCGTCCAGCCGGCGGCCGTTGCCCCGTGCACCTCGGCCGGCAGCAGCCGCGCCCCGGCCAGGCCAGCCATCTGGGCGCCCAGAAAGCAGCCCATCCCCGACATGGCCACGGCCAAGAGTCCCTGGGCCGTGGCCCGCCGCTTGCGCCCCGCGCACATGTCAACTTCAAGCTGCAGGGCGATGCTCGTCAGCGTGAACGCGACGCCGTGCGTGATCACGGCCGTATACAGCAGGGCCGTCTGCGCGGCGCCCGTCGAGCCGGCGGCGGCCGAAAGCATCCAGAAGCGCAGGCTCCACACGAGCATGCCGACGACGATCGACGCTTTCACGCTGATCCGCAGCAACACCAAGGGCAGCATGAACATCATCGCCACTTCGGTCACCTGGCCGAGCGTCAGCTTCGCGGCCGGGTGCGTCATGCCGACCCAGTTCAAGTAGACGTTGCCGTAAGCGTAATAAAACTGCGACGGCGCATGGGCCAGCACGGCGATGGCGATCAGCACCAGGAAGCGGGGCCGCCACACCAGGTCCAGCGTGTCCTTGAGCGAGATGCCGCCGGTCGAGGCCGCCGGCCGGCGATTGGCCGGCGGCGTGTGCGGCAGCAGCAGGCAGAACGCGGCGGTGACCACGCCGCCGACCATGGCGATCGTCATCGGCACGGCCGTCGCTTCGATCACCTCCCCGGTCGCCTGCGGCCACAGCCAGCCGACGAACACCCCGCCGGCGATCCAGCCCATCGTGCTAAAGGCGCGAACGATCGGAAAGTCCCGTGCCGGGTCGGCTAGGTGGTGCAGCGTCATCGACGACACCAGCGCGAAGCTCGGAATGAAACAGACGAAGTACGCGATCAGGGCGACGTAAAACCCCGCTTGCGAATCGGCCGATACAGCGCACGCCAGCGCCGCAGCGCCGCACAGGTGGAGCACGCACATGATCCGTTCGGTGGCGAACAGATGGTCGGCCAGCAACCCGGTGACAAACGGCGCCACCATGCCGCCCAGCGGCCCGGCGCTGTAGGCGATGCCCACAAACCCGGCCGAGAACATCCCGGCCTCGCCGGAATGGGCCTGCACGTAGTTGCCGAGCGTGACGATCCACGCCCCCAACGAGAAGTGGTGCAGGAACATCGCCAGCGCCAGCTTGGCGGCGACCAGCGAGCGGAGCCCCACGCCCGGATGAACGGCGTCTTCCAGCGCAGGCGCAACGCCTGCCACCGGTTCCGGCGTGGCGACGGCGACCAGGGCCTCCGGGTCTTCAACGACGTCGCGTAGGGCTTCGCCCAAAAAAATGCCTCTCGAAGCGCCTGTTCCGTAGGCGGCGGCGATCAGTGATCAGTGATCAGTGACCAGATGGCGCCACCCCAACCAACCCTGTAGCCTCCAGGCTCCCGCCTCCAGGTCACTCCGGCATCGGCAGCACGATCGGCGAATTCTCCGGGAATTCGGCCTCGCCCGGCTTGCCGTTGATCCGGTATTGCAGCTTCAGCCACTTCGGCGTGTTCGGCACAGGATCGCCGCCGAAGCTTTCGTTGTATCCCGCCCCCAAGGCGATAATTGGCAGCGGCCCCACATGCTGCGCCAGCACGTTCGTTACGTCGCGGTAGATATCCCGGCCGCCATATTCGGCCTTCACGATCTCGACCTTCACCGGCTCGACCTCC
>QEVI01000392.1:2747-3694 GCA_003576855.1 Planctomycetota bacterium
CTCCGCCTGGGCCAGCAGTTGCCGAACGTCGGCCCCCTCGCTGGCCAGTTGCGCCATGATCGAAATCGCCGTGCGGTGCGCCTGCGCCGCCAGCCCCGGCAAGCGGCTGGCAGCGGCGGCGACCTTCAGCGTCTCGACCGCCGGGTACCGCTCGCACACCTCCAGCACCAATTGCTGCTCAGCCGGTCGGCGGGCCGCCTCCAACGCCCGCTGGCACATGGCCGCACGCTCCTCGATCGGCAGCACGAACTGCCGGGCGATCCGCAGGTACCCGCGGAGCAGGCGTAACTGGTATCGGGCGCAGGCCGGGTCCTGCGCAAGCTCCAGCAGCACGGGCGCCGCGTCGGCCGTCATCCACTCCCCCAGCACGCGGCTGCCGGCGTCTTGAAGCTCCGGGCTGGAGCCCTTGATGGCCGCGGCGATCGTCGCCAGGGCCTCCGCGCCCCCCACGGCCCCCAGCGTCTCCAGCAGCTTCGGCTTGACCGGCTCGGGGGCGCTCGCCATCGCTGCGGCGATTTGAGCAGCGCAGGCGTCGCGATCGGGCATCCGCACCGCCGCGGCCTGCAGCGCAGCCAGGGCGGCCGACTGGGCCGCTTCGTCCTGGGAGGCGATTACCTCCTCCAGCAGCACGGGCAGGTCCTGCATGTTGGCCGTTTCGCCCAGCGCGGCCAACGCCGCCGACCGAACGGCCGCATCGGGCGACTTGAGCGCTTTCTTCGTTTCGGCAGCCGCGTCGATTCGCCGCCGCCCGACTAGTTCCAGCAAGATGGCCAGGTCGTTGCCGCTGGCCGACTGCAGCCGGCCAACGAGCTGGCCATCGACCTGCTCGCCCTTCAGCGCCGCCAGCGCGGCCTTGGCGGCTTCCGCAATGTCACCATCCTCGTCGGCGGCAATCGTCAGCAGGGCGGCTACGCTCTGGGCGTCGCCCAGTCGGCCGATCGCGGCGG
>QEVI01000059.1 GCA_003576855.1 Planctomycetota bacterium
GTGGAGGATGCGTCCCCCTCGGCGACCGAGTTCCGGCTGAAGTCGCCCTACATCGCCGACAACGTGAAGTATTTCGCGGGGCGGTCGATCGGGTTTGTCGGCGGCCCGCTGGACAAGCGGGTGGCCAACGTCGTGAAGTACGGCCAGGAGAGCGGCAACGGGCAGTTGACCGTTCGCGGGCTCTCCAGCGCGCCGGCCACCGGGCAGCAGTTTCACATCCTTGGCGCGCCTGTCGCCTGTTACCGGCCGGGGGACGCCGGGTCGGCGGGCTGGGAGTTGCGGCGGCTGCGGCTATCGGCGGCGGAGACGAGTTATCGGACTGGCGCGTACGTTCCGACGGGGACGCCGACGCTGCGGGTCGAGGGCGGGGCCGGCTACAACGACCACGTGCTCGCCGCCGGCTGGCAGACGGTCGAATCCCGCCTGCCCAAGAGCAAGATGACGGCCGATGCGTATGGTCGTTTCTGCGGCTGAAGCAGCTCGACGCCACCGCGCAGCGCGTGACGCGCAGGGAAATGCAAGCGAGGAACATGTTGATTAACTGAATCTCTGCGCCTTCGCGGCTCTGCGCGAGGTATTGAACGCATCCACGACCGATCTGCTGGGCATCTCCTATCGGCGCTCTATCGAGCGGCTTCGGCTGGACTACATTGGTGGGAGGCGCCGGCGGGGCTCCTGATCCGCTCACACCTGACCGACTTACCTCATGAGCTTCTGGAAGACGTTTTGCGCCGTGGCCTGCTTTGGTGTGGGGGCCGCCCTGCACGCCGTTGCAGCGTCAAGTGCGAGAGGCCAATCCATCGACTTGCCGCTTGTTCCCGTGGGCGACGACGCCTATTTGCAGTGGGACCGCATGGCCTACCACCGTATCGGCGTTCGGGCCTACATGCGGAGCACGTACGATCGCACCGGCGGCAATCGCGACGCCGACGCCAGCCACTTTCTCTACCAGCAGGCCGACGACTTCAACGTCACGCTCGATGCGGCCGGTCCCGGCGTCCTGTACTTCGTTCGCACGAATCATCACCACGGCAGCCCGTGGCACTATGAAATCGACGGCGCGGACCTCATCGTGAAAGAAAGCGCCACGGACGATCCGGTGGGCGCTAGCGCGCGGCTATCAAATAGCAACTTCATCCCTGAGGCGCTGTTTCCGCACCCGCTGGCGTGGACCTGGCCCACGACCAAGGGCGCCGATCTGATGTGGCAGCCGATCCCCTTCGCCGAGTCGCTGCGGCTGGCGTACTCGCGCACCTTCTACGGCACCGGCTATTACATTTATCACCTGTTTCCGCGCGGCGCCGACAACCTGTCTCGCCCCGTCGCCACGTGGGATCGCCAGCCGCCGGATCCGCGCGTGCTCGAACTGCTCAGCCGCGCGGGCGAGGACCTCGCGCCTACGGGCGCAGGCGTGGCCGTGGCGGAGGATTCGTTCGACCTTGAGCCCGACCAGTGGCGCAGCCTTCCTTGCCCCGGCGGAGCACCGGCCACGCTCCGCGCGCTGAAGTTCACCCTACCACGGGACGCGGCCCACGATTTCGGCAGGTGCCGCCTGCGCATCACCTGGGACGACCGTTGGCATGCGTCGGTCGACGCGCCGGTCGACTTGTTCTTCGGCGCCGGCCGGCTGCACAACCCCGACGGTCGCGAGTACCTCGTCCGCGGGCTGCCGCTGGCGGTTCGCTATCGGGGCGACCAGGTCGAGCTCGCCTGCTATTGGCCGATGCCGTTCTTCGAGCAGGCGCGGATCGAACTGCAAAACCGCAGCGGTCAGCCGCTACGGGGGATTCGTTACGAGGCTCGCACCGTGGCGTACCGCGATCCGCCGAGCCACGTCGGCTACTTTCATGCGACGTACACGGATCACCCTCACCCCGCGCCGGGAGCGGACCTTACGTTCCTCGACACCGCGCAGGCCGAAGGCGGCGGGCCCTGGAGCGGCAACTTCGTCGGCATGACTTGGACATTCACTGACCGCGGTCGCCTCGGCACGCTCGAAGGCGACCCGCGGCTGCTGTTCGATGGCAGCCGCACGCCGCAGGGCTGGGGGACCGGCACTGAGGAATGGGGCGGCGGCGGCGACTACTGGGGCGGCCGCAACATGACGATCCCGCTGGCCGGCCATCCGGTGGGCAAGGAACATGGCAAACACCAGAGCGAGCGCGACCTGGTGAACTCCGCCTACCGCTTTCTGATCGCCGATTTGTTTCCGTTTGGGAACCGGGCCGTCATCAATCTCGAACACGGCGGCGGCAACCTTTCCCGCGAGCACTACAGCGGCGTCGCCTATTGGTACGGCAGCCCCCGGGCGACGCTCGTGCTCACCGACGAACTGAACGTCTGCGACCGGGCCGACGGCGAGCGGCACGGCTACCGCTCGCCGACGGCCGAGCGGCCGTACCAGCTCGTCTCGCGCTACGAGGTCGGCCCCGACTCGGACGCCCCGGCCTGGTGGAACGAGCAGGGCGCCGAGGCCACCGGCGCGCGGCAGTTCTTCCCGGCGGAAGAAGACGCGGTCCGCACGATGCATGGCACGAGCGAATTCACGCTGCGGCTCGATCCAGACAACCACGGCGTGCTGCTCCGCCGCAAGTTCGACTACCAGTACCCCAATCAGCGAGCCAAGGTGTACGTGCGACCGGCGGCCGTCGATGGAAACGGCGACCCGCCGTGGCAGTACGTCGGCCAGTGGTACACGGCTGGCAGCAATACGTGCGTCCACAGCCGCCCGCCGGGCGACAACTTCTCGGCGGCCGAACTGGCCCCGACCGAACACAACGTCGTCACGAGCAACCGCCGCTGGCGGGAAGAGGAGTTTCTCATCGCCCGCCGACACACCCGCGGCGTCGCACGCCTGGGCATTCGCCTCGAGCACGTACCGGACGACCGCCCGCTCTATCCCGGCCGACCATTTCCCGTGCGAAACGCCTGGAGCGAATCACGCTACTGGGCCTACTGCTATGTGTTTCCCGGCAGGGAAGCCGTGGAACACGCGAATCCGGCGCCATAAGCGGTGCGCTACGCCAATCCATCTCGCCGCCCCAGTCGCGATAGCAGCGGGCTAGCGGCTGCGGGTTGACCGCCAGTGAATCGCCCGAACCGCTTGTAGGCCGCACGTCTGGCGATTGCCACGCAGGTGAAGAGCCCGCCGGCCAGCGCGGCGGCGGCCGCCTCGGGTACGGGTTCAAGAACGAGGTCGGCCGACGAACTGCCCAACTGCTGCTGCCAGACGAGGAAGTCGGCGCCGTCGACGTCCGCGTCGCCATCGGCGTCGCCGTCCATGTGAACGGCGCTGCCCGGCGAGCCAAACCCCGCCTTCCAGTTGGCCAGATCATCGCCGTCGACATCGCCGTCTTCGTCGAAGTCGGCTTCATACCCTGGCGTCACTTCGAGCTCGACGCTCGTTGCGTTATAGATCGGCTCGAAAGTGCGGCCGTTGAAGTAGGGCCGCACGAGCGTCGCAAAGCTCCCCAGCACATCTCCTGAACTGGCGGCCAAGATCGTAAACTTTTGCCCTAGCGGCGGCTCGTAGCCGCCGAGGAGCGACACCTCGAGCGTCCCGTCCAGCGCGGCGTCGCCGGCGACCATCATGACGTCGAACTGGCCAATGGCGGACCCGCCCACTTCTACGGCGATCGTGCCGGCAGGGTGTTGCACCAGGGGGGCGTTGATGAGGAGCAATCCCGCCGACAATCCTGGCGCAACTGTGCCGTGGTTGGCGACGGCAGCGCTGATAACGCCGGCGCCCTTGATGGCGCCGTAGTTTTCGATCGGGCTTCCCACGACGGTCGCCCCATCGAGCCGCAACTCGCCGTCGAGCCGCCACGGGTCCGGCGTATTGACATTCAGTCGCCCGCCGGCGGCAAGTGTGATCGTGCCATCGTATCCGTCGGCGGCCTGGGTCTCCAAGGCGCCGACGTTGAGCGTCAGCTCCACGCCCGCCGCGATCGCCGTATTGGATGGCGCTTCCTCCGGCCCATCCCAGTTGTACGTGGCGACGTCGCTCTGCGTGTTGCCCTGGATCGACGCGTGGCCCTCCTGATGCAGGACGCCGGCGCCGGTGTACGAGCCGCCGAAGAACGTCGTCGCCCCACCGAGGAACAGTTCGCTATTGCGATCCTCCACTACAACCGAGGCTCCGGCGATAAACGTCGCGAGCGCCTCGATGCGATTCTCGGCGCCCAGCGCGCGGACCGTCCCTTCAACGATGAGCGGCGAACCGCGCACGATGGCTCCGGAACCGTCGGTCGGCCCGTCGGGCACTAGTGCCCCATTCTTCAGATTTAAGCGTCCCGTGCGGTCGAGCCGCCACGGGGCGGGCGCGAATCCGCCTTCAAGCCGCACTTTAGTGTTCACTTCCAGAATGCCGCCATTGACGTTGATCGCGCCGTCGTGACCGTCGTTCGAGTTCTGTTCAATGACCTGCGAATTGAGCGTGAGTACGACTTCGGGGTCGATGGAGGTGGTCGCGGGATCGCCTTCAGCGCCGTCCCAGTCGTAGACTCGCACGTCGAGCGTCGTGTCGCTGCCAACGTCGGCCGATCCAACCTGTTCGATGACGCCATCGCCGTTAAACACGCCGCCGCGGTATGTAATGGACTGCAGCAACTGCAGGCGATCGTTGTTATCCGCGACGTTGATCACCGCCGACGGTTCAAACGTCACGGCGATATCGATCACTCCCAGAACGTCGACCGTCACACGGCCGGCGATGACGGCGTGGCCGGCCCCGGCGTGGCCGTGCAGCGTGGCGGGGGCGCCCACGGCGCCGATGAGATTCAGCCGCCCCGCGGCGCCTAGCTTCCACGTTTCGTTGACCGTGAGCGTGCGGTCGATTCCCACGGTGGCGATGCTGTCAAACGTCAGAGTGGGCCCCAGGAACGTAAGGTCGCCGGCAATCGCTTCGAGCAAGCCGGCGCCGCTGCCGTCGAGGTTCCACAAGGCCGAATTCGACGTGCTGACAAACAACAGCGTGCCGCCGGAGGCGGCGATTTTGCCGTCGTTCACCAGGATGCCAGCCGCGTCGATCGTGCCTCGCCCGGAGAGCAGGCCGCCTGTCAAAAACGGATCAAGCAAATCCTGAATGAAGACCTGGCCGACCTGTGCAACGGCGCCGTTCAGCAGCAGATGTCCTCCCTGAGGGATATAAGTCTTCGAGGCAACTTCGATCGTGCCGCCAGAGTCCGCCGACAAGAGACCGGCGACCCAGAGATCGGCGGTCGTCAATTTGCCGCCTGAACCAATTTGGAGCGCGCCGCCATTGACGCCGCCGCCGATGGTCGTCTGCTCCGCAACGGCCACCGTGAAGCCGCCGGTGTTCAGATCGCTCGACTGCTCGACTCGCAGCGACTTGGCCTCGGCGTTGACGTTGAGCGTTACTTGATTGTCGCTCCGCAGAAAGGCGTCGTCGCTGGCATCGGGCGGCAGGCCCCCGATCCATCCATGCGTGACGAACAGCAGCGGGTGTCCCCAGTGGCCGTCGCCGACATAATCGCGCCGCGGCAAGTCGAACGCGCCCATGGCCTCGTCGTCGGCGACGGCCATGATATCGACGGCCGACGGCAGCCGCCGCGTCCCCAGCATGCCGCATCCTTCGCACATCAGAGAAGTCCGGGCGCGGAGATGACCGCCGTCGACGTCTTCTTCCAAGATCGCGCTGCCGCTACGGAGCCAGATGGAATTGGCCGACCATGGCCCGCCGGTGTCGTTGACGCCCAGCTCATGGATGACGGTGCTGAGCAGGTCGTATTGATCCACAAGCACCGGGTCGCTGGTTCGGCCGCGATAGCCGATCTCCAGCGGTCCGGGCGGATTGCCCGTAAACCAATCCATTTGCTCGGCCGCGCTTACGTCGCGAAACAGCCACTGCCCTCCTTGGTAGTCATACGCCGTACCGTCGAAATCGCGTATCTGCGTGAAGAAGTCGTATTCGCTATGGTCGAAGGGCGAAACATCGATGTACCACTGCTTGGCGTCGCCTCCGGACTCCGGGTTGGGATTGACGCGGATGTTATTGTTGCCGCCGGCCTGAAAACTCCACCGGGCCAGCGCGGGGTCGTCCTCGTCCTCGAACTCCGAGGAGCTCCAAAAGACATCGACGTCGTACGTGCCGGTTTCGCCCGCTTCGGGCAGATAATCTTCCCAAAAGCTCGCGGCGGCATTGAAGATGGCGGCCAACTTCGCGCCATCGGAATCGTAGGAGGGGTTTTCGCCTTCGTCGCCGAGGTGAATGACAATGTCGATGGCCCCAGCCGCACCCGCCAAGCTCCAGGCCAGCACGCTGCACAGCGCAACGAGGCGTTTACCGCGCGCGCGGCGCCGCGAGCAGACGGACGGCGCGCTCATGGGCGCCGCGGGCATGCGGGCTCGTTGCCACGCTAACCAATGCACCGCCATGGACCATCCCCCCTCCGGCGCAAACCTGCCAGGCAGCGAACAGCGCAGTATCGCCGGCGCTTGAACGGGGCAACTTACATGTTCAGGATCGGCGTCCGGGCCTCAACGAGACGCCGCTAAACAGCAAGACCGCGAGTGCTATTTTAGTTCGTAACGCTCTCGACGGCCAAATGACCGCGGATTTGCCGCGAATCCAGACGCTTCGAGCCCGCGCACCACGTTAATGCAGTTGCCTACCGCCCATGAGGCCGGCGCTAAGCGCCGAAGAGATGCGCAATATAGTCCGCGAAATCGCCGAACATCCATCAGTTCTCGGCGACGGATTGGAATCGAAACGCCTTGGCGTCGTTAAGTCGCCCGCCAATCATTGACGAGCTGTCGATCCCGAGCCTGCATCCCCAAAGGCTGTCTACGCGGTCGGCTCGACATGCCGCAGGTCCTCTGCCGCGTAACGCGTCGGAATTGGAACGCCGTTCTGGTGAATAAGGTAGCGGATGCCATGGGAATGTGCGTCCCACTGCATTTCCGTGATCACGCCCGTGCGAAATGCGTTGAGCTGACCGCGCGACATCACTTCGACCCAGTCGCCGATGTTAAACCCCTCGAACGGCACTTCCTGCCACAGGGTGGGCCGTACGCGCAAGCGGAGGTCGCCGTAGTGCAAAACGACGTAGTCGCCGTGCACGCCGTCGCGGCGAAAGATCCGCGGGCCCGGGATGGCGCCCCGTGCGATCGCGACGTCCTCCGGATGGACCCAACCGTCGCCGTCTTCGGGCCACCAGGGATAATAACCGTACTTGGGATCCGTTTTGAGTTCCATGATTCCCTTAATGACCCTGCGCCGAAAAAAAGCAAGGCCTTTCTGACCACAGGCCGACGGCTGATAGCCGACGGCTGCTCACTCACGAGCCTCATTCGCTACTCAATTCTCAGTAAATCTTATTGCCGACAAGCGCAGGCGGTCAAAGAACCCGCGGCGCACCGCCGGCCGCCGCATCGCCACCTGCCGGAAATGCCGACCGGACTCCCCACATAGGCCGTAAAACCGCGGAGAATTGCGCCGCGAGGCTGGAAATCTTCGCAGGACGCGGGGCAATCCCGCGGCCGCCGTGCATCTATACTTCTATACATGTTTGCTTGCGACGAGCGGTCGCATGATACAGCATGAGCGCATCATCGTTGGCCGCACCGCCGCTCGCGCGTTCGATTCATACGACAAGAAAGCCGAGCCTCGATCCCCGCACGACTGAACCCATGAAGCTGCACGACTTCCTCGCCCACCACGGCATCGCGGCCAATCCGTTCGCCGATGAAGACGCCCAGACCGATCCGGTCTTTCAAGGCCGGTGCCGCGAAAGCACGTTTCATCCGCAGTGGGATAAGATCTACGGCGATCCCTCAAGCCCGGCGACGTCGATCGTCTTTGGCGAGAAGGGCGCCGGCAAAACGGCGCTGCGCCTCCAGATGGCCGGCCAGATCGAGCGCCACAACGAGCGGAGCGCCGGCAGCCGCCTGTTCGTCATCGAATACGACGACTTCAACCCGTTTCTCGATCGCTTCGCTGATCGACTCAGCGGCCGCAAGCGGCGCAACCCGCAAAAAGTGCTCGCCGAGTGGAAGCTGTGGGACCATATGGACGCCGTCCTGTCGCTGGGGGTGACGAGCGTCGTCGATCAGTTGCTCGGCGTCGCATCGAGCGGGCCGCACGCCAACGAGGCGCCGGCGGACGCCGCGCGGCGCTTCGATCGCTTTCAAAAACGGGACCTGCTGCTGCTGGCCGCCTGCTACGACAACTCATTGACCGAAACGTTCCAATCCCGTTGGCGCAGGTTGCGGCGCCGGCTCCGCTACTATCCGTGGCATAGCTGGCTCATCCGGCTGGCGGGCGTCGCCGTCACGGCGGGCGTGGCCGGCGTCATCATGTACAACCGGAAATGGGAGTGGCTGAAGACGGTCTGGCCGTGGCTGATCGTCGCGCTGGGTTGGGCGCCGTGGATCGCCCAGGCCTCGCGGTGGTGGCTTCGCGCACGTCGCGTCGCCAAGAATCTCCGCTGCATCAATCGCGAGTCCTACCCGCTGCGGCAAGTCTTCATGCAGTTTTCCGGCCGCGACATCTACAACCAGCCGCTCCCCGAAAAGCCGCGGACCGACGACCGCTACGAGCTGCTCTATAAGTTCCAGGGACTGCTCAAAACGCTCGGTTTTTCAGGCATCGTCGTGCTGGTGGACCGCGTGGACGAACCCCACCTGGTGAACGGATCGCTCGACAACATGCGGGGCCTGGTGTGGTCGATGCTCGACAACAAGTTCCTCAAGCAGCCGGGCATGGGCTTCAAACTGCTGCTGCCGATCGAACTGGCGACCTACGTCGAAAAAGAGAACCGCGACTTCTACCAGCGGGCGCGGCTCGACAAGCAGAACATGGTCCCTTCGCTCGAATGGACCGGCCAATCGCTGTACGACCTGGCCAACGCCCGCGTCGCGGGGTGCGCGGCCGAGGGGGCGTCGCCCCAACTCCGCGACCTGTTCGATCCGGCAATCGACGACTCGCGGCTGGTCGAGGCCTTCGCCGCGCTCCGCGTGCCGCGCCACTTGTTTAAATTCCTGTATCGCGTGCTGGCGGCCCACTGCCAGCAGTACGTCGATTCCGCGGCGGTGTGGAAGGTGACCCCCAGCACGTTCGACACGCAGCTAGCACTGTACCGGCGCGAGCAGCAGGCGATGGACCGGGGCCTCGGCGTGTAGCGATCCACGCCGCCGCCGCGGCCGGCGGCGTTAGCTATCGCAGTATGTCAGCGGCTGGGGGTCGCCTTGACCGGGCGGGCCGGTTGTGCCACACTCGCGGCCCTTCGACGCTTCGCGGGCGACGCTTTGCTCGCACCACCCATGGATGGGAGCTTACGAACAATGCGGTTGTCACTGCTTCCGCTCCTCGCGGCGGTTCTTCTTGGTACGACCATCGGCTGCGGCGGCTCGTCGACGCCGGCCTCGAGCGGCGCCGCCGCGACAGGCGCTGCCACGGCCGACGCCGTGGCGACGACTCCGGGCATACCCGCCGATCCCATCGCCAAGGTGGTCTACGAGTTCCTCGACGCCGTGCGCCGCGGAGACACGCAGGCGGCGAGCCAGCGACTGACTCCGCTGGCGCTGCAGAAGACGAGCGAAATGGATTTCGTGTTCGCGCCGCCGGGAAGCGCGACGGCGCGGTTCGAGGTCGGCGCCGCGGAACTGGTTGAAAAGGACAAAGCGGTCGTTGATTCGGTGTGGACCGATCTTGACGCCGATGGCAATCCGCAGCGCGAGCCGACGCTATGGGCGCTGCGCTTCGCCGACGGGCAGTGGCGCGTCTCGGGAATGGTCGCCGACATGGGCGAGGGGCAGCCTCCGCTGGTCATCGACTTCGAGAACCCCGCGACGATGGCGCCGCAGCAGCCGGTCGACCCGAATCGAGTGGTCGATGGCCGGGCGGCGCCGGCGACTGAACAACCGGCGAGCGAAGTCGCTCGGAACCCGTTCGAGCCGTCGGCTCAGCGATAAAATTATCCGATTTTTTGGGGGGCGCGCCAGGCGGCGCGCCTCAGCATAAATGCCCTGATTTCAAACACTTAGGCATCGTGCGCGAGGGTCCAAGGGCGCGCCCGGCGGGGCGCGCCCTTTTCTTTTTGCCGGCCGGTTCTTGGCGCTTCTCGCCGAGCGGAATACGGTATGCTATGCTTGCGAGACCGCAAGGTCAGCCCAATCTCTGATCTCACCTGAGATTGCGTGGCTTGACACGGGTACTTGACACCTTCGGACAGCGCGTTAACTTGGCCTCCCTAAGTTGACTGACGCTTAAATCCGACGCATTTCCCCCAATTTGAGGGATCCCGCCATCTCGAGCGCCTGTTCCGGTCGTGCTGCGGGGCAGTCGCCTTCCACGAGTCCACATAGAGCGTCGACCCAGCCGCGAGTGACCGTCGAGGCGGCCAGGGGACCCTACAGAACTCGACGGTCATGATCGTGTCCACTGTTGGATCTTTTTTGTTACACGTAGGAGGAGATTTCAGATGAATCGCATCGTCTTGTGGACGGTCGCCATGTTGGTGGCCGTGGTCGGCTACGCCATGATGGGCGAGGACCAGGAAGCAACCGCGGGCCTGTTCCGTAAGGGTTGCGGCGCGCCGGCTTGCTGCGCCCCGGCCTGCTGTGAACCGGTCTGCTGCGAGCCCGCCTGCGGCGGTCGCAAGCACCGTTGCGGCGGCGGCCTGTTCGCTCGCCTCCGCGCTCGCAAGTGCTGCCAGCCCGCCTGCTGCGAGCCGGTGAGCTGCTGCGAGCCGGTGAGCTGCTGCCCGGCCCCGAGCTGCGGCTGCGAGCAAAGCTGTGGTTGTGAAGCCGCCCCGAGCTGCGGTTGCGACGCCGGCTGCGGCTGCGACGCCGCCCCGGCTTGCGGTTGCGACGGCGGCGTTGCTCCCGCCCCGAACGGCGGTGGCATGGACGTCCAGGCTCCGCCGCCGGCGCCGGAAGCCGCTCCGGCTGCCCCGGAAGCCCCGGCTGCCCCGGAAGCCCCGGCTGACGCCAGCACCTGAGCACGCTAGCCATCAACTTGGCTAACTGAGAAGCGAAGCCGGGCCTCGCCCTGAGCGAGGCCCGGCTTTTTTTGCGCGCGCCGATCGTTCAGCCGTAATTGACCTTTCTGACGGCTGGTTTATAACCGCTGGTGGCGGGGCGGCGCAAGCCATCCTGCTGCTCTCATTGCTTCTCGACGAGGTTTGCCATGTCAGGAGCAGCCCAGCGTCTCGCCCTGACCGCGTGGTTGCTCTGCTGCGGCTGGGCGACCGCGGCGCAGCACGACGGGCCGGCGGACTTCCGGCTTGGCGGCGGTTCGGTGCCATTTTGGACCGCCGCTCCGCGCGAGGACGCACTCGACTTATCCGAACTGGTAAACACGCTTCAGCCCTCGATCTTTCTGGTGGGCACCAGCGACGCCGGCCACGGCACGGCCTTCGTCATTTCGCAAGAACATCGCCTGCTGGCCACCAACGCCCATGTGGCGGATATCATGCACGCCAGCGGGGGCGAAATGGTCGCCATCGCCAACGGCACGGCGCGGACTTATCGCGTCGATGAAGCGTTCTACCACCCCGGCGTTCGGCGGGTCATCGGTAACATGGCCGTACGCACGCCCGACCCGGCGCACGGAGACGTTTATCCCGAATCGCCCGACGTAGCCGTGCTGCGTTTGGCGGCCGGCGAAGAATTGCCTCCGGCCATTCCGCTGGCGGAGCCTGGCGAACTGGCCCAACTGCTGGCGAAGCCCGTGGCCATGCTCGGATACCCCGGCCACGACACCGAGTGCTGGCCTGCCGTGGGCGAGAAAGCCGAAGCAACGTTCCGCCAAGGGGTCATCTGCCGCATTACGGACTTTACGAACAGCGTCAACGCGTCGCCCGGAGAGCTTCAGTTCATCCAGCATTCAATGGCCAGTTGGCCGGGGTTTAGCGGATCGCCCATCTTTCTGCCCAACGGACGCGTCGTGGCGCTCAACAATTGCGGCGCGACCAAGAAGCAAGGCGAGCGGATAACGTCGCTCGCCTGGGGCGTCCGGGTCGACTGCCTGTGGGAGTTACTCAAACAACACGGCCTTTGGAGCGAGGTTGCCGTCCCGGCGAGTCTCGACGAAATCGACGTGCAGCGTTTCGCGGCGCCCGACCCGGCCGCGAAACGACTCGCCCAGGCGCAGCGCCTGGTAGCCGAGGCCCGCATCGATCTCATGCGCGACGACGTGCAGAAGGCCGTGGAGAAATGTAACGAGGCGGCGAAGATCGCGCCTAATCTGACGGCGATCTACGATGTCCGCTGCATCGCCTACAATTTCTACGCGAACCATAAGATCAAAGCGCGAAACGCCGAGTCGAAGCGGTACTTCCAGTTCGCCCTGGAGCAGGCGCAGCAGGCCGCCGAACTTGAGCCCGCCTCCGTAGACCACTACCTTGATCTGGCCGTTTGCGAAATCAACGTGGCGAATTCAGACGCCCCGCCGGGTCGGTTTTACGAAGTGCCGAAGGCGGTCGAACTCGCCAATGCGATCATCGGGGCCGATGGCGTACGGGCCCGCGATTTGGCTTACGCCTATCGGACGCGCGCGTTCGCCAAGGGATGGTCCAAGGACTCGCTCAATGACATCGAGCAAGCCATTAAGACGGACCCCTGGATTCCCCAGAACTACACGACGCTCGCCACCTTCGCCGGCGTCCACGGCGACGCCACTGCGCAACGAGCGGCCCAGGAACGAGCGACCGCTCTCGCCTCGGCCATCGCCGACAGCGACCAGGCATGGCTCGAGGCGACTAGCAAGGACGACCATCGCCGCCAGGGCGAAGCCGCGATCCGTCTAGCGGAACGAGCCTGCGCAGCGACCGACTACCAGTGGTGGGGCGCCCTCCGCTCGCTGGCCGCGGCCCATGCCGAGATCGGTGATTTCGACAAGGCCGTCGAGCTCGCTCGAAAAGCCCAGGAGGCAGCGCCCGACGACGAGGCGGGGCCCATCCACCGGCAACTCCGATCCTACCGCGCGCACCAACCCTGGCGCCAATAGGCAACCGCAGGACGCTCGGCCTACGCCGCGCCGCTGTCGATGACGGCGAGCATCTCGCGCCGAATGTGCGCCAGCCGATCTTCGTCTTCGACTTTTCCGCCGCCGCGATTGGTCACGTAGAAGACGTCCACGACCTGGTCGATATACGTGCCGATCTTCGCGTGCCAGATTGTCAGTTCCAGGTCGTGAATCTTACGGGCCAGCGCATACAATAGGCCGGTGCGATCGAACGTGAACACCTCGATCACGGTCGCCTGCGCCGACGCGCGGTTGTCGATGCGCACGTCGTTGGGCAGACCGGTGAGCCGCAACGAGGCCTCGGTGTGCTCCTGGCCCCAGACGCGCCGAAATCGGGGCGGCGTCGTGGCGTCGACGGCCGCGACCATGTCGCGGGCGACGGCGTCCAGCCGGCTCGCCTCGGGCTCGTTCTCCGAATCGGGGTCGAGCACGACGTAACGCAAGAGTAGCAGCTCGTCGGACATGACCTGGGCGTCGGCGGCCAGGATTTGCAGGCCGTGGCTCGACAAGGCGCCGGCCATGCTGGAAAACGCCCCGCGGCCGCGGCCTTGATCGACGCCGGCCGTAAAGTCCACCGTCTTCGCCTCCGCGTTGTACTGGCCCCAGGCGGCGGCGCCCCGCGACGGCAGCTTCCGCAGGCGCCGCAGCGTATCGACGATCCGCTCCTCGGGCCGTGCGGCGACGAAGGCGTCCGGCAGCGCATCGATCTGCCGCGCGAACCACTCGTCTTGCCGTTCCGGCTCGGAAAGCAGCTCGCGGACGTCGGCGCGGCGGCGATGCAAATGCACCTGCGACGCCGGCTGCCGTTCCAATACGGCAAGCGCCTTGCGGTAGAGTTCGACGAGCACTTCGACTTTCCAATTCGTCAGCACGCCGGGGCCGACCGCTGCCAGATCCGCACAACTCAGAACCAGCAACATCCGCAAGCGTTCGGGCGTCGCCACGGCTTCCGCAAAACGCCCGACGAGGTCGCGGTCGCCCGTGTCGCGGCGAAACGCCAGATGCGACATGTTGAGATGCTGGTGCACGAGGAACGTCACGTCGGCGGCGCTCGACGCGTCGAGATAAAGCCGGGTTGCCGTCTGTTCGGCGATCCGCCGGCCCACGTCGCTGTGATCCTCTTCGTACCCCTTGCCCAGGTCGTGCAATAGCAGGGCGAGGTGCAAGCGGGATTTTTCGGCGACGTCGCGGTAGACGTCGCCCAGAGCGTCGGTGCGGGCGGCGAATTCCGCCGCTCGCTCCACCGCCTGCAGGCTGTGCTCGTCCACCGTGTACTTGTGATACTGGTTGAACTGCAAGAGGCAGCGGGCGTGCTTCATCGGCGGAATGATCCGCTCGAGGTATCCCAGCTCGTGCAGCAGTCGCAGCGACGGTCCCGCCAGCTTCGGCGAGCGCAGCAGTTCAAGAAACCGCTCGGCGACCGCCGGCGAAATCTCCTCGCCGCACTCCGGCGCCGCCAGAATGAGCGCCGACGTGGTGGCCGTATCCAGCGGTTTCTTCTCGGTGAGGCACAACTCGACGATGCGGAGGACCTCGCCGAGGTTGCCTGCCAGCTTGCTCAGTCCCGCGGGGGTCGCCGAGATCTGTCTCACGCCGACGCGGTAGTCCCGTTCAATGCGCCGGCCGAGAACCGGGTCGAGCACCATTCGCGTTACGGTCGAAGGAGCGTCGAGCGCGGCTTCGCGGCGGCGGACCAACTGCCAGATGTGGTTCGTATGGCGGAAGTAGTCCCGCATGAAACGCTCGACGGGCAGCATGCCGCCGCCGCCGCGATAGCCCCACAGCGCGGCGATTCGCAACTGCTCCGCGCGATCGAGCATGTCCTTGGCGCTGGCCGCGTGGAAATGCATTTCGTTGCGAAGCCGCAATAAGAACGACTGCGCCGCCGCCAAGCGGTGGTGATCGAACTTCGACAACACGCCCTTTTGAAACAGCAAATCGGGGTCGGAGACGCCGAATTCGGCCAGGGCGATCCAGCGCAACAGATGCAGATCCCGCAAGCCGCCGCGGGAACGCTTTACATGCGGCTCCAGCAGGTACAGGCTCGCCCCGTATTGGTTCCGCTCGCCGGTGCGGGCATCGAGAAAGGTGCGGCAAACCTGCCGCGCCCGGCGCCGCAGCATCCGCTCGAACTGCCCGCGAAAGTGCTCGTGCAGCGTCTGGCTGCCGGCGATTAATCGATTGTCGACGAGCGACGAGCAGACGACGCCGTCCCCGCGGGCAAGCTGCACTGCCTCCTCGGGCGTGCGCAGGCTGGAGCCAAGCTGAAGGCCGGCGTCGAACATGGCGTTAGTGAATCGCCGCACCAGCGGCGCCAGGTCGCCGGCGTCGGCGTCTTCGCGCAGCAGCATCAAATCGACGTCGGAATACGGCGCCCAGTGTCGGCGGCCATAGCTGCCCAGGGCCACCAGCGCGACGCGGGTGCGGAGGTCGTCGGCGCCGGCGATGCTGCCGGCGTCGGCCGCAGCGGCGTCGAACAGGCGGCTGACAACGCCGTCCACCAGCGACGTGAGCCGCCCGCACGTCTGGAGGCCCTCCAGGCCGCGATCGTGCATCTGCTGGATCCGCCGCCGGCCGGCGCTGAGCTCCTCGCGGGCCGCGCGAACCGCTTCGGCCACGAGGGCGGCGCTATTGATGCGTTGGGCTTCACTCACGGGTCACTTCAAGCTGTCCGGCGCCGCGACCGGCGGCCAGGCCAAAAACCTCCGGCACGGCGGCAGGCGGCGGCGAAAGCCGAACTGCGGGTCACGTTGCCGCAGCGTGCCTTGATCCTGGCGGCGGAGCGCGTGCATGCGTTGCTAGGTGGCGTCCTCGCCAGTTTCGCCAGTGCGGATGCGGATCGTCTCCCTCAGATCGGACACGAAAATCTTGCCGTCGCCAATCTGCCCGGTCCGCGCCGCGCGGAGCACCGCGTCGATCGCCGGCTGCAGACGGCCGTCGTCGACGACGACTTCCACCTTAACCTTCGGCACGAAGTCGATGGCGTATTCCGTACCGCGGTAGGTTTCGGTATGTCCCTTTTGCCGGCCGAAGCCGCGGACCTCGGTAATGGTCATGCCGGCCACGCCCGCCTCGGTGAGGGCGTTCTTAACGTCTTCCAGCTTGAAGTGCCGGATAATGGCTTCGATCTTTTTCATGGGAAGGCCTTGCGGCGGTAGCGGCGGGGAACGTCGACGGCGCTGCGGCGGCGCCCGGACGTCTCATTGTAGCCTGCGCAACAGGCGATCCTGAACATACGAACGCTGCGAGCGGGCGTAAAGCGGCCCCGCCCCGTGGACGGGCGTTTGCCAGGCGATGGCCGTCAGCGTTCTTTCTCCCACGGCACGTCGCCTTGGCCGCTGGCGGCGTTGGCGGACCGAGCCAGCACGAACAGCAGGTCCCCCACGCGGTTCAAATACCGCAGCACCTCGGGCCGGATCGGCGCCGTCTGGGCCAGCGCCACCATGTCCCGCTCCGCGCGGCGGCAAACCGCACGGGCGACGTGCAGTGCGGCGCCGGCAGGGGAGCCCCCCGGCAAGACGAACGCCTTGAGCGGCGGCAGGCCTTGCTCGAAGGCGTCGATTTCTTGCTCCAAACGGGTAACGTCGGCGTCGGCGAGCTGAAACGCCGCGGCGGGCGCCCCGCCGGGACTTGCCAGCTCCGCCCCCAGCGAAAACATTTCGTGCTGCAGCCGCCCCAAGACGGCCTCGATGGCCGCCGCCTGGCCCGCGGCGCGGCAAACGCCGAGTTGGGCGTTCAGCTCGTCCACAGCGCCGTAAGCGGCGACCCGGACATCGTTTTTCGGGAGCCGGCCGCCGCCGAACAAGCCGGTCGATCCGTCATCGCCGCTGCGGGTGTAGATCTTCATGGTGCGCTTGGGCTGTTTCTCTGGCCGGCGGCGAGGGCGGCCCGCAAAGTCGCTGCGCAAGGCAGGGCGGGCAGTCGCAGCCGTCCAGGCGGCGCCGCCGGTGGCTGCGGCGCTATTCGGCTGCTCCAATTGTAGCGAACAAACCGGTTTTGCATGCCGTCTGAACGTCCAGGCGGCGCGGTAGGCGCCGCGGCTACCCGCGGCCCCGGCCGCGCGGGCTAGGCAAACCGTAACGGTTTTTGGTTGCCGGCTAGTCGGGCAAGCGAGAGAATGTAGTCTTATATGTCCCGCTACTGAGGCCCAAGGGGGCCGGTCGGCGGCCGACGGCGCTCTTCCGTCCCTACGAATTAGCACGGAACCCCAACTGAGGAGCTAATAGATGGCGCGCTGGTTAATCGCGTTGTTCGTCCTGATCTGTCTGGCGCCCGGCGCCGCTTGGGCCTCGGCGAGCGATCGCGCGACCGTAGAGGTCGGGGCCTTGCCCGCCGCTCCGCAGGTCGCCGACGAGGAGCAGGAGGAAAAAGAGGAAGACGACCAAGAAGAGCAGAAGAAGGACGACGAAGCCGAGGACGAGGAATCCGGCGACGAGAAGCCGTCAGACGCGGACGCCGCGGACGGCGAAAAAGACGAGGCAAAAGACTCCGACGAATCGTCGGAAGACGATGACCAGTCCAGTGAGAAGAAGGCCGACTCCGGCGATGCGGAGAAGTCATCGAACAAGGAGGAGGACTCGGACGACGCCAAGGCCGAGGCGTCCAAGGAGAAGAAGTCGGAGGCCGAAGCCGCTAAGCCAGCCGACGAAAAGGCCGAGGCCAAGAAGCCCGAAGAGAAAAAGCCCGAGACGCACAAAGTCGCGACCAAGGATTTGAAGATCCAGGTCGAGGCCGATGCCGTGTTCGTCGCCGAAGAGGCGGAAGAAGTCGCGCTGCGTCCTGAAGCGTGGTCGACGTTCAAGGTAGTCGAAGCCGTGCCGCACGGGGCCCGCGTCCACAAGGGGGACGTGCTGGTGAAGTTCGACTCGAAAGACATCGACAAGGAGCTGGCCGACAAGTCGCTGGCGCTGCGGATGGGCGAGATCGCGCTGCTGCAAGCGGAAGAGGAGTTCCCGCGCTTGGAGCAGTCGATCGCCCTCAACTACGAGCAAGCCGAGCGGACGTACGACGAGGCGCAGGAGGAGCAGGAGCGGTTCAATAAGACGATGCGCGGGCTATCGGAGAAGATGGCCGAGTACATGCTGAAGTCGGCCCAGCAGGAATTTGAGAACGCCGAGGAAGAGCTCAAGCAACTGGAGAAGATGTACCAGGCCGACGAGCTGACCGAAGAGACCGAGGAGATCGTGCTCAAGCGGCAGAAGTTCCAGGTCGAAGCGGCGAAGTTTTTCCTGGAGTATTCGAGAATCAACCACGAATACACCACGACTATTTCCATCCCGCGGCGGGCCGAGTCGCTGGAAACCGCCGTGGACATGGCCAAGATCGAATTCGAGCGAGCCAAGATGGCCAAGTCGCTCGGCATGAACGAGCAGCGGTACCAGCTACAGCAACTGCGCGAGACCCGCAAGAAGGCGTTGGAAGACTTCGCCAAGTTGGAAGCCGACCGGCAGTTAATGGAGCTCAAGGCGCCGGCGGACGGCATCGCGTACTATGGCCGCTGCGTCAACGGCCGTTGGGCAGAAGTCGGCAGCCTGGAGAGCAAACTGATCCCCTTCGGCGTCGTGACGCCCAACTCGGTCGTCATGACAGTCGTCAAAGACCGACCGCTGTATGTCGAGACGAGCATCGGGGAAAAGGAATTGCCGACGGTCGAAAAAGGCCAGCCGGCGACCGTGACGCTCGCCGCGGAAGGGGACGCGGAACTGGACGGCAAGGTCGAGAGCGTGGGCGACGTCCCCGGCGCGGGCAACAAGTTCGCCGTTCGCATCGACGCCGATAACGGCGACGCCCCCGACTGGCTCATGCCGGGCATGACCGGCAAGGCCAAGATCACCACGTACGACGTCGAGGACGCCGTCGTCATTCCGGCCGAGTTGGTGCAATCCGACGAGGAGGATCCGAAGAAAAAGTACGTGATGGTCGAGGTCGAGGGGGAGGAGAAGCCAGTCCGCCGCGACGTCAAGCTGGGGAAGACCAAAGACAAAGAAGTGGAAGTGCTCGACGGCCTGAAGGCCGGAGACGCGATCGTTAAGGGCGCCAAGGAGAAGCCCGAAGACAAGGAGTCCGCCGACGACGCGAAGGATGCCAAGGACGACAAGTCCGCCGCGGACGAATCGGCTGAGAAATCGGCTGAAGAGAAGTCTGAGTCGTCGGAGAAGTCCGAGGATTCCAAGAAGTCTGAAAAGCCTGAGGAGAAGTCCGAGGACAAGGACGAATAGTTCCCGGGGGACTGCGTTCAGCGCAAGTTCCCATGTCGTGGGCGCGGCGCCGTCGCGGTCCGCCGCCCGCTAGTTACCGCCACGGAGAATTCACGGATGCGCGTCGCCGCTCGAGCCCTGGTAGTTTTGTCGTTGGGCTCGAGCTGGGCGTTTTGCGCCGCGAGCCTCGCGGCGGGCGAAGTCGCCGCCGCCACCGAGGCGGCCGCCAGCGAAAGCACGGCGGAAGAACGAGAGGTCGCCGAGTATCCGCTGGCCGCCGAGGCGCCGAAGCCGGAACCGGTTACGCCTGCCACGAGCGAAGAGATCCTCGCTTCGATTGAGCGCGGCGTTGACTTTCTGCTTG
>QEVI01000060.1 GCA_003576855.1 Planctomycetota bacterium
TCTGGCCGAACTCAGGTTGATAGCCGGGCCAGGTGGCGCGGGTGGGGATGACGCCCTTGACGTATTGCAGCGGCCGAACCGTGCTGACGACCGACGTTTGCCCGTTGAGCACCAGCTCTTGAGCCGTGGAGTGTTCGCGGAAGTCGGTCCGCTGCCGCAGATCGGCCAGCAGCAGCGCGGCGTCTTCGCGTGCCATGATCCATCCCTGCACGCCGGGCGATTGCACGGGAATGCTGGTCATCAGCGGCAGGGCGCGGGTCCGCCAATTGGGGTTCTTCAGCGTGATGATTCGCAGGCCGAAGCCCTGCGCCTGGGCCTTGGTGCTGACGAATCGATCGACGATGTCCGCCACCACGGCTTGCATCTGCGGCGTGTGGTAGCAGCGGAGGGCCTGGCGGTCGGCCGACAGGAGTCCGACCGGCGTAGCGTGCCAGGCTTCGTATCCGGTTTCGCGGAGAATCCAGTCGACGATGGCCTGTTCCGGATGTTGGGACGCCTCGCTGCGGATGGTGTAGGGGGTGATGTCGTACTCGCGCCAGATCTGGCCGTGCTCGCTGGGAAGCGTGCCGTCGCCTTGCCTGACTTGCGCCCGCGCCGGAGGATCCATCGGCGTAGGCGTAATGCCTTGCGCCGGCGTCGAAAGCGGGCTCGTCGCCGGGGCCGATGAGGCCTGCGGGAGGGGTCCGCCGTACGGCTGGCCGCCGGCGAGCGGCTGCGCAGCCGCCGCGGCGACCGGCGCGTCGTAGCGGCTGGCGGCGGGCTGCCAGCCGGTCGAGCCGGCGGCCTCGGCAGGCGCCTGCGCGGAAGCGGGCTGCCCGCCGGAGAGGCGTGCAACCGTGACGGCTGCCGCGAAGACAACCACGATCGAGACGGGGCGGTTCATATACGGTCTCCCGTAGCGCCGCAGCAGCCGGCGCGCTTGAGGCGGCGAGCCATAAAATGGCCGGGAGTTTAGGAAAGCGGCCCCGCCGGGGCAAGGTCGCCGTCGCGCGGGATTTTCGAAGGGCGAGTAGGCGCCATGCGCGGAGGTCTGCGCATTTCAAGACTCGGCTTGCCGGCGATCAGCAGCGGGGCGACGGGTTTGCTAAGATGGGCGGCTTGAAAAAGCGCCCGGCGGCGATGACGGGGAGAATCTCGGTCGCCCCGCCCGACAAGCGTGCAGCCCGCCCACCACGCGGCCCCGTTCATGGACAGATACGACGAGTTCGCTCAAAGCATCCAGAACGCCGCCGATGCGATGTTCATGCCCTGGACGGTCGGCGTCCTGCTAGCGACCGGGGCCCTGTTTACGATCCGCACTGGGGTCGTCCAGATTCGCCGGCTGCCGGAGGCCTTGCGGATGACCGTGGGCCAGCAGAACGGCGCCGGGGGCGCCCTGTCGCCGTTCCAAGCGTTCATGACGGCGCTGGGGGCCACGATCGGGGTGGGCAACATCGCCGGGGTGGCCACGGCGATCATCGCCGGCGGGCCGGGAGCGCTGTTCTGGATCTGGTGCTACGGCTTTTTCGCCGCGGCCATCAAGTTCGCCGAAGCGTCGCTGGGACTTAAGTTCCGCATACCGCACGGCGCGGCGACGCTCGCCGGGCCGATGTATTACCTCCGCGATGGGATCGGCTCGCCGGGGCTGGCCTGGATCTATGCGCTGGTGGCGGGGTTCGCATGTTTGTTCACCACGCCGTTTACGCAGCCCAATTCGATCGCCGTCGTCCTGGAGAGCCAACTCCATAACCACGCGCTGAGCCTGGGGGACTTCACCGTCCGCGGCGTGCCGATTAGCGGCGATCGGCTGGCCGTGGGCGTCGTGCTGGCGATGCTTACCTGGCTGGTGATCATCGGCGGCGTGAAGAAGATCGGCCTGGTGGCCGAGATGCTTTCGCCGCTGAAGGTCGGCTTCTACATGATCGGCGGCCTGATCGTGATCGGCATGAACATCTCGAAGCTGCCGGAGGTGTTGAGCCTGGTGTTTCACGAGGCGTTCGCGCTGCGGCCGCTGGAGGGGGCGGCGGCCGGCGGCATCATGAGCACCGTGCTGGGCAACGCCATGCGGTACGGGTTCGCCCGCGGCGCCTACGCCAACGAGGCGGGCTACGGGACGGCCGCCGTGGTGTACGGCGTGGCGAAGAGCGATCACCCCGACCAGCAGGGACTTAACGCGATGATGGAGGTGTTCATCATCACGTTCGTCACGGCGACGATCAGCGCGCTGACGATCCTGCTCACCGGCACGTGGAAGCTCGAGGGAGTAAAGAGCGCCGCGGCGGTCTCCGAAGCGTTCAACGCCGCCATGCCGACCGTCGGCGGGTGGATGGTCGCGTTCTCAGTGTTTTTGTTCGGTTACACGACGCTGATGGGCTGGTCGTTCTACGGCGAGCAGTTCCTGGAGTACCTGTTCGGGCCGCGGGTGATCGCGCCGTACCGCTGGGTGTACTGCTCGCTGATCCCGCTGGGGGCCATTGCGAAGGTGGACCTGGTGTGGGCGTGGGGGGATATCCTCAACGGCTCGCAGATTTTCCCGAACCTCGTCGGCGTGATTGCGCTAAGCGGCTTGGTGGCGAAGTTCGCGCGGGGAGACTCGGCCGAGCCAGCGGGGTATGCAAGGCGGAAGCGATAGGCTTGCGGCGCGAACCTCAGGAAAGCGGCAGGTACGTGACGCGACTCCGCAGCTCCTCTCGACTAGCGACTTTGCACTGCGTGTCGTCAAGGCGCGCTGCTCCCGCTTGGTCGATGACGATGTGCCGGTAGTCGGCGGCAGTGCTCATCGTTGATCTCGGCTTGGACGCGCACGTCGCTTATTGAAAGGCTCGCTCATGGATCAGCGTGGATTCCGATGGGCGTCTTCCCTATCGGCCCAATAATCCTACGCCCTGCTGACTGGCGACCAATCGGAGTCGCTCGTCGAGCGTGGCTAATGGCAAACGTCTGCGAAGAGCTAGTTCCAAGTACGCGGCGTCATAAGCCGTCAGATCGTGCTGACGGCATAACGGCAGGACATGGTCAAACACGCAGCCGGCGTCGTCAATCTCGATCTTCATGGCATCGAGCAGTTGGACGAATTCCGCGGACAAGGCGGGCGTGATCCGTCCGCGCCGTTCGGCGCGAACCAGGACGTTGGCCACCTCCAGCCGCCACAAGGCGGGGGCTACGGCGACTTCGAACTTCGCGCGATCTCGTACTTGCGTCGTTAAGGCGGTGCGCTCGTCGGCAAAGCACCACGCCATGGTCATGGAGCAATCGATGACGAACGCCGCGCTCATCGGCGGCCTTCTTCAATGAGCTGTTTGAGGTCCAGTCCGCCGAGCGTCAGATCGGCGGACCGGAGGTCCCAGGCGTCGAACATCTGCTGGATTTCGGCGGCGCTCTTGTCGCGTCGTACGGGAATCAGCTTGGCGACCGGCGTGCCATGGCGAGTGATTGTTACCTCCTCGCCCGCTTCAACCCGGCCCAAGAGCTCTGAAAAGCGTGTCTTGGCTTCGTAGGCGCCGACCGATGAATCGGATATCGCCATATAATGGCCTCGACTGGTCTAAGACTAGTCTAGGACAGTCGGGCCTGTTGGTCAATTCCGTCGGGACGGATATTCGACTCACACTACCGCAGCTGTGCGGCGATGATTGACGCGTTGTGGCCGCCGAATCCGAAGCTGTTGCTCATGACCGCGCGGATCGGGCGCGGTTGCGGCTGGTTGGGCGTGTAGTTGAGATCGCACGCCGGGTCGGGCTTGTGCAGATTGATCGTCGGCGGGGCCATCTGGGCTCGCAGGGCCAACAGGCTCAGCACCAATTCCACGCCGCCGCTGGCGCCCAGCAGGTGGCCCAGTTGGCTCTTGGTACTGGAGACGTTGACCTTGTAGGCGTGGTCTTCGAACACGCGTTTGACGGCCGTGGTCTCGGCCTTGTCGCCTAGCGGCGTGCTCGTGCCGTGGGCGTTGATATAGTCGACGTCGGCGGGGTTGAGTTGGGCGTCGCGGAGCGCAGCGCTCATCGCGCGCGCGGCGCCCGTGCCCTGATCGTCGGGCTGCGTGATGTGGCCGGCGTCGGCGCTGGCGCCGTAGCCGACGATTTCGCCGTAGATCTTCGCGCCGCGGGCCTTGGCGTGCTCGTACTCCTCGAAGACCAGGATGCCGGCGCCTTCGGAAAGCACAAATCCGTCGCGGTCGGCGTCGAACGGTCGGCTGGCCCGCTGGGGATCGTCGTTCCGTTCCGAGAGGGCCTTCATGTTGGCGAAGCCGCTCACGCCGATGGGCGTCATGGCCGCTTCGGCGCCGCCGGTGAGCATCACGTCGGCGTCGCCGTACTGGATGGCCTTGAAGGCGTCGCCCATGGCGTTGGTCGCGCTGGCGCAGGCGGTGGCCACGGCGTAGTTCGGGCCGCGGAGGCCGAATCGAATGGAGAGGTGCCCGCTGGCGGCGTTGAGCATCAGCTTCGGGATGGTGAAGGCGCTGACGCGGTCGGGGCCTTTGAGGATCAGCCGCCGCTCTTGCTCTTCGATTTCGTTGAGGCCGCCGATGCCCGAGCCGATGATCGCGCCGCACAGGTACGGATCGTCGTGGGAGAAGTCGATGCCGGCGTCGTTGACGGCGTCGATGCCGGCGACCAGGGCGAACTGGGTGAAGCGATCGACGCGCTTCGCCTCTTTGCCGTCGATATAGCCGTCGGTCGTCCAGTCGTGGATGTCGCCGCCGAACTTGACCTTGTAATCGGCGGTGTCGAACGCCTTGATCTCGTGGATGCCGCTCTGGCCGGCGAGAACTCGTTGCCAGAGGTCCTCGACCTTCGTGCTGAGGGAGGTAACGGCGCCCAAGCCAGTGACGACAACTCGGCGTTTCATCGCATCATCTAGTCGAGTGAAAACGGGTTCCCTTAGGCGACGGCGGGGGCGTCGGGAGGCGCTGGCGACCGACGCCGCGATTCACCTGGTCGCCCGGCTGGCTCGCGCCCGCGGAACACGCGCACCGCCATGAACTCCCTCTCGTCGCTGAAGCTAACTCTTAGCTGCCTGCGGGGAGCGCCGCGGGCAATGGCAGGTCCAGCGGCGCTGCGTCGGGCCACCGCCGCCGGCGCGACGCCCGCTCGCTTTGTCGAGCAGCCGACCAGGCTCCGCCGGGGCGATTAGCTGCGGCTGTTCTGTTCGATGAACGCGACGGCCTGCCCGACGGTCTGAATCTTTTCGGCGGCGTCGTCAGGGATGTTGATGTCGAACTCCTCTTCCAGTTCCATGACGAGCTCGACGGTGTCGAGGGAGTCGGCGCCCAGGTCGTTCACGAACGACGTTTCCGGGGTGATTTTGTCTTTATCGACGCCGAGTTGTTCAGCGACGATTTCCGTCACGCGTTCCATGATCGAGGCCACGCTAGAGTCCCTCCGAATGCCAGGATGTTTTTATGCGCCGTATCGGCTCGGCGCGAGACCTGCAGCGCTGGCGCGAGCCGCCGACGCCGCCCGATGTTCACAGTCTCGCACCTAAAGCCTGATTGTGTACGGTGATTTGCCGCCCCCCGAGCGCCGCCGTGCGGCAGCCGCGGAAGCCGTTAAAGATAGATCGGTCCTGCGAAGCAGGTCAAGATATACCGGCTGGGGCCATGGCTGTCTAGGTCGCTCACGGCCGCCCGTCAGGGGGCCGAAGCGGCCTGGCGACGCTGGCCGCGCGGCTTCGTGCAGGCAGGCGGCGCCTGCTCGCCGGGCGGCCAGGGCACGCCGCCGGCTACGCCGTCATGCCGCCGTCGACGGTGACGACCTGGCCGGTGATGTAACTGGCCGAGTCGCTGGCCAGAAACAGCACCGCGTCGGCGATTTCCTCCGCGTCGCCGAGGCGCTGCATGGGAATCCGCTTCTTCACCTCGTCGATGATCGCCGGGCCGAGGGCTTCGGCCATGTCGGTGGCGATGAAGCCGGGGCAAATCGCGTTGACGGTCACCTTGCGCTTGGCCAGTTCTCGCGCCACGGTTTGGGTGAAGCCGATGATGCCGGCCTTCGACGCGGAGTAGTTCGATTGGCCGGGATTGCCCACCAGGCCCGAAACGCTCGACATGTTGATGATCCGGCCGGAGCGCTGGCGCATCATCACCTTGGCCGCAGCGCGGGTGAACAGGAACACTGACCGCAGATTGGCGGCGATCACCTGGTCCCAGTCCTCGTCGGTCATCACTGGCAGCAGCGTATCCTTGGTGATGCCGGCGTTGTTGACGACGACATCGAGCCGGCCGTGGGCGGCGACGACCGCGTCGACGGTCGCCTGCACGCCGGCCGAGTCGGCGACGTCGCACACGTGGACCGAGGCCTTGCCGCCGGCGGAGGTGATTTCAGCGGCGGTTTCGTTGAGCTTCTGCTCGTTTCGCGCAATGCAGGCGACCTCGGCGCCGGCCTTGCCGAGGGCCAGGGCGATCGCCTTGCCGATCCCCCGCGAAGCGCCGGTGACCAGCGCCGCCTGCCCGGAAAGATCGACCACAATTCGCCGAGAAGGTGCATCAGCCATGGTCTTCCTCAATTGCGTTATGCCGTTAATTGCCTCTGGCAGAGGCGGAGAGTCGCAGAGTCGCGGAGAGAACTCAAAATCGCTAAGGTCTACTCATCCCCGCCGCTGGGCGATTCTCTGCGCCTCCGCGCCTCTGCGAGATTCGTCTGCTTAAATGGCCCGCGTCACGCCGTCACGTTCTCGCAGGGGAACTTGCGGTCGATGCGTTTGAGCAGGCCGGCCAGGACGCGGCCCGGGCCGACTTCAACGCAGCGCTCGATGCCGTGGCGGGTGATCAGCCGCCGCATGGTTTCTTCCCACAGCACCGGGCTGACAAGCTGCCGCACGAGCAGTTGTCGGATTTCGTCGGGGTCGGTGTGTACTTCGGCGTCCACGTTGGAGAGCACGGCGATCCGCGGCGGCCTGATCGCCGCCTGGGCCACCGCGGCCGACAGCCGGTCGTACGCCGGCTGCATGATCGGCGTGTGAAAGGCCCCGGCCACCGACAGCGGAATGACCTTCATCGCGCCGGCGGCTTCGGCGAGGTCCTTGACCCGAGTGCACGCCCCCTTTGTCCCGGAGACCACGATATTGCCGGGACACAGCAAGTTAGCCACTTGCAATACTTCGCCTTGGCGAGCCTCGTCGCAGAGACGTTCGACCTGCTCCCGGTCGAGGCCGAGAATGCTGACCATGCCGCTGGGGGCGGCGTCGGAAGCGGCCTGCATCGCCAAGCCCCGCTCCCGCACCAGCCGCAGGCCAGTTTCAAAGTCCATGGCGCCGGCGAAGACCAGCGCGGTGTATTCCCCCAGACTGAGCCCGGCCGTCGCCGCGGCGCCTTCGAGGATCGCCGGCTGCTCGAGGCGGAGCTTTTCCAGCGCTGCCAGACTACAAACGAAGAGCGCCGGCTGGCTATGCTCGGTGGCGTCGAGCCGCTCGGCGGGCCCTGCCGCACAGAGCTTGAGGAGGTCGTAGCCGAGGATTTCGTTGGCCCGCGCGAACAGTTCCTTCGCCGCGGGGACCGACTCGGCCAGCGACGCGCCCATGCCGACGGTTTGCGCGCCTTGGCCAGGAAAAAGCAGGGCGGTTTTCATCAGGCGGTAGGCTGCAGACTGGAGGCCGGAGGGTTGCTTCGCATCGCCCGCCCTGCAGCCCGCCGTCTACACGGCCCTCCGCCAGATTGCGGTTGTAGCCGGCAGGATGGACGCACGCCGTGCGACCTTCGAGTCTACAGCCTTGATTCCTCTGGCTACTCTTCCGTCTCGACCAGCGTGCGGCCCATGTATTGGCCGCAGTTGGGGCAGACCACGTGCGAGGGCTGCGGCGTGCCGCACCGCGGGCACGATTGGAGCTGCTTGGGCTTCATCGCGTGGTGCGAGCGGCGCTTGCCAGTGCGGGAATTCGAGTGTTTGCGCTTGGGGACGGCCATGGCGACAAAGGATGGCTAAGGAACTGGTCGGGCTCTATTTGGCACAGGCGGGGCGGGGCGAATCACCCAAATTATCGGCGGTCGCCGCGGCGGTCAATGGCCCGCCGCCGCCCACTAACACCTATCGCCGCCGCTCAACCGCCCCTAGCCGCCGCTCAACGAGCGGCCGGAGCGGCCAACCGCCGGAGCCGCCCGCCCGCCCGTAGGGCCGCCGGTCAGGCCTCGTCCGGCGGCGCGGCGGGGCGCGCCGTACGGGGGCTTGGTTTTGTACCGCACCGGCGGCTCGTTGCGCCGCGGCTATGTTGGCAGCGGAGGTGCGTTATACTGCCGGAGGCGGGTGGTAACCCGCGTTTCGCCTCCTGCTCGTCGGAGCCTATGGCCGCCGCCATCGCCGATTCTCCGCCGTCCGCCGATCGAAGCTGGTTCATCGTCCAGCGCTGGCAACAGTACGAGGGCGAGGTTCGGGCCAACTTGCTACGGATCGGCGCCATCGGCGTGTTTTACCTGCTGCATTTGTGGAACTTTGCCGCTAGCCAGGGTCGGTTGCCCGCCTGGGGTTTGCTGCAATTGAGCGAGCCGGGGACCATGGACCGGAGGTTCCACCTGTTGGCGACGCTGCTGGCGCTGGCGTGGGGGTCGGGCGCGGCCGCGGTTCACCTGTGCCTGCGGCACCAGGTATTCCCGCGGTGGATATCGGCCGCCTCGACGCTGCTGGATCTCGTGATGCTCACCAGCGTGCTGGCCATCGCCGACGGGCCGCGCAGCCCGCTGGTGGCGGGTTACTTTCTGGTGATCGTGCTGGCCGGCTTGCGGTTTAATTTAGCCGTGGTGCGTTTGGCCGCCGCGGGAGCGGCGATCGGTTACGTAGGCGTGCTGGGCGTGGCCAAGTGGCCGGCGACGTTTGGCCGCGATCCGGCGCTCGACTTGCGAGTGTCGCGGTACGAAGAACTGGTGATCCTCGTCGCGCTGGCGCTTACGGGGGTGTTTGTCGGCCAACTGGTGCGGCGGACGCAGCGGCTGGCCGAGCGGTTCACCCAGCCCGCGGGGCTGTCATGGAAAACGAGTCCGTAATTGATCAACCGACGCGTTGGGATCGTCGCTGCCCCCAGTGCAGCGTCGAGATCCAGGAGGTCGCCCGGCGGTGCTGGAACTGCGGCGCCGACATTCCGGCCAAGGATTTCGACGAATCGGAGTATCGGGCGTCGTCGGTCGAGCCCGAGGCGGTGGAAGGAATCAGTATTTCGCTGCTGGTGGCGCTGGCGTTTGTGATCCCGCTGTTCTTGCTCGGCTGGGCGGCCTACGCCGTCTTGTCGCGGGCAATGCAGTTCTTGTTCTGAGCCGTTATTGAGTTGTGGCGGAGCGCCGTCGCAGCCCCGGTGGGGCACTGCACCCGAACTGCGCCGCGCCAGCGCCGATTGTTCGTCGTGATTGCGCGTCGCGAGGCGCGGGGTGAAGGCATGAGCCAGAATCCTACGGGCCAGGTTTCGACGGCGGCGGTTTGCGCCGAGTGCGGGGCGGAGCAGCGGAGCGACCGGCAGGCCGCCTGCTGGCTCTGCGGCGCCCCGACCGCCGCAACGGCGGCCGGCGCTCGGCAGGCGGCCGCGGCCGTCCCCCCGAGCCCGACATTCGCTGACGGCCGCGGCTACTCGTTCTCGCTGAGCACGCTGCTGCTGGTGGTGACGCTGGCGGCGATCTTGTGCGGGTTGATGACCATTTACCCCGGCGTAGGGGTGATAGTGAGCATCTTGCTGGCGCCGGTGCTGGTTCGCACGGCGAAGGTCGTGCGCCGCCGCGAGGCGGCAGGCGTTACGGTCTCGGCGGCGGAAAAGGTGGCCCTGGGCGTGACGTCGTTCGGCGCGGCGGTGGTGATCGCGACCGTGGTGGGATTCGCCACATTCTGCTGTTTCTGCGCAACCTGCGCGACGTTTTTTGGCGTAAGCATGAACGCCGCCGAATTGCTTTGGCTGGCTGCCGGCGCCGGCTTCGGGGCCGTGGCGGCCATTTTCGTCGCCGTCAAACTGGTCAAGTGGTCGGTCCGGCGGTATCGCCGCGATATTGACGTGACGCCGCCCCGCGCCGGCGAATGAGCCCGTCGCGGCGGCGCCGGCATGGAGTGGAGTTCGGCATGGCACTGGGGTTTCGCGATTACACGTTTCTTGGCGCCACGCAGAGCCTCTGCCCGGCGTGCCTGCGGCTCGTTCCGGCGAAGATCGTCGAGCGCGGCGGCCGGATCTACTTCCGCAAACGGTGCCCGGAGCACGGCCCGCGCGAAGACTTCGTCTGTTCGGATGCCCGCTGGTGGGACCGCACCGATTACAGCCTGCCGGGCAAGACGCCGCGCCGTTTCGGCGTCGAGCCGGCGCTCGGTTGTCCCTACGATTGCGGCCTGTGCACTGACCACGAGCAGCACACGTGCCTGGGGCTGCTGGAAATCACCTCGGCGTGCAACCTCGAGTGCCCGCTGTGCTTTGCCAGCAGCGGCCCCGGCGGCCGCCATCTGTCGTTTGACGAGTGCCGCAGCGCCATCGACCGGCTGGTCGAGGCGGAGGGTCAGCCGGAGGTGCTGCAACTTTCCGGCGGCGAACCGACGGTCCATCCGCAATTGCTCGACGTCTGGCGCTATGCCTGCGATCAGCCGATCGACGTCGTCATGATCAACACCAACGGCCTGCGGCTGGCCCACGACCGCGAGCTGGTCGAGCAGCTTGCCGAGCGGCGCCACCGAACGGAGATTTACCTGCAACTGGACGGCTTCTCCGAGGGCGGCTGCCGTACGCTCCGCGGCCAGAGGCTCGTCGAGACGAAGCTGCGCGCCGTCGAGCGGCTGGGCGAAGCGGGATTGCGCACGATCCTCGTCTGCACGGTGCAGCCAGGCGTCAACGACGGCGAACTGGGGCGCCTGGTCGAGTTCGGCATCGAGCGGCCGTGGATCACGGGCGTGAGCTTTCAGCCGGCCGCCTATGTCGGTCGGCACGTGCTGCCGGCGGAACTGGAGCGGCGGGTGACGTTTCCGGACGTGATTCGGGCGATTGGCGAGCAAACCGGACATGGTCGAAACGGAAGGGGGCGGTGGCGGCCTACCGATTTCTCGCCGCTGCCGTGCGCCCATCCCAACGCCCACACGCTGGCGTACGCTTACCGCCGCGGCCGGCAGTGCGTGCCGCTGGCCCGGTTCATCGACCTGGAAAACCATCTCGATCTTCTCGCGGGTCGGATTACCTTCAATCGCCAGCGGGCCCGGGAACTGATCGGCCAGTACCTCGCGCGAGCGGCGTGCAGCACCGGCGCCTGCAGCGCCGCGCCGCCTTCGCAGCAGTCCCTCGATAGCCGCCGCTCAACGAGCGGCCGGAGCGGCAATGATTCGCCAGCCGAATCAACGATGCTCAGCGCCCCGCCCCGGCCGCTCGTTGAGCGGCGGCTGGGAGCGGCGCACGACCAACAAGATGCGGCTGAGGAGTCGTTGGCCCAGGAGTTTTTCCGGCGGGCGATTCTCGAAGACCTTGGCCCGGAGGACGTGTTCCGCATCACGACGACCAGCTTCATGGACGCCTACAACTTCGACGTGCGGCAGGAGATGAAGGCCTGCGTCCATTTCGTGCTGCCATCGGGCCACATCGTGCCGTTCTCGGCGTACAACCTCCTCTATCGGCCAGGCCATGCGCCGCTGCCGCCGCTGGCGAACAGCGCCGCTTTAGACGCGATCCATGAAGCACCTGGCCGCGCCTCCTCGGCCTTCGCGACGCGCTCTGCGGGGCATCCATCGTGAACCCGGCCTATACGCTCATCATGATCGCATCGATCGCCGTGGGGGCGTGCCTGGGGCGACGCACGCAGCGCGGCTTGCCGCTCTCGCCGCGGGAGAAGCTGGGCATCGGCCTGGGCGCGTTTTGCGGCGCGATGATTGGCGCGAAGCTGCCGTTTGTGCTGTCGGATTGGAGCGGGCTGCTCAGCGGCGCCGCCTGGTTCACCGACGGCAAGACCATCCTGTTCGGGCTCGTCGGCGGCTACCTCGGCGTGGAAGCCGCCAAATGGGCTTTGGGCGTCCGCGTGAAGACGGGCGACTCGTTCGCCGTGCCCGTGGCGGCTGCGATCGGCGTCGGACGGCTGGCATGCTTCGTCGGCGGCTGCTGCTACGGCACGCCGACCGATTTGCCCTGGGGCGTCGTGTTCGGGGGCGTCGATTCCTTGCCGCGGCATCCGACGCAACTGTACGAGTCGGCGTTTCACCTGGCCATGGCGTGCGTGCTGTGGGAGTTGCAGCAGCGCGGACGCGATCGTCGCCAGTCGCCGCCTCGCGACCCCGGCGGCTATCGGCTGCGGGGGCAGTTGATCAAGCTGTACATCATCGCGTATTTGGCGTATCGATTCGCCACTGAGTTCATTCGGCCCGAAGCGCGTCTCTGGGGCGGGCTCACCGGTTATCAGTGGTCGTGCGTGCTGCTGGCGGGGGTGTTTGCGGTTCTCTGGCGGCGCGATGCGGCGGCGTGCGCAACTAGCCCGGTTGGGGGGAGGAGTTAAGGGCGGGCCGGATTTAAGGGGGCGAGGTTACGGCCCTGCGCGGGCCGAGGCCCGCGGCTAAATGGGCTCAATGGATGGTGCAGCGACCGCGGAGTGGGGCGCCTTGCGACGCCTGCTATTCGCTGAATAGCGGCAGGGTTCCGTCGTCGCGGTCGTCGGCGGTTCGACGCGGGTCGGGCGGCTTCACGCCCAGGTGCTGATAGCCCGCGGCGGTCAGCTTCCGCCCACGCGGCGTCCGGACGACCAGCGCAGCCCGCAGCAGGAAGGGTTCCACCTCGTCGGTAAGCGTATCGATGGCCGTGTTGAGCGTGTGCGCGATCGCCTCGACGCCCACGGGCCCGCCGTGGAAGACTCGTAGGATCGTTTCCAGGTACTTGCGGTCCTGGCCATCGAGGCCGACCTGGTCGACCCCCAGCATCGCCAGCGCCGCCTCAGCCACCGGCAGCGTCGCGCGGCCCTCGGCCTTGGTCGTGGCGTAGTCGCGGACCCACCGCAGGCGGTTGTTGGCGATCCGCGGCGTGCCGCGGCTGCAGACGGCGATCTTCCGGGCCGCGTCTTCGGCCAGTTCCACGCGCAGTTTGCGGGCGTTGCGACGGATGATTTCCGTAAGTTCCTCGTGGGAGTAGAAGTCGAGGTGCTCGCGGACTTGGAAACGGTCGCGCAGCGGCGCCGAAAGCAGGCCGCTGCGGGTCGTGGCGCCGATGATAGTGAACGGCCGCAACTGCATATTCACGGTGCGGGCGCTGACGCCTTCGCCGAGCGTGATGTCGACGCGAAAGTCCTCCATCGCCGGGTACATGAATTCCTCGACCGCCTTGGGCAGGCGGTGGATTTCGTCGATGAACAGCACCGAGCCTTCTTCGGCGTTGGTCAAATACGGCAGCAGGTCCTTGGGCGCGGCCAGGGCCGCGCCGCTGGCGATTTGCAGCGGCACGTCGAGGGCGCGTGGAATGCACGTGGCGAACGTGGTCTTGCCCAGTCCCGGCGGGCCGTCGAGCAGGATGTGGCCCAGCGGCTCGCGGCGGATTTTGGCGGCGTCCACGGCGATCTTCAGTCGCTCGTAGACGGCCCGCTGCCCCACCATGTCCTCCATCCGCTGCGGGCGGAGGGCCGAGTCCTCCTCGCGGGCCAGCGGCAGGCGCAGCTCGGGCGCGCTGGGCTCGAATCGCTCGTCGTCGTCGCCGGAAAGGATGGGTTCGCGGGGCATCGGCAAGGGCATCGCTCGGCGGCGACGCGGCATTTCTGAACACCTGTACGCCAAGGCACTATACCAAAGCCTCGGTGCCGTCGGGAGACGGAAGTAGCCGCGGCTCAACGAGCCGCCGGAGCGCGTTTCGGACGCCGCGCTAGCGATCGTGCCGGCGACGCCCTGGTAGCCGCGGCTCAACGAGCCGCCGGAGCGCGTGGCCGAACCGCGGCGCGCCTTCCTTGCCGCTCCGGCCGCTCGTTGAGCGGCGGCTTGCGGCGCGGGTTGTTGTGGTGCGGGGCAGCGGCGGGGTCAGCGCGGGTTTCGCGGGGCGTGGCCGTTGGGGGCTGCCGTTTCAGCCAGGGCGACGTCGGCGACCGGCGGCAGGGAATCGAGGAACTCGACCAGCGCATCGTAGAAGTCATCCGGCTGCGGGCAATTGTGGTCGGCGCCTTCGCAGGTGATGAACCGCTTGTTCGCCGAGCCGGCCGCCTCAAACAATCGGCGGCCCATGTCGAAGGGCACGACTTCATCGGCCGTGCCGTGGCTTTGCAGCAGCGGTCCTCGGTACGACGCGATCCGCTCGATCGAGGGAAAGCGGTTCTTCATCAGCCAGCGGACCGGCAGCCAGGGAAAATGGTGGGCGGCCGTTTCCACCAGGCCCGCAAAGGTCCGTTCCAAGACGAGCCCGCGAACGAGGTGCTGCGAGGCCAGCCCCACGGCGACGCCGCCGCCGAGCGATCGGCCGTAGACCACGACGTCCTCCGGTCGCACGCCGGCCCGCGCCGCCAGCCACCGCTGGGCGGTCCGGGCATCGGACAACAGGTTTTCTTCGTGCGGCTTGCCGCCGCTGCGGCCATAGCCGCGGTAATCCCACGCGAAGGTGGTCACCGCGACGCGGTCGTGCAGCAGCCGCAACAGCGGCGCGAGGCTGGCGACGTTTTCGCCGTTGCCGTGGGCGAACAGCACGACCGCCCTGGGCTGGGGATGCGGCACGTACCAGCCGTGAAGTCGCGTTCCGTCCTCGGCGGCAAAGAAGACGTCCTCGTAGGGCAGATCGGCGGCTACGCAGTCGGCGCCGTCCAGCCGGGGGGCTGGGTAGACTAGCAGGCGTTCGAGCAGCGCGAACATGAGCACCACCGTCAGATAGATCGCCAGCAGCGGTCGGGCGATTCGCCACGCTCGCCGGCCGCCGCTGCGCCATGGAGAAGGTAATGACATTCTAGTTCGCTCAACGGAAAGAGCGAATTTGCGTTACAAATTGTCCGTAGTCGGTTGTCCGTAGTCAGTTGCGACGGCGACTGCCCGCCCAATCACGACTGACTACGGACCACGGGCGACGGACGCAACAGTCATCCGCCGTGGCGCTGTTCGTAGACGGCCCGCAGCAGTTCATCGACGTCCTTGTACTTCTTTTTACGCTCCAGCGCCTCGTCGAGCAGCCGGCGGGCGTCGGATTCGCTGTGGCCCAGGGACCGCAGGGCTTCGTAGGTTTCGCTGAGCACGTCGCGCTCGGTGGCGACGTCCGGCGGCAATTCGCGGCTGATCAGTAGGGCGAACTTCGGCACCTTGCGACGCAGCTTGGCGATTACTCGTTCGGCCGTCGCCGGGCCGATGCCCGGCAAGGCGGCGAGGCCCTTGACGTCCTGTTCTTCAATCAGGCTGGCGACTTCCTGCACGGGCCGAACCATCGCCCGCAGGGCCTTTTTTACGCCGACGCCGTCGACCTGGCAGAACAGCTCGAAGAACTCGCGTTCGATGGGGTTCAGGAAGCCGACCAGCCGCGGCGTCATGCGGCCGGACATTTGATTGCCTTCGAGGTACTCGATGGTGTGGAGGCTGGTTTCGCGGCCGACCTGGGCTTGAAGCTGCCGGCGGGTGAACTCAGGGATGAAAACTTCGTATTCAAAGGCGCCGACGGCGAGCGTCAGCACGTCGCCCGCGACGGCCAGCGGAATGCCAGTGATTTTGGTGATCATGAGAGCGAAAGCGGAAAGCCGGTAGCGGAAAGCGGAACCGTTTAACCCCTGGCCGCGGCTCAACGAGCCGGCGGCGGGGGACTGATAGCCGCGGCTCAACGAGCCGCCAGAGCGGGCCCGGATCACGGATCCGGATCACGATACACCATCGCCTCCGCCCGCTGGCTCCAGACGTGGCACAGCGCAATGGCCAGCGCATCGGCCACGTCCGGCGGTTCGGGGAGCCTGGCCAGCCGCAGTTCCCGCTGAATCGCGAGCTGCATCTGGCTTTTGGGCGCCCGGCCGTTGCCGGTGAGCGACTTTTTCACCTGCGTCGAGGCGTAATCGTGCACCGCGACGCCCGCCTGCGCCGCCGCCAGCACGATCACCCCCCGGGCGTGGCCCATGAGGATGGCCGTGGTGGGGCGATCGTAGTGTGCATAGATTTTCTCCAGGGCCAGCGCCGCGGGCTTGAGCGTCGTTATCACGTCGGCGACGCCGTCGTAGATCTCCTGCACCCGCGCGGTGAGCGAGCCCTTGGTTCGCCCGCGGACGACGCCGGCCTCGACCAGCCGCACCTGCCCGCGGGCATATTCCAGCACGCCGTAACCGGTGGTGTTCAGGCCAGGGTCGATGCCGAGGACGCGCATGAGGGGAGTCGCCAAGTCGCCAGGGCCGCGATTCCGCCGGGAAGGGAGGGTCGATTAAGGCGTCCCGGCGGGGCGTGCGTTTTTTACCGCACCCACTCGGTTTCGCCGCCGCGGTCTTCGAGTTTCACGCCGATTTCGCCGAGTCGATGGCGAATTGCGTCGCTCGCGGCGTAATCCTTGTTCTGCCGCGCAGTCTGCCGCAGGTTGATCAGCAGTTGCACGACTCGCTCGAGCGTCGCCGCGTCGCCGCCGGACCATTCGGTGCCGCCGGCGCGGTCTTCGAGCTTGACGCCCGCCGACGCCAGGCCGTCGCGGATGGCGTCGGCCGTGGCGAAGTTTTTGGCCTTGCGGGCCTCGGCTCGCAGGTCGATCACCAGTTGCATCACCTTCCCCAGCAGCGCCTCGTTCGCAACGTGACCCCCCGGCAGAGCCGGGGGCTTTAGGAACAACCCCAAGATGTTCGACAGCTCCTTGATCGTGGCCATGAGCATGGTCAGGTCGCCCATGGTGGCGTTGTCGGCGCCGCCGCCTTCGAGGTTGTGCTCGTCGCAGAAGCGGTTGGCGATTTTGGCCAACTCGAACAGCTCGCCGATGGCGGCGCCGGTGTTGAAGTCGTCGTCCATCGCGGCGAGGAACTTTTGCTTGCAGACGGCCGCCGCCGCCAGCGCTGCATGGCCGCTGGCGGCGGCGGCCGTGTCCTCCGAGCGATGCGCCGGGGCCGAGAGGTGATAGAAATCGCCGCGGGTGATGCGATGGTACCGCTTGAAGAGCCGGTAAAACGTCTCCAGGCCGACGGCGGCTTCCTCGATCGCCTCCTCGCTGAACAGCACGGTGCTGCGGTAGTGGGTCCGCAGGAGGAAGAAGCGGATGCGCTGGCCGCCCTGGTGGGCGATGAGCGCGGCGAGGCCGCCGGCGCCCTTGGAGCGGCTCATCTTGCCGGAGACTTGTTCGTCCGGACCGGCGATGCCATCAGGACCGGCGATGCCATCGCCGGCTTTATGGGCGGAGGCGATGCCATCGCCGGCTTTATGGGGAGGGGAGGGGCTGCGTTCGCGTTCGGCGCGGCCGCCGATCTTGCCGGCCGATGCGTCGCGGCGCAACAGGCCGTTATGGGCCCAGTAAATGGCGAACGGCTTGCCGTGGCAGCATTCGCTTTGTGCGATTTCGTTTTCGTGGTGGGGAAACACCAGGTCCAGGCCGCCGCCGTGGATGTCGAAGGTTTCGCCGAGCAGCTTCTTGCTCATCGCGGAGCACTCGATATGCCAGCCGGGGCGGCCTTTGCCCCAGGGGCTGTCCCACGACGGTTCACCCGGCTTGGCGCTCTTCCACAATGCGAAGTCGGCGGCGCTCCGCTTCCGCTCGGCCGTGCCGCCGCCGTCTCCCTGAATGGCGTCCAGCGTGCGGTTCGACAGCTTGCCGTACTGCGGGTCCTTGGTAACGTCGAAGTAGACGTCGCCCTCGGACGCGTAGGCATAGCCGCGATCGATGAGCGACTCGATAATCGCGACGATGTCGCCCATGCACTCGGTCGCCCGGGGGAAATGGTCGACCTGGTCGACGCCCAGCGCCGCCAGGTTGCCCATGTAGTCGGCGATGTTCTCCTCGGCGACTTGGAGCATCGAAATGCCGCGCTCGCCCGCCTTGTGGATCAGCTTGTCGTCGACGTCGGTGATGTTCACCACCCACGTCACCTGGTAGCCGCAGTATTTCAGGTAGCGCTTGATGCAGTCGAAGATCACCGGACCGACCATGTGGCCGATGTGCGCCTTGTCGTACACCGTCGGGCCGCAGAGGTAGATGCCGACCTTGCCTGGCTCGACGGTGCGGAACGGCTCTTTGCGCTTCGAGAGGGTGCTGTAGATGGCGAGCGACGGATGCGGCTCGGAAAGCTCAATCTCGCGGCGAGTGACTAAAGCGGGAGCGCTCATGGCGATTGGTCAGTAGGCAGTAGTCAGTGGTCAGTAGCCGCGGCTCAACGAGCCGCCGGAGCGGTGCGACGTTCGTTACCTCAACAGCAGCGCGACGCATCGCGCTTCGATCAGCTCGCCGGCGCCCACCGGTCCGAGCCCTTCGCCCGTCTTCGCCTTGATGTTGATCTGGCGGGGATCGACGCCCAGGATTTCCGCGATACGCGCGACCATCCGTCCTTTCACGGGCGAGAGCTTCGGCCGCTCGGCGGCGACGACGCAGTCGAGGTTCGCCAGTCGCCAGCCGCCGGCGACGACGCGGTCGTACGCCAGACGCAACATTTGGGCCGAGTCTCGGCCGCGGTTAGCCTCGTCGGTGTTGGGAAACAGCTCGCCGATGTCCGGCAGGGCGGCCGCGCCCAGCAGGGCGTCGGTCACGGCATGCAGCAGGACGTCGGCGTCGCTGTGGCCCACGGCGTGGCGATCGTGAGACACATCGATCCCGCCGAGGCGCAACGGCCCGCCAGCCGCCGTGCGGTGCGAGTCCTCGCCAAGTCCGATGCGTAGCTCAGTAGCGAAAATCGCCCCTTTTCACCTCCGCGCGGGATTATAGCCGAGGGCCCGCAATCCAGGCCATGGGAGTGTGGCGGCCAGCCGACGGGGTGAAGGGGTTTGGGAACCGTAGGACTATGGGACCGTGGGACCAGCAGTCCTACAGTCCTACGGTCCCCCGTTCCCCGCTGCCGCCCGCTGCCGCTTGCGGCTTAGCGGTCAACTCCACCAGCACCGAACACGCTTCCTTCGCCGATTCGGCCAGCCGCACCTCCAGCCGCGCGCCATGGGTGAACGCCTGCACGACGCGGACCTCGGCTTCCGGGCCGTCGCCGGCCTCAGCCCGCACCATCGGTAGATGTGACAGCGGCGGGCAGAACCCGACATGCAGCACCGCGTGCCGCTGCCCGGCGGCGAACTCCGCCCGCAGCGTGGCCACGATCCCTTCGACGCCATCCTCATCGCGAACCCGGCGCACCTCCTGCAACACCGACTCGTCCAGACATTCCCCTCCCTCGAGGGGAGGGTGGAGCGTATTGGTCGTCGTCCGCCTCCAGGCTTCACGACCACCGGCGAAGCCCGGCCGGCTAGTTACGTTACCCGCTCGCGAGTCTGGGATGGGCTCGCCCGCCAGGGCCGCCCGCCCTCGTCGCGGTGCACGGCTAATCCAGAAGTCCAAGCCAATGACCGGCAGCCACGCCAACCAATCGACGAGTCGATTGCCCGGATAGGAGCAGCCGACGGCGAGCGTTGCCAACGCTGCCGTGCCAGCCCAGGTGATGAGACTGCAGCAGTCCGGCCGCCGAGGTTTCTTCCGCCCGGGCGTACAGGTCGCTAGTCGTAA
>QEVI01000393.1 GCA_003576855.1 Planctomycetota bacterium
CAATCGATGAGTTCATCTAGCGTCGGCATCGGTTCAATCGCCATTCACACGCCAAGCCGGGCCGTCGTGCGGTCCGGCCCCCGGAGGCCGCGGCCCTCCGGCTAGTCGCGAATCACCATCGCACTTCCACGGCCGCCCCGACTCGCACGCCGAGCATCGCGGCGGCGCTGTCGTCGACGATTGCCAGCTCCAAGCAATCGTTCGAGCCTACCAACGCGATGAGCGTCATCGCGGGCTGGTCGGCATAGGTCCGGAAGATCCCGCGGGTTTCATGCTCGTCGCAAAACACGCCAACCGACTCATCCGTGGGCACGCCGGCGAGCATGTCGCGCGAAATGTTGGTGATCAGGTTCCCGAAGGAATCGATCGCCGTCACTATGCCTTCGATGCGGTTCGCCACTTTCCGTGCTCCCGGCCAGTCGAGCGCCGCCAGCCGCGCCAGGGGCGGGCCGAGCTCGTCCGGATCGACGCCGAGCGAAAGATGCCCTGCCGCCGGCGCCATGATATCGCGGCCGTGAAACGTCGGCGCCACCGGCCGCCGAAACCACCGCTCCTGGGTGATAGCACGTATCTTAGACGGCTCGCAGGCGGCAGCCAACCGCGAGAGAAGCCCGTTATCCGGAGCGATGTACCGCTGGTCGCCGATCTGCGCATAGGCAATCGCCCGGTCGGAGCCGACGCCCGGATCAACTACCGCGATATGCAGCGTTCCCGGCGGGTACAGCGGCGTGACCTCGGCCAGCACCAGGGCGCCGCGGCGAATGTTTTGCGGCGGAATCGCGTGCGTCAGGTCAACGATCCGCAGTCGCGGATTGATCGACAGCAGCACGCCCTTCATCGCCGCGACGTAAGGACTGCCTTCCCCGAAATCGGTCGTCAGCGTAACCAGCGGCGTATTCATTCGAGCGTATCGTCCGCAGCCGCAAACTAACAAACCGCCCACGCCGTGCCTCATACCGCCGCCTAGCCGCGGCTCAACGAGCCACACGCGTCAGCCGCGGCTCAACGAGCCGCCGGAGCGGCCAATCTCACCCGCCTCCCTTGGCCAACTCCAGACATATCTCCCGCACGCGATTGGGATCAACGTTCGGATTCCGCTTCTTAGCCTGCCCGATGAGCGCGCCTAAGGCCTGCATCTTCCCGGCCTCGATATCCGCTACGATCCTGGGATTGGCGGCCAACAGCTCACGGCACAGCTCGACAAGCGCCGACTCGTCCACCTTCTCAATACCCAGCTCCGCGATTGCCGACTCGACGTCGCGGCTCGAGGCGAGCATTACTTCAAACGCTTCACGGCTTCGCGGCCCCGGCAGATCACCGCGGCGGATCGCCGAGATCAGCCCGGCCAGTCGCGGGGCGGATAGGGGAAACGATTCGATCGACAGGCCGCCGTCCTTCATCGCCCGCAGCACGTCCTGCGTCACCCAATTGCAGGCCGCCTTCGCGTCGCCGCACTGGTCGGCGACCGCGAGGTAGTAGTCCACCAGCGGCCGGCCTTGGTTCACCAGCACGTCGGCGTCGTACGCCGACAACCCCAGTTCGCTGATCAACCGTGACCGCAGTGCTGCCGGCAATTCGCCGAGGCTCGCGCGAGCCGCCGCGACCTGCTCGGGCGTCGTCGTCACGGGCGCAAGGTCCGGGTCGGGAAAATAGCGGTAGTCGCTGGACTCCTCCTTGCTCCGCTGCCCGCGGGTTAGTCCCGCCGCATCGTCCCAGCCGCGGGTCTGTTTGGGCGCGTCGCCAAGCTTCTGGCCCGTCTGTTGCCACTGGCGGTATTGCCGCTGTGCTTCGTAGTCGAGCGCACGCTCCACGGCGCGAAAACTGTTCAGGTTCTTGATTTCAACGATCGGCGTGGCAACTTGCCGGCCGTCCGTCTCGATGTGGAGATTGACGTTCGCGTCGACCCGCAGGCTCCCCTCCTGCATGTTGCAGTCCGAGACGCCGATGTAGGTGAGCAGCAGCCGCAATTCTTGCAGAAACGCTTTGGCCTCAGCCGAGCTCCGCAGGTCGGGCTCCGACACGATTTCCAGCAGGGGCGTGCCGGCGCGGTTGAGATCGATTTCGCTATCGGCCTTGCCCGCCGCCTCGTCGTGGATGCTCTTGCCGGCGTCCTCCTCCAGATGGGCCCGGATGATGCCGATCCGCTTGGGCGGGAAGCGGTCCTTCGGATCGCTGATTTCCAGGTATCCGTCGGACGACATGGGCAGATCGTACTGGCTGATCTGGTACCCCTTCGGCAGGTCGGGGTAGTAGTACTGCTTGCGGTCCCACTTCGTCAGCGGCGGAATGCGGCAATTGAGCGCGACGGCGGTTTTTAGCGCCAGCTCATACGCCCGGCGGTTCATCACCGGCAGGGCGCCCGGCATGCCAATGCAAACCGGGCAGGTCTGCGTATTCGGCTCCGCCCCAAACCGCGTACTGCAGCGGCAAAACAGCTTGCTCTGGGTGGCAAGCTGCACATGCACCTCAAGGCCGATGACTGTCGCGTAGGGCGGACTCATGAAGTTCTTTCCCGCGAATCCCGCGAATCGCCGCGAATACTTCGCGCTCGGGAATTCGTCAACGCGATGCGTTTGTACTTCAGCTTGGGATGACTGCCAAAATTAACCGAAATGCCGAGCGGCAATCGCGTCGCCTGCAGATAATTCAACACTTGGGCGCCATGCTCATCTATAAGCTCGCGGGTTGCTTTAATCT